>CANQKW010000032.1 GCA_947624555.1 uncultured Clostridia bacterium
AGCGGCACGACGACCGCTGCCAGAAATGTCGACGACAAATCGGAAAGCACGGGTTTTCTTCCGAGGACTTTCTCGTATATTTCATTATCCGCAATTTTTTGCAGTTCATTCTGCTGTGCGGTAAAGGCTTTTTTTGCGGACTGCTGCACAAGCGGCGCAATTCTTCCGCAGGCAGCCATAAATTCCGCAGAGCTAAGCTCGGCAGACAATCCCTGTTTCAGCTCGGGCATACCGTAAAACAGCCGTTCAAGCTTATCTTTAAGGAAAGCCGACGCAGTTTCCGCTGCCGCACGGGCGCCTATCCTTGAAAAGCGCTTTGAGCCTGCTCCGTCGCATACTACTGCAATAAAACAATCGTCCGTGACCGCCGTTTCAAAATAATCGTCGCAGTTTGTACCCTCGTGCTTATGCTTTTTTCCTCGTACTCTTGCCCCGATTATCTCGCCGAACGGCATAACCGTGCGCTTTTGATGATACTCCGAATGCATTTCGGTCTTATCGTCAATGATTTCCTTATATTGCCAGATATTTGCGGTATGCTCGATGACTTCCATATCCGACAGGCGAGTCTGACGCTCGTTTTCCTTGCAGTTGGCGGTTTCATTTTCTGTCTGTGAAGTTTCTTCGGCAGAAAAAGCAGTATTTTCCTCTTTAATGCCGCCGCTGTCTGTCATTTTTATTTCGGGAGTACCTGTAATATCAGTTTTATCCATATTTTCACCTTGGGCAGCGACGGACAAATACCGTTTGATGCTGCCTTGCAATCGTTAAGGAACAATAACAAATCCCTGAGGCGGCGGCGGAAGTTCGACGGGGTCGCCGGGCTTTGCATCTATGCTCTTGGAGGACGCTTTTATCGAGCTTGATACCCACGCAAAGAACTGCGCCATATCGCCTGCCGTGAGATTATTCATCATAAGAACGTTGTTTGTGATTTTTTTGAGCGTATTTGCATTTGCATTCGCTCCTGCGCCGCAGGCAATTATATTTCCTACCGATACCTGCTTTATTGCATCAATGCCCTCGTCAAGATTATCGGTAGGCGCACCGTCCGTCATCAGGAATACAAGCGGTTTCCAGTCGCCCTTTTGAGCAGCTGTTGACGTGCGGACCTCGTTTCTGACACATTCGGCAAGAACTTTAAGCGCTCCTCCCAATGCGGTAGCTCCTCCTGCGGAGAGCTGCGGCTCTTTGAACAGCATAAGCTCTGTCAAAGGGCTTATCTGTCTTGCGGAGCTGTCGAATGTTATTATCGACAGAAATGCCGTTTCAAGAGCCTGCGGATCGCCTTTAAGCTCCGATACCAACGTTTTAATTCCTTGCTTTACTGCCTCGATAGGCTCTCCTGCCATAGAACCGCTGCAGTCCAGCAGCAGATACACGGGCAGCCGTCTGATGTAATCCGACATATCTTTCTCCTTCTTTCAGGGATACCGCATAAATCCCGTTTTTCTGAGGTATTGACCGTTTTTTCGGCATCTGCCTAAACAATACCACTTTAATTATAACTCAAATAATACTTTCTGTCAATAGTTTTGACAAAAAAAGCATTTTATTACTTGATTTTTTTGTTAAACTATGCTAATATATAATAAAAAGGGAAATATACGGCAAAGAAGAAAAAAGTCAAGGTATCTTATATGAAAATAAAGGGAAAAGAATTCGGCGAGGTGATAAGCTCGCTGAAAACACGAGAGGGTCGCAAGAAATTCTATCGTGAAAACAGGGAAATTATACTTTATATTATATTCGGGGCAGGAACGACGCTTATTTCGATAGTCAGCTATGCGATATTCAGGGCGGTTTTCCCGAACGCCGAAAGCGTGCCTTCGCAGCTTGGGTGGATATATAATCTCAGCGCAAAATTCGGCGTTGACAGCAACACGGTTTTGCCTAATCTGCTTTCGTGGATTTGTGCGAATATTTTTGCGTTTATCACTAACCGAAACTTTGTTTTTCAGAGCAAAAAAAGAGGCGTTTTGGTTGTTCTTGAAACGGCGAAATTCTTTGCGTCAAGGCTTTTTACGCTGTTTGTGGACATTCTGATTATGTTTTTGCTGGTAGATCTTACGGGTATTCGGGGATTTTTCTATGAATTCGGGGCAAAGGTCTTTTCAACGATCGTTGTTCTTGTGCTGAATTATATTTTGAGCAAGCTTTTTGTATTCAAAAAAAAGAAGTAACTGTTTTTTCGGAACACGAAAAATATCCGCCAAAGAATTTTGACGGGATTTTTCGTTATTCCGTTTTTGCAGGTTTGCGCTTTTTCTCCTTTTTGGGCTTTTCTTCGGCAGTATTTTCACGGCTGCCCATTCCTGCGAGAGCGCTTTCCGCATAAAGCTTTGCGCTGCTTGATATTGCCGCTGCGTGCATTATGGAAAAGCACATAATGCTGTCGCTGTCAGTGGCTGTCCCGAAACGGGATTTTACGGTGGTTTCAAGAATGTTGAGCGTATTGCGGTACTCGTTTTCATATTGCTCCGCAAACGAATTGAGAACTTCTTCTTCGCTTTGCGTTTTAAGCATATCGTCTATTATCCTGCCGATGTCCGTAATAGACAGCACGGGTTTCATCACGCATATCATTATCAGACGTATCAGGTGCGTACGGGAGTATTTTTTCTTGACAGGCGGCGGTATTATCGCATTTTTTACGTAATTATTTATCATTGACGACGTAAGAAGCGGTTCTCCCGATACCGAAAGTTTCCCGAAATGCATATTCATCAGCGTTATCACCTGATCCATATAAAGGTCGATTTCGGGCAGATCCTCCCAACGGGGAAGAACGCACGCATTTCTGCGCTCTTCAAAAAATTCTTTGTAATTCATTAGGCGTCCTTTCAATAAAACGGCAGATAATCCATAATAATTCCCGGAAAGTCAGACTGCCGATATTCCTTATTATACCACAAGATGCGCTGATTTTCAATAGTTTTATGAAAATTATATGAAATATTGTTTATACTGCTTGACATTTGATTTGAAAAGATATATAATGGTTTTGAAAACCAGATAAAACGGTGAAGAGGAAATTTTTCTATGGCTGAAAGATTTAGAAAAGTTACTGTACTGACGGGGCATTACGGCTGCGGAAAGACTAATCTTGCGGTCAATCTGGCGCTTATGCTCGCACAGTACGGGAGAGTTTCCGTCGTTGATACAGATATTGTCAATCCTTATTTCAGGACGGCAGACTTTACAAAAATGCTTGAAAAACAGGGCATTAACGTTGTTTATCCGATGTATGCCGGTACAAATCTTGATATTCCCGTGCTGGATTTTGACCTTGAAAGAATTGTAAACGAAAGCGACTATACGGTGATAGATGCAGGCGGTTCTGACGCAGGAGCTTTTCCTTTGGGACGATTTGGCAGGCTTTTCGGGGGTTTAGGCGACGAGCTTTCGGTTATTTATGTGTTCAATATGTACAGGCTTGTTGACCGCTCCGCTGAGGAAACCGTAAGGATTATGAGGGAAATTGAGCGTGCGTCGGGACTTAAATGTACCGCTGTTGTGAATAATTCAAATCTGGGAAGTGAAACTACCGCTGAAATTATTGATAATTCAAGGGATTTTGCGGACAAGGTGTGCGCTCTTACGGGTTTGCCGCTCGCTTTTACCTGCGTCTGCGAGGAAAAAGATACCGACGGCGGTAATTTCCTCGTAAAGCGGATAGTTACTCTCCCGTGGGAAAATTCAGAAGAAAGTGAAATATAACTATGATAACGATTGATTTTGAACGCTGCAAGGGCTGTGCGCTCTGTACAGAGGTCTGCCCGAAGAATATCATTGCAATTCAGGAGAGAAAGCATAACGCCAAGGGGTATTATACCGCTGAATGTGTCGATAATGAAAAGTGCATTTCCTGTGCGATGTGCGGAATAATTTGCCCCGATTTTGCAATTAAGGTTGAAAGGTGAGGAAAAGCAGAATGGAAAAGGTTCTGATGAAAGGAAATGAGGCGCTTGCCGAGGCTGCGATGAGGGCAGGCTGCAAGTGCTTTTTCGGATACCCGATAACTCCTCAGACAGAGATATCGGCTTATCTTGCCAAAAATATGGCAAAGCGGGGAGGAGTTTTTCTTCAGGCGGAGAGCGAAATTGCGGCTATCAATATGGTCCTCGGCGCCGCTGCGTCGGGAGTTCGTGCTATGACTTCAAGTTCGGGTCCCGGGATTTCCCTGAAGAGCGAGGGAGTTTCTTATATCGCAGGAAGTGATTTGCCCTGCGTTATCGTGAATGTCCAGAGGGGAGGTCCGGGTCTTGGCGGAATTCAGCCGTCACAGTCGGATTACTGGCAGGCGACAAGAGCCTTGGGTCACGGAGATTTTCAGATGGTCGTATACGCACCGGCATCGGTTCAGGAAACCATTGATATGACCTATCTTGCGTTTGATACGGCGGATAGGTTTCGTATGCCCGTGATGATACTTTCGGACGGACTTCTCGGACAGATGATGGAGCCTGTCGTTTTTCCGCAGATTGAGGTCAAAATTCCCGAAAAACCGTGGGCGTGTTGCGGTCATAAGAATAAACGTCCGCACAACATCATAAATTCTCTTTATTTGCAGCCCGATGAGCTTGAAAATTCCGTAAATGAGAGGTTTAAGCGATACGAAATTGTAAAGCGAGAATGTCCTGCTGCCGAAAGCAGCTTTTGCGAGGACGCCGAAATTGTCGTGTGCGCTTTCGGCGCTGCCGCAAGAATAGCAAAATCTGCGGTCAATACCGCAAGAGAAAAGGGAATAAAGGTCGGCCTTTTCCGTCCGCAGACGCTGTATCCGTTTCCCGTTGAGCTTATCGAAAAGGCTTGCAGAAAGGCAAAAATCGTTCTAAGCGTTGAGATGAACAAGGGACAAATGGTCGACGATATAAGGCTTGCGCTGAATTGCCGACTGCCCGTTGAGTTTTTCGGCAGACACGGCGGAAATATCCCCACTGTAAAGGAAGTTTCAGCGCAGATCGAAAGTATCTCTGAAAGGATAAAATAATAAAATGTCTGTTGTTTTTGAAAAGCCGAATGCGCTTTGCGATGTTTCAATGCATTATTGCCCCGGCTGTACGCACGGGATAATCCACAGAATGGTGGCGGAGGTCATAGACGAAACGGGTATCTGCGGAAATACAGTCGGTATTTGCCCCGTAGGCTGTTCGGTTATGGCTTATGATTATTTTAACTGCGATATGATAGAGGCTCCCCACGGAAGAGCGCCTGCCGTTGCTACAGGCGTAAAGCGTGCCAATCCAGATACCGTCGTTTTTACGTATCAGGGAGACGGCGACCTTGCGGCGATAGGTACCTGCGAGATAGTCCACGCTGCCGCAAGAGGCGAGAATATCACGGTTATTTTCGTAAATAATACGATTTACGGAATGACAGGCGGTCAGATGGCGCCGACAACTATACCGGGACAGATAACTCAGACAACGCCTTACGGACGTGACCCTAAGGTGCAGGGATTTCCGCTGAAGGTGTGCGAAATGCTTTCGGAGGTGGACGGCGTTGCGCTTGCACAGCGTGTTGCCGTTGACAGCGTTGCTCATATAAAAGAGGCAAAAAAAGCAATCAGAAAAGCCTTTGACAATCAGATTTGCAGGAGAGGTTTTTCGATAGTGGAGGTGCTTTCCACCTGCCCGACAAACTGGGGTATGACCCCGTCGGAGGCAATGGAGCGTGTCCGCACCGAAATGATACCCTATTTTCCGCTCGGCGTATATAAGGACGCTGTTGTCTGGGAAGATAAAACGAAAGGGTGACTGAAATGCTGACTGAAATCATTATTTCGGGCTTTGGAGGACAGGGCGTGCTTTTCTCGGGAAAATGCCTTGCTTACAGCGCAATGCTGAAGAACGTGAATATCTCGTGGCTGCCGTCTTACGGTCCTGAAATGAGAGGAGGCACGGCAAACTGCTCGGTGTGCCTTTCCGACGAGCCTATCGGATCTCCGCTCGTGACAGAACCAGATATTCTTATTGCTATGAACGATCCGTCTGTCGACAAGTTTATCCGCAGTGTCAAACAGGGCGGAAAGGTGTTTATTGACAGCAGTATTGCCGACCGAAAAGCCGATTTTTATGACAAATTTGATGGAAAAATCGGTATTTTTCGTATTCCTGCATCTCAGCTTGCACAGGATAACGGTCTTGGCGGAATGGGAAATATCATTCTGCTGGGAAAAGTGCTGAAGGAATGTTCGGATATGCTTTGCGGCATAGACAGGGATACCGTTTTCGAGGCTTTTACGAAGATTATTCCGCCAAAAAAAGAGGCGCTTATCGAAAAAAACAGGGCTGCTGTTCTTGTCGGCGAGGGTATTTGATAAATTGTAGCAAACCGCTTAACGGATTTACCGCAGCGGTTTGTTTTTTTTGTCAAAAAATGCCGTTGTTTTTTGTAAAATGAATACTGATATGCCAAAAATACATAATTAAATTGTCCGTTTTGTAATACCATTGTCATAATTTTTATGGTATAATACATTGTAAAACATATTTTTTTCGCTGATTTAAAGGAGGTACTATTCTATGCAAAGCAGCATTCAGTTGTCCGAAGTCGATGAAATTATCGACAAAATCGGCTGCGAGGAAAAGAACATAATCTCTATCTTACAAGGCGTTCAGGAGCATTATCGTTACCTTCCGAAGGAAGTTTTCCCGCATATCGCCAAGCGTATCAATGTCGGCGAGGCAAGATTGTTCAGTGTAGCGACTTTCTACGAGAATTTCTCTCTCGAACCTAAGGGAAAGTATGTCATCAAGGTATGTGACGGTACAGCCTGTCACGTTCGTCAGTCGCCGCCTATCCTCGCAAGACTTCGTGAGGAGCTTGGTCTTTCCGAAACAAAAAAGACTACCGATGACCTGATGTTTACGGTAGAAACCGTTTCCTGCCTCGGTGCGTGCGGACTTGCTCCCGTTATTACCGTTAATGATGAGGTTCATGCGGAGATGACTCCCGATAAAGCCTCCGAAATTTTAAAGCAGCTTAGGGAGGGCAATAAGTGATGTTGAAGGATAGAATTGAACTCAGACAGCTCCGTGAGGAGTTCGTCAAGGCTTATAATGCTTATGAGCGAAAAATTCTGGTCTGTGCAGGCACAGGCTGTGTTTCTTCGGGTTCGCTGTTTATTTATGACAGGCTGAAGGAGCTTATAGAGGCAAAGGGCATTCACTGTGCGGTCGAGCTGGAGAAAGAACCCGAGTCCGACGGCGTTGCTCTTAAAAAGAGCGGCTGCCACGGTTTCTGCGAGAAAGGTCCGCTCGTGAGAATAGAGCCTATGGGTTGGCTTTACACAAAAGTTAAGCTTGAGGACTGCGAGGAGATCGTTGAAAAAACTATCATAAACGGCGAACATATAGAGCGTCTTGCCTTTCAGAAAAACGGCGAGGTTTTCAAGACGCAGGAAGAAATCCCGTTCTACAAGAAACAGACCCGTGTCGTTCTGGAGCACTGCGGACATATCGACTCGCTTTCTATCAAGGAGTATCTCTCGCAGGGCGGATATCAGGCGTTTGAAAAGGCTTTGTTCGATATGACGCCCGACGAGGTGGTTGAAGAGGTCAGTGAGTCGGGACTCAGAGGAAGAGGCGGCGGAGGATTTCCGGCAGGACGTAAATGGGCGCAGGTAAAGCGTCAGACCGCCGACAGGAAATACATTGTCTGCAACGGCGACGAGGGCGACCCCGGAGCTTTTATGGACAGAAGTATTATGGAAGGCGACCCTCACCGTATGCTTGAAGGTATGATGATAGCAGGAGCTGCCTGCGGCGCTAATGAGGGTTACATATACGTAAGAGCAGAATATCCGCTTGCCGTTTCCCGTTTGAGGACAGCTATCGAGCAGGCTAAGGAAATAGGACTGCTCGGCAGGAATATTCTCGGAAGCGGTTTTGACTTTGATATTCACATAAACAGAGGCGCAGGCGCATTTGTCTGCGGCGAGGGCAGTGCGCTTACTTCTTCTATCGAAGGCAAGAGAGGTATGCCGAGAGTAAAGCCTCCCCGTACCGTTGAACACGGACTTTTCGACAAGCCTACCGTTCTCAATAACGTTGAAACTTATGCGAACGTGCCGTCTATTATTCTCAGGGGATCTGACTGGTTCAAGGGGATAGGCGTTGAAAAAAGTCCCGGAACAAAGGCTTTCGCTATCACGGGAGATATTGAAAATACGGGTCTTATCGAAGTTCCTATGGGTACAACGCTGCGAGAGGTCATTTACGACGTCGGCGGCGGTATAAGAGGCGGCGGAAAGTTCAAGGCTGTACAGATAGGCGGTCCTTCGGGCGGCTGTCTGACCGAAAAAGACCTTGACCTTCCTCTTGACTTTGACTCCGTTAAAAAGGCGGGAGCTATGATAGGTTCGGGCGGTCTGGTCGTTATGAACGATAAGACCTGTATGGTTGAAGTCGCACGTTTCTTTATGAATTTCACGCAGAACGAGTCCTGCGGAAAGTGCGTTCCCTGCCGCGAGGGTACTCGCCGTATGCTTGAAATACTCGAAAGAATTGTTGCAGGAAACGGAGAGCCGGGCGATATAGACCTTTTGCTTGAACTTGCGGAAACTATTTCTGCGACCGCACTTTGCGGATTGGGCAAGTCCGCCGCATCTCCTGTCGTTAGCACTATCAGGAATTTCCGTGACGAGTACGAGGCGCATATCAACGAAAAACGATGTCCTGCGGGAGTTTGTCAGAAACTGAAGAGAATAGAAATTCAGCCTGACAAGTGCAAGGGCTGTTCAAAGTGCTCAAGAGGCTGTCCTGTAGGCGCAATAAGCGGTCAGATAAAATCTCCGTTCGTGATTGACCGGAGCAAATGTATCAAGTGCGGTGCGTGTGTTACAACGTGTCCGTTCGGTGCGATTGAGGTGAAGTGAAATGAATAATAACAGATATATGACTATTGACGGGATACCCGTTGAAATAAATGACGAAAAAAATCTTCTTGCGCTTATTTCCAAAATCGGTATAAAAATGCCGACATTCTGCTATCATTCGGAGCTTTCGACCTATGGAGCGTGCCGTATGTGTATGGTTGAGGACCAGTGGGGCACTTTGCACGCAGCCTGCTCAACTCCGCCTAAGGCAGGAATGGAAATTCGCACTAATACCGAACGTCTGCGCAAGTACAGAAAGGTTATTCTTGAACTGCTGCTGGCAAATCACTGCCGTGACTGTACTACCTGTGACAATAACGGTACTTGTAAACTCCAGGACATCGCAAGACGTTTCCGTATCGACGGCGTGCGTTTCCCGAACGCAGCCTCCGAGCCTGAATATGATAATTCTTCTCCCTGCATTACCATTGACCACAATAAATGTATTCTTTGCGGCGACTGTGTAAGAACCTGCAACGAGATACAGCACGTCGGGGCTATTGATTTTATGAACCGCGGTTCCAAAATGAAGGTGGGTACTGCTTTCAATATTCCTATTGCAGAGTCAAACTGCGTGGGCTGCGGTCAATGTTCGGCTGTTTGTCCTACGGGTGCGATTATGCCGAAGAGCTACGTCAAAGACGTATGGAAATGCCTTGAGGATAAGGACACGATAGTTACCGTACAGATAGCCCCTGCGGTAAGAGTTGCTATCGGAAAGCAAATGGGTATAGATGACGGTGAAAATGCTATCGGAGTTGTGGTTGCGGCTCTGAGAAGAATGGGATTTGACCATATTTACGACACTTCCACGGGAGCTGACTTTACTGTTGTGGAGGAGTCTGCCGAGCTGCTTGAACACGTCGAAAAGGGAGAAAATGTTCCTCTGTTCTCTTCGTGCTGCCCTGCGTGGGTGCGTTTTTGCGAGTATAAATACCCCGAACTTATGAAAGACGTTTCAAGCTGCAAGTCGCCTATGCAGATGTTTGCTGCAATTATCCGTGAGCAGTTTAAGAATGAGAGCAAAAAACATATTCACGTGGCTCTTATGCCTTGTACTGCAAAGAAATTCGAGGCAGGACGCGATGAATTTACCGACAAAGACGGCAACCGTATGGTGGATTATGTCATCACTACGCAGGAATTTGCCCGTATGGCAAAGGAGTCGGGTATTTTGCTCAATAATATTGAACCGGAGGCTGTCGATATGCCGTTCGGAACGATGGCGGGAGCAGGCGTTATCTTCGGTACGACGGGCGGTGTGACAGAGGCTGTTCTCAGAAGAATTTCCGAGCATAAAAACGGTATCCGAACAGAATTTCAGGGTGTAAGAGGCTTGGACGGCATTAAGGAGATAGATGTTCCTTACGGTGAGCAGACGTTACATATCGCTGTTGTCAGCGGTCTTGCGAATGCCGAGAAGATAATAAAGCGCATCAAAGAAGGAGAGCATTTCGACTTCGTTGAAGTTATGGCTTGTCCCGGCGGCTGCATTAACGGCGCAGGTCAGCCGTTTGTACACTCCGAAGAGAAAATCGCACGCTCCAAGGGTCTGTACAATGCGGACAGAATGTGCAGTATCAAGAGCAGTGAGGACAATCCTCTTATTGATACGTTTTACAGCGGTATGCTTAAAGGCAGAGCACACGAGCTGCTCCACGTTGAGTATAAAAAGTAATTAAAAATCCCGTCAGGCTTGTGCTTGACGGGAATTTTTTTTATTCAATATCCAGAATTTTTTTCAGCTCGTCCAGAAGATTTCCGTATTCTGTCAGGAAAATATCGGTATTCTGCTTTAAATACTCTACATCGGAAATTTTTGCTGCCTCTTCCAACTGCTTTGCCTTTTCCGAAACGGAATTTGCTCCTATCGCAAGCGATGTGCTTTTTAATGCGTGGACATTTATGCGGTAATTTTCAAGGTCGTTTGCCTCGTATGCGGTTTTTATCAATTCGGTGCGGTTTGCGGCGATGTAATCCTTGATTATATCTATGTAGAAATTCTCGTCGCTTACGCAATATGACAGTCCCGAGGCTGTATCAAGCACTTTGCCGAGCTTGTCCATAACTCCGTTTTGCTGTTCGGTGGAATTTTCCTCTTTGCTGACAGGTTCTTCGCTGTCAAACTCGGTTTCCACAATATCGGGCGACAAATATCTTAAAATTATATTTTCAAGCCCTGCATTGTGGATAGGCTTTGAAAGATAATCGGTAAATCCGATTTTGAAATATTCTTCACGGGCAGAGGACATTGCATTTGCCGTAAGCATTATCACAGGCGTGTTTCCGTTGGGCGAATTTTTGTTCTGTTTTATTCTCTTGAAGGTTTCTATGCCGTCCATTTCGGGCATCATATGGTCAAGGAATATCATATCGTAGCGGTTCTTTTCGACAAGTTCAAGGCATTTTGCTCCGCTTTCAGCCGTGTCTATGTTGATACAGGTGCCTTTGAGCAGTCCTTTGAATACTTTGAGGTTCATCGGAACATCATCTACTACAAGTATACGGGCGTTCGGCGCACGGAATTTTTCACGGTAAACCTCAACTGCGTCCGTCTTTTTGTACTTGTCGTAGAAGTTTCCTAATTTTTCAACTCCTCTTACTTTTTGCGGAATTTCAATTGTAAATTCAGAGCCTTTTCCGCACTCGCTCGTAACCTTTATTTTGCCTTTCATAAGGTCAATAAGCTGCTTTGTTATCGTAAGACCCAGACCCGTGCCTTCGATTGCGTGATTTTTTCGCTCGTCAATACGCTTGAACGACTTGAATATATTTTTCAGATTTTGTTCGGAAATGCCTTCTCCCGTATCTTTTACCGATACAATGAGTATGTAATCTCCGTCCTCGCCGATCTTGCCGTCAACTCTCATAACGACAGAGCCTTTTTTCGTGTATTTTATTGCATTTGTAAGCAGATTGATTATGATTTGCTTTATGCGTATCTCATCGCCTACAAGGCAGGCAGGCATTTCGGGGTCGTTTTCTATGCGAAATTCAAGATTGTTCTCCTGTGCACGCTGAATAACCATATTATAGCAGTCGTTAAGCAGTGAAAACAGCTCATAAGGACTGCGGATAATATCGAGCTTGCCCGATTCTATTTTTGAGAAGTCCAGAACATCGTTTATGATAGAAAGCAGATTTTTTCCTGCGCTTTGGATATTGATTGCATACTCCTGTATTTCGGGGATAGTACATTCCCGCAAAATCATAGAGTCCATACCCAATATTCCGTTGATAGGTGTTCTTATTTCGTGCGACATATTAGCAAGGAATGCGCTCTTTGCCTCGTTTGCGGCAAGAGCCTCTTTTTGCGCTTTTTTCGCCTCATCGGCAAGAGAGATAAGCTGTTTTTTCTGCTCCGAGATAAGGATTATGATAAGGTTTGACACAAAAAGCGCCAATAAGATTATAGCTGATGCAACGAAAAAATCGGCGATTATAAGTTTGTCAATAGTGGGATAGCGGCTTGAAAATCTGCTTGCCATAGTGATTATCAAGCCTAAGATACTGAAACAAGCCGTTTTTCTTGTAAGAATTTTATCGCAGAATATTACAGATGAAAAAATCGGAAAGCAGAATATTGTAAGCGTATTTTCAAACACATAATGCGTTGAGGCTACCACCGTACATATGATAAGCAGGGTAGAGATAACCATTGAATTTTGCAGCTTATCGTTATCGGGGAATTTTTTCCTTACGAATAACTCTGAACCGATCGCAAGGGAATTCAGCACAGTGGGTATTATCAAAAAGCGAGTGATATATTCGGGCAGGCTCTGGTCGATATTATCCTGAAAATAAAACAAAACGGATATTACTACTTCGATAGCAAAAACACTTATCGCTATCATAATATTCATTCGTATAAGTCGGTTTCGTAATTTAGAAAAAGTTTCTTTTTCCGAGGGATTTTCCATCTGAGTCACTCCTTTCCGAGAGCGAATGGTCGAACTATAATCCTTTTATTATATTATAATCCTTTTTATTATAGCATATTTTTTCAAATATGTCAATTAAATAAATGAAATAATTTTCACAAGGCAAATAAAACGGCATTAAAACAATCGGCAGGGCGAAAAACCCTGCCGGATATTTTATAGACAGAAAATTTTACGGTCTTTGACCCATACCGCCCTCAAGGGTGATAGTTTCGCCTGTCATATACTTGAAGTCGGGCGATGCGAGCTGAACGCAGACTCTTCCGATTTCGGTTTCGGGGTCGCCGTAATGACCCATAGGAGGCATATGAACGTTTGCCTTGTATGCGTCGGGATAATTCTCCTTGAACTGTTCAAGCTGAGCAGTCCACGCAAGCGGACAAATGATATTGACATTTATTCCGTCTTTGCCCCATTCCGTTGCGGCAACTCTGGTCAGTCCGCGGACGCCTTCTTTAGCGGCAGCATAGGCGCACTGTCCGTAATTTCCGAAAAGACCCGCACCGGAGGCAAAGTTTATAACAGAGCCTTTGGTTTCTTTGAGATAAGGGTAGCAGGCTTTCATGTAATAGAAAGTCGCATAAAGTCCCGAATAAACAGCTAAATCAAACTGTTCTGTGGTATGGTCGGCAAGAGTTACGCCCGACGCAGACGCCTGAGCGTTATTGATAAGGACGTCTATTCTGCCGAATTCGCTTATGGTCTTGTCAATTACGTTTTTAACAACGGTTTCGTTGTCGCTTGAGGCGCTGACATCTGCCTGTACGGTAAGAACTTTTATTCCGTAGAGTCTTTCAAGCTCTTCCTTGGCGTCGTCAAGCTTTTTAACATTTCGACCTGTGATAACAAGATTAGCGCCTTCTTTGGCGAAAGCCGTTGCAATTCCATAGCCGATAGAACCGCAGGAAACGCCGTCTTTAAGCACAGCTCGTCCTGCACCTGTAATTATTGCCGTTTTGCCCGAAAAAAAACCCATAAAATCATATCCTTTCATGAAAATAAGTTTATGCCTCAGGGCAACCCCTGCCCTAATAAAATCATATCACAATACTTTCATTTTGTCAAGGGGAATTGAGGCAAACAGCGGCATAAAACTTGGCAAATTTTATAAAAAAGTACTTGACAAAACAGGCGGTTTGTGATAAAATTCTGCTTGTCCGAAAAAATAAGCAGATTATATAAAAAAGGTACTTGACAAATCAGGTAAATTGTGGTATAATCTTTTGTGTTCGGTGAAAGTTTCTGATAATCTAATACGCAGGTGTGGCGGAATTGGCAGACGCGCTAGCTTCAGGTGCTAGTGGCAGCAATGTCGTGTGGGTTCAAGTCCCGTCACCTGCACCAAGTTAGAAGTTAGAAATAAGAGGTTAGAGGTTAGAGTTTTGGATCTAACCTCTTATTTCTTTTATAACAAACTTGTTTTAATGCGAGAAATGACTTTTAGTCCATATTCTTACCTCTAAATGAGTTTCTCGCACGCTATTTTTGCTATGATCTTTTGTTAAATTTACTGACTTTATTTAAATGTAATTGACTTTTTTATTTAATAATGCTATAATATTCATATAATATTCATATGAAAATTAAGGACCGATTTTTTATATCGGTCTTGTGAGTTTATAAGTAACAGTTATTCGTATTAAAGAGGTTTAATATGGAATTTGCCGCACATATCCGCAAAAATGATGACAGCGTGCAGACGGTAGCCGAACACTGTAAAAACGTATCGGAAATTGCACGAAAATTCGGCAGTCAGACAGGCATTGGTTCTATTTGCGAAATTTCGGGATTATTGCACGATATTGGAAAGCTGATACGGAAATTCAACGATTATATTCACGGGGTAAATTCCTGCTGCCGCGGAGAAATTGACCACAGCTTTGCAGGCGCAAGATATATCCGCTCTGTTACCGAAAGCAAAACCGACAAATCGTTAAATTATGCCGGCAGGTTTATCGGACGAGTAATTCTTTCTCATCACGGTCTTAAAGACTGGGTAGACGGCGAAGGCACGGACAATTACTCAAGGCTTACGGAAAAATCCGATAATTATGATGAAATTTTTAACAATTTAAGTTTGTTTCCCGAACTTAAAATAACAGATGAAATGCTCGAAAATGCTGCGAAAGAATACGAAAATATCAAAAGCAAAGTTGTTGAAATTACAAAAAATATTCCTCAAAAACGCCAGCCGCAGGCATATGCTTTTTACATGGGAATGTTTGAAAGAATTGCCGAGTCTATACTTATTGACGCAGACAGAATTGATACGGCTGACTTTATGTCGGGCGAAAAAACCGAGCGCAAATATGATTTCAGTGCGATAATTGTTTCAATGGAAAAGCAAATGAACGAGCGCCTCGGAAATTTTGACGTGCTTTCGGACAGCATTTCAATGCAAAGGAGAAATATCTCCGAGCGCTGTAAAGCAGCCGCTGAAAATCAAATCGGAATAACAAAGCTCATTGTTCCTACGGGCGGCGGAAAAACGCTTTCGTCGCTCAGGTTTGCTGTTGAATACTGCAAAAGGCACAAAAAACAGCGTATAATTTACACTGCGCCTTTTTTGTCGATACTTGAACAGAACGCCGAGGAATTTCGCAGGATCGCAGGCGAGGAAAATTTCCTTGAACATCATTCAAATTTTGCGTCAGGAACAGCTGATGACAGCGAGCGTAAAGGGCGTCGTGAAAACGAACTTCACGAGTATGAACTGCGCAGCGAGAAATGGGACAGCCCTGTTATTGCGACAACTATGGTTCAGCTGCTGAACGCTCTTTTTTCGGGAAAAACAACAGATGTAAGGCGTATGCACAGGCTTGCAGATTCGGTCATAATTATTGACGAAGTACAGTCGCTGCCGATAAAATGCGTGTATATTTTTGACCTTGCGATGAATTTTTTGTCATTTGTCTGCGGGGCTGTAATCGTCCTTTGCACCGCTACCCAGCCGCCGTTTGATAAGCTGAATGAATTTCCGATAATGCTCGACAAAAACACGCCGAATATCACGGGAGATACTGAAAAAGACTTTGAAGTTTTCAAAAGAGTAAAGATAGAAAATTTGTTCAGACCCGAAGGATATAACGCCGAGCAGATTGCGCGTTTTTGCGCCGAAAAGCAGAAAGAATATGAAAGTCTTTTGCTGGTCGTAAACACAAAGTCCGAGGCGAAAGAATTGTTCTGCTTTCTTAAAGAAATATCCGACGCAGATATTGTCCATTTAAGCACGAATATGTGCCCGCAGCACAGACGGGAAATTATAAGCGATCTGCGAGAAAAAATGTCGGGAAAGATATGCGTTACTACGCAGCTTATTGAGGCAGGAGTTGACATTTCGTTCGGCTGCGTTGTAAGAATAATTGCCGGCATGGACAATGCCGCTCAGGCAGCAGGACGCTGTAATAGAAATGGCGAATTTGGCGGAATTCGCCCTGTTTATTTATTGAATATTTGCGGTGAAAATCTAAACGGGCTGCCCGAAATTGCCTCGGCGCAGGATATTTCAATTATGATGCTGCAAAGCGGAAATTTCACCGATCTTCTTGGCGTTGAGGCAATGGAAACGTATTTTTCCGAGCTTTACAGGAGAAATTCAACGAAATTATTTTTCAATACCAAAGACCCTGACGGAACACTTTTGAATTTCCTGTCGCTGAATAATGACAGGTTTATTTTGTTGGGAAATAAAGCGGTCAGAAACTGCGCTCAGGCGTTTAAAACTGCCGGAAGAAAATTTGAGGTCATAACTGACGAGACCGATGGGATAATTGTTCCGTATGACGACAAGGCAAAGGAAATAATAGCAGCTCTCAATTCGGACATTACGCCTGCCGAACAGGCTAAACTGCTGAGAAAAGCGCAGAAATACACTGTGAATATTTATCCGCAGCTTTTTGATAGGATAGGCAAAAGCGGCGGCATTTTCGAGCTTGCCTGCGGAGCGTTCGCACTCGATGAAAGGTATTACAACAAGCAATTCGGGATAACCGACGAACCGTCTGAAACGGAATTTCTTTTAATTTGAAAGGAGTGATATTGTGGAAAAAAACAGCGGAGAATGGGGCGTTGAATTTCAGGTCACGGGAGCATCGGCACTGTTTACCGATATTCTGACAAAGGTCGGCGGCGAGAGATGTACGTATATGATACCGACCTATGAGGCACTTAAAGGCATACTCCAAAGCGTTTACTGGAAACCGACTATCATATGGGTGATAGACAAAGTGCGTGTAGTAAATCAGATAAAAACAGTCCGCAGGGGCGTTCGACCGATAAAATATAACGACGGCTCAAACGACCTTGCTTATTACACTTATCTTGACGATGTATGCTACCGGGTAAAGGCGCATTTTGAGTGGAATTTAAACCGCCCGGAGCTTGAATGCGACCGTAACGCAGGAAAGCATTTGTCGATTGCCCGGCGAATGATAGAGTGCGGCGGACGGCGAGATATTTTCCTCGGAACACGCGAGTGTCAGGGCTATGTAGAGCCGTGTAAATTTGACGAGGGAGAGGGCTTTTACGATAAAACGGGAGAAATCCCGTACAGCCTTATGTACCACGGCATAACCTATGCGGACGAGGCTGAACTCCCTGAGGACAAGGGGCAGCTTACCGTGCGTTTTTGGAATCCCGTGATGAAAGACGGGGTCATCGAATTCATTCCGCCGAAAGAATGTACGATAAAGCGCCACATAAAGCCGCAATCCGTAAAGCCTTTCGGGAAGGAGTGCAATAACTTTTCGGGTCTGTCGGAAGAGGGATTATCCGAGATCATCGGGGGTGAACTGAATGAGTTGGGAAAATGAGCTTTACAGCGTCTACGAAACGCAGTGCGGAAGAGAGTTTGACGGGGAGGACGGCATAACGCCTATCTATCATTCCAAAGCAAACGCAGAAATTGAAGTTACAATTAATGAGAACGGGGACTTTGTTAATGCAAGGTTTCTTGTTTCAAACAATAAAAACAAGGAACTTAACGATGATGCTGCGACATGGTATCCTATAACCGATGAATCAGCGGGAAGATCGGGAAAAAGTCCAATCCCTCACCCTTTTATGGATCAATTCAAATATTTGGCGGGAGATTATTCGCCAAATGATGACGGGAAAACGCCATTTCGCGAAAAGGCATTTAAAAAGTATATCGAAAATTTGAAGAAGTGGTGTGACAGCGATTATTCACACCCGTCAATAAAAGCGGTTTATGAGTATTTGTCAAAAGAAACACTTCACAAGGATTTGCTTTTATCCTGCGGAGAACAAGTTAAATCCTCAAAGATTGAAAAATCTTTTGTGCGGTTTAGAGTGAATTACAGGGATTTATCCCACGAGGCGCAAACTTGGAAAGACGAAGGACTTCGCGAATGTTTTTTGAAGTATATCACCTCCCATGAAAGCAAAAAAGAATTGTGCTATGCTACAGGGGAAATTCTGCCGATTACATATAATCACCCTAAAGTCATTGGAAATAACAAAATCATTTCCGCAAACGATGACAGAAACTTTACATTTAGAGGCAGATTTGCTAATAAAAACGAAGCCTTTTCTGTCAGCTTTGATTTTACGCAGAAAATGCATAATGCTTTAAAGTGGCTGATGGAACGGCAGAAAATCAAACTCGGTTCCCTGACTTTGATTATATGGACAAGCATTTTACAACAACAGCGCGAGATTGAAAATATTGCGAAAAACGCGCTTTGCAATTATGATGACGATGATGATTTTCTTGATTTTCCCGATGATGAAATTACAATAGATACGGGAAAGGCGTATGCCGAATATCTTGAAAAAAGAATATTCGGTATAGAAGATGAGTTCAAACCTAACGCTAAAGTGATGATGCTGGGAATTGAACCGTCCGGCGAGGGCAGAATGTCGGTTTCGATATATCAAGAAGTTTCATCATCCGATTTTCTGCAAAATGTCTTAAAATGGCATAAGCAAACAGGGTTTCCGGGATATGATTTCAAAACCCGCACCACTAAAATTATGAGCCGCAGTGCATATAAAATAATTTGTCATGCATATGGCTCTGAAGTAAACGGAAAAATCTCTTTTGGCGCTAGCAATGATAACGACAAGGGAAAGGATAAGGATAAGAAGAAAGACCCAAAGGAAACAAAGGCGTGCGCTGACCTTATCCTCCGTCTTCTCCCGTGCATTACACAAGGGCGAAAACTGCCTGCGGATATTGTGCGGGCAATTTGCAGGAAAGCGTCAAATCCGTTAGCTTATGAGGAGAAATACAACAATCACCGCAAGGTCTTAGAAACGGCTTGTGGTCTTATACGAAAATCTAACATTGACCGAAAGGAAGGAGTAACAACTATGTCTTACGATCCCAACGAAACCGACCGCAGCTATCTGTACGGCTGCCTGCTCGCGGTGGCTGACGCCGCCGAGAGGAACACTTATGAAAAAAGCGAAAGTGACCGCGTGACAAATGCACGCAGATATTGGAACGCATTTGCTCAAAGACCGTGGACAACCTGGAATATCATCGAGGGCAAACTTCGCCCGTATCTTGATAAAAAAGTTGATAGCGGAAAACATTCAGGATTTTATTACAATAAAAAGTTAGATGAAATTATGGGCAAGTTGTCTAAAGGAGTATTTGAGGACGACAGCGCTTTAAGTCCGAATTATTTGCTCGGCTATCATCATTTTTCGGCTGAAATTTATAAATCAAGTAAAGACAACGAGGAGGAATAAATAATGCTTGATCACAAAATTGATTTTACGGTGCTTGTAACTGCGACAAACGCAAACCCCAACGGCGACCCGCTTAACGGAAACCGTCCGCGCGAGAGCATAATGGGTTTTGGAGAAATTTCCGATGTCTGCATTAAGCGCAAGATACGCAACAGACTTCAGGATATGGGAGAAAAAGTTTTCGTCCAGTCCAACGACCGCTGCGACGACGGCTGTGGAAGTCTTGCAGAGCGTGTTTCCTGCAACAGCGTTCTTAAAGAAATCAACAAGGGCAAAAGCACAAATCAGGACGATTTTGCCAAAGCTGCCTGCGCAGAATGGATAGATGTACGCAGTTTCGGGCAGGTTTTTGCATTTAAGGGCGACAGCGTTTCCGTCGGCGTGCGGGGTCCTGTTTCAATTCGGCAGGCAATAAGCGTTTCTCCCGTGGATATTATTTCAATGCAGATAACAAAAAGCGTAAACAGCGAGGGTAATAAAAACGAAAAAGCGTCCGATACAATGGGAATGAAACACCGTGTCGCTTTCGGGCTTTATGTTATCAACGGCAGCATAAATTGTCAGCTTGCCGATAAAACGGGATTTTCCGCAGACGATGCGCAAAAAATTAAAGAGGCTCTCACAACGCTTTTTGAAAACGATGCATCTTCCGCACGTCCTGAGGGAAGCATGGAGGTTTGCCGAGTTTACTGGTGGGAACACGACTGCCGTACGCCAAAAGTAAGCTCGGCAAAAATCCACCGTTCTGTAAAAATAAAACTTAAAGACGGGGTAAAACAGCCTGCTTGCTTTGATGATTATGACATAACCGTTGAGGACACGGGCGTAAAGCCGGAAGTTATAGAGCTTGTCTGATGTATAACGAGGACGATTTTTTACAGCTTTCGGGCATACAGCATTTTGCGTTCTGCCGCCGACAATGGGCTTTGATACATATTGAAGGTCAATGGGAAGAAAATTTCCGAACAGCCGACGGCAGGCTTATGCACGAGAATGCTCATAATGCGGAATTTTATGAAAAACGCAGAGATGTGATAACGGTTCGAGGAATGAAAATTATGTCGCATGAATTTGGAATAAGCGGAGAATGTGACGTTGTGGAATTTACCCGTGATGAAAAAAACGGGGTTTACATTCCGAAACTTGAAGGGAAATTCCGCATCGCACCTGTTGAATATAAACGCGGAAAGTCAAAGCTTGACGATTGCGACCGCATTCAGTTGTGCGCTCAGGTTTTATGTCTTGAAGAAATGATGTGCTGCGATATAGGCGAGGGATATATTTTTTACGGTGAACCACACCGCCGTGAGCAAATTATTGTTGATGATAATCTTAGAAATTTAACAACAAAAATGCTTCCGGAAATGCACAAGTTGTATGAATGCGGGTATACTCCGAAAGTAAAACGAACGAAATCATGCAATGCCTGTTCGCTAAAAAACATTTGTCTTCCGTCACTTGAAAAGGCACAGTCAGCATCGGAATATCTTAAAAGCGCATTGGAGGACGGCACATGAAAAATCTGCTTAATACGCTTTATATAACTTCCCCCGACCGCTATTTGTCGCTTGACGGAGAAAATGTCGTTGTTTCGGAAAATTACAAGGAGATAGTGCGTTTTCCGCTGCATAATCTTGAACGAATAATGGCGTTTGGCGCAGCAGGAGTTTCACCTGCACTTATGGGAAA
This sequence comes from uncultured Clostridia bacterium, assembly GCA_947624555.1. Classification (GTDB taxonomy): domain Bacteria; phylum Bacillota; class Clostridia; order Oscillospirales; family Ruminococcaceae; genus CAG-115. The sequence goes on from CANQKW010000032.1 coordinate 21,229, forward strand.
ATGCGTTTCAGAAAATCGGGAATTGGTTTTCTTTACACGTTCGGGAAAATTTATGGCAAGAGTGGAGGGCGAAACCTGCGGGAATGTTCTCCTGCGGCGTGAACAGTACCGTATTTCCGATGACATCAAAAGAGGCATTTCTATTGCGAAAAATATGATCACCGCAAAAATATATAATTGCCGTTGGACGCTTGAGAGAACAATACGTGATCATGCCGCACGAATAGACACGGACATTTTTTCGCAGAAATCATCATATCTGAAATCATCCTGTGAAAATGCGCAAACAGCTGCTGACGCTGATTCCCTCCGCGGCATAGAGGGCGAGGCGGCATCTGTATATTTCTCGGTTTTCGATGATATGATACTTCAGCAAAAAGATGACTTTTCTTTTGCGGGGAGAAGCCGCCGACCGCCGCTTGACAGGGTGAACGCAATGCTTTCGTTTGCGTATTCGCTGTGCACAAGTATGTGTTGTTCAGCATTGGAATCTGTTGGACTTGACCCTTATGTCGGATTTTTCCATACCGACCGTCCCGGACGGCGTTCATTGGCGCTTGATTTGATTGAGGAATTTCGAGCGCCGTTGTGCGACAGATTTGTACTGACTTGTATCAACAAAAAGCTTATCTCCAAAGAGGCATTCATTGAACAGGAAGACAGTGCGGTGCTTTTGACAGATGACGGACGGCGGGAGTTTCTGAAGAACTGGCAACTGCGTAAAGATGACGAGATTACCCACCCGTTTTTGAAAGAAAAGGTTAAATGGGGGTTAGTTCCTTATGTGCAGGCGCTTTTGCTTGCACGGTATATACGCGGAGATCTTGATGAATATCCGCCGTTTTTGTGGAAATAAGATGCTTATTTTAATTACATATGATGTGAATACAGAGGATAGTCAAGGCAAAAAACGCTTGCGTCATGTAGCGAAATGCTGTATAAATTATGGCGTTCGGGTGCAAAATTCAGTGTTTGAATGTATAGTTGACGCAGCACAGTGGCGTGTCCTCAAACAAAAGTTGTTGAGCGAAATAGATGCCGATTTTGATTCGCTGAGGTTCTATTATTTGGGCGACCCTCAAAAAGCAAAAATTGAACATTATGGCACAAAATCCGCACCGGAAATGGACAAACCGCTTTTGTTTTAGTGCGAAACGCAATCACACATAAAAATGCCCGACATTCGCACTTGATTTTGTTTTATTTTTTAATTATTTTAGCGTATATTTTCTATTTAACGCTAATAATTTTGTACAGATTTTACAAAATTTTCGGATTTTTACCGTAAATTTAAGTGAAATTTGCAGTCGCTCCGCCCCGTGCGGAGCGTGGATTGAAATTTTTTGTGTAAGGTCTTTATCTGTTCTTAAATCTGTCGCTCCG
>CANQKW010000033.1 GCA_947624555.1 uncultured Clostridia bacterium
ATAACGTCCCAAACCTATGTTTGAGACGTTATCGCTGCCGGTCGCACCGGCTGTGAAACACTGACGAAAAAGATTTTTTCGACGTTCGCATAAAACCCATTCTTACTTCTTAATTATATTATAATATTTCTCCAGATAAATGTCAAGTGCTTTTTTACGGTGAATCTTCACATTCCCATCGCCATCCCCATACCCTCGGACTCGTCCTGATCCTCACTCACGCCGTCAAAATCGTCCGAAAAATCGGCGCTTTCCTGTTCCTCGGGTTCTTCCCCGACCTCGGCGGAATCCTCGCTCAAATCGTGCGACACGGCTACCCTTTCCTCGACGTTCGACTGCGCCGCTCTTTGTGTCAGATCGCGGTTTATCTCATTTTCAATCAGCCCGATCACGAATTCCTTTTGCGTTAGATTGTTCCGCTGAAGATAATCCTTGATATTGTGGAACAGTTCCTCCGGCACTTGGAATGCCAGCGTTCTCATATTGCCCATGTTCTTTTCCTCCGTAATATTAAGTTTTGGGTGAAGTTCGTCTTGTAATGCCAGTGTGACGAATTCAGCCATCGTCATCTCATGTCTTTCAAGATACTGCCGAACCTCCGCATGGAGTTCAGCGTCAATTTTGACGGTTATGCCCTTTTTTTCGTTAGTCGACATTGTTCTCAGTCCTCTCTAAGTATTTTTTAAATGCGGATTCCGCAATCTGCTCGACTGCGGAACCCGTTTGAGCCACCTCTATCAGAAGCAGTTCGTAAAGCTGTGCCGGAATTTCAATCTCCATTATCAAGCCCCCTTCGTATTTCAAACCCGCCCTTGAATGTTACCGTTATGACGTCCTTGCTCTCTACTGTGACCTTTTCGATTAGCTGCCGCACTACCACATCATCGTATTCAATCATGGTTAAGTCCTCGTTTTCAAGCCGTTCCAATATTGCGTCCAGCTCGGCAGAGCCTCTTTGCACAGTCATTTGTTTCGCCTTTTCGCTTTCTATGAACTCTCGCAGCGTTTTCATTTCCTCGCTGAATCGTGCAATGTCGGACATCGCGCTCTCGGCGGTTTCCAGCACGGTTGCCAACTTTATCAACTCGTCTATGTTCCGAGCAAGCTCATCTATCCGCTGCTGTGCTGCCTGTACGCTGCCGTTTAAATTCGAGTCAAGTACCTCGGTTATACTCTCCCGAAGCGCTTTCGCTACATCGTCCTTGACTTCGCAGAACTCGTTTATTGCGCTCACAATCGCCTTGTGGAGTTCCTGCTCGTCAACGGTAGGGGAGCAATGGCATTTTTTCTTACCGTACTGAATACGGCTTATGCACCGCCATTTTATCTCCTTGAAGCCTTTTGCTGTCCATGTCACGCGCCTGTAATGTGTCCCGCACTCCCCGCATATCAGCAGTTCTGACAGAGCGTATTTGGCGCTGTATTTGCCTTGCTCCGTTTTGGTGAGCTTATCAGCGATAGAACGCTTGGCGGAGCGCCTTGCCATTTCCTCTTGAACCCTGTTAAAATCGGCTCTGGAAATTATCGGCTCATGATGATTTTTAACCAGATACATTGGCAGCTCGCCGTTGTTTTTGCGGCTCTTTTTAGTAATGCAGTCGGTGATGTAGGTCTTTTGCAAGAGCGCGTCGCCTGTATATTTTTCATTTACGAGAATGCTTTTTACAATTTCCGGCTGCCACTCAGCCTTCTTGCGTTTTGTTCTTACACCGCGTGAATTAAGCGTATCAGCGATCTGCTTGAGGCTCATTCCGTCAAGGTAGCTGCGGAAGATTTCCTTTACAATCTCCGCTTCCTCGGGTATGATCTCGGGGAGACCGTTCTCGCCCTTTTTATAGCCAAGCAGCTTCGCATATTGTATCGGAACATTGCCGTTCTTGAAGCTCTGCCGCACTCCCCATGATACATTTTTGCTGATGGATTCGCTTTCGGCTTGGGCGAAGCAGGACATGATGGTCAACATCATTTCCGTGTCTGTTTCAAGGGTGTTAAGCTGTTCTTTTTCAAATACTATTCCTATTCCGAGCGCTTTTAGCTCGCGTATGTAATTCAAGCTGTCTACCGTGTTCCGCGCGAACCTTGACAGCGATTTTGTAAGGATCAAGTCAATTTTCCGCTGTCGGCAAAGTTTAATCATTCGCAGAAATTCGGGACGTTTTTTCGCTTGTGTTCCCGTAATGCCCTCGTCGGCAAATATGCCAGCCATCTGCCACTCGGCGTTATTCTCGATTTTTTCGGTATAGTAGCTGATTTGCGCTTCGTAGCTGCTTTCCTGTTCCTCTTGGTCGGTGCTGACGCGGCAATATGCCGCTACCCTCAAACGTGTTGTACGATGAATTTCATTGCGCGATTTCGCGGGAATAACGACAATTTTTTGTTCGTAAAATGCTGCCGTTTCGTTCATTTTACCACTTCCTTTATCGCGGAATATTTCAGTTGAGCGCATTTTATTATAAGTTCCTCAACCGCATTTTTATCGCCATTTTCGGAATCAAGCAGTCGATTTATTTCGTTGTTTAATCGCTGAATTTCCTCGGTAGGCTCATAAATATATTCGCTCGTTTTGCTACAAATTAACTCTTGTAAATTCGCTTGCAGAGCGGGTTTGCGGTATGTGTTCCGCTCTGCCTTTATACGAGCCGCTTGCTTGAAGTCCTCGGTGGTAACGATCCACGGAAATCCGTTTTCGCCAATGTACTTTCGATTTTCAAGCATTCGACAGACCATATTTTTATTCCAGACCGTCTTACCGGAATTGTATGGGGTTATCATTTCGGCGGCGATTGTTTTCAGAGATTTTCCGTTAATGTAATTCTCGAAGATCTGTTTAACAGCGTTTGCCTCGTTCTCGTTAATTGCATACTTACCATTGACCACACAGTAGCCGAATGGAATGGTTCTGTTCTTCAGCATTTTTATCACCTCTTTATCCGCTCCGTAAATCCAATCCCGCCGACCAAGTCAAATCGTATTTCCGTTTCGGACAGCACTGTTATTTTTTCAACGACCTGTCCGAATTTTATTTCGTCAAATTCGGTTATCGGTTCTGCTCTCTCGAATATCACAATTAACTTTCGTAAGTCGTCAAACCGTCCGCTGTCTTTGTCATCAAGGTTGGCGTGAAGCTGCTTTTGAGCGGTTATCAGTTTTCGGTCGAGTTCTTGGGAACGCTCCTTGAAGTACGCTCCGTCAAGCGTTCCTTGCGAATTCAGCATAGTCAGCAGGTAGGTTTGCTGCTTGATCTCGGCTATCTCCTTGCGAAGCTCCGCAAGTTGTGTATTGTCGGATTTTTCTCTTTCGGAGAGTGTTTCAAGCTGTCGGAGCATGGGGGAAAGTATCGCTTTGTAATGCGCTTGGAGTTTGTTCCATAGCCGAATGAAAGCGTTGTATATTATTTGTTCACGAATTGGTTTCATTCCGCATTGTTCTGCGGATTTTCTGTCATGTTTCAAGCAAGTCCACGATATTCCATGACCCGATTGTTTTCTCCTGAAGCCGCTGCCGCAGCTGCACCTTATCATTTTGCTTAATGGATAACATTTATTCGATGATGAACGGTAATAAATCCTTGATTTTGTTTTGCGCAGTTTCTGAACAGCTTCAAAGGTTTCCTTATCAATTATGGATTGGTGTGTATTTCTAATGTAATATTGTGCCTTTTCCCCATGATTGATTTTCTTTTGAAATGGGAGCGTGTCCGTCATATATTTTTTCTGCAGAAGCGAATCGCCGATGTATCGCTCGTTTGTGATTATGTTTGAAATGAACTGCGGATACCATTCCTTTGCGTTGGGCGGCTTTTCGGCACTCTCTGAATTGAGTATTGCAGAGATTTCATATATCCCCCTACCGTTGAGATATTCTGTGAATATTCTGCGAACAATTTTTGCTTGCTCGATGTTGACTGTTATTTTACCCTCAGAATATTCGTAACCGTATGATACGGAAGCGTTTTTATATGTGCCGTCTGCCATACGCTTATGTACTCCCATTCGACAGTTGCGCGATATAGACATGGACTCCTCCTGTGCGAACTGACTGTATATCGCCAGCATCATCTCCGAGCTTATCTCACTTGTTTCAATGTTTTCTTTTTCGAAATAAACTGATATGCCAAGCGTTTTCAGCTCTCGGACGGCTTCAAGGCTGTCCTTTGTGTTCCTTGCAAATCTCGATATGGATTTCGTAAGTATCCGGTCGATTTTTCCTTTTCGGCAGTCGTTCATCAGCCGCTGAAATTCCTCGCGTTTAGCCGTTCCTGTTCCCGAAATTCCCTCGTCCGCGTACATATCCACGAATACCGCGTCGGTGCTGTTCTGAAGCAATTCGGTATAATATCGTATCTGTGCCGCAAATGAGTTTAGCTGATCCTCGCTGCTGCTCGACACTCGGGCGTAGGCGGCTGTTCTGACGATTTCGTCGGAACGGTCTTTTGCTGGTATTATCGTGATTTCAGCCATTTTCTCACCTCTTTTCACCACACATTATACCGAAAAATTCCCGCGAAATCTATCACCAATGTCACCGAAATATCTTTTCGGAATTGTATCAAAAACGACAAAAGTGGACGATGGTTCAAACCTCGGCAAGCCGCTTTATAACACCTTTTTCTATCTTTCTGCGTTGTGCTTCTGTGATAAGGTTTTCACTTAACAGCTTGTCAAGAAAGTTACGGCATAAATAAAATTTATACCTGATGATTGCTTCATTGTCCATGTTCTTTCCTCCATAATATCTTATATTAAATGTGCAATTTTCAATCTTGTCCGTAAACTCAACTGAAATTTGCACACTTTTCAGTGTGCAAACGGTTGCGGCTCTGCGCAATTACAGAGCCGTTTCCATGTATTTAAACAGCGGATCACTCCGCTTGTTTGCCTGTAAACATTGTCGTATTTGCCCCGCACCCCCGACATCGGGAATATTTCAGACTGTCGTTTAGCGTCACGACATCATAGGACTCTAACCTCAACATGGTTCTCATGAAGCCGCCCCCATTGCGTCTGGCTGTGGCTGGACGGAAGTATCATTATCCCCCGGCGCAGGTCATCGCGCACTTGCTGCCACGCAAGTTTCGGGAGCTGCCGTTTCTCGCTCGGTGCTTTTGGCGGCGTATTCGGAAATTCTCCACGAACTTTTTTGAGATAAACTCACTCGGCTAACTGCCGCAGATTTTCGCCCGAATTCCGATAAATGCCGTCCTGCATGTCATGGCGTAGCGCTCCTGCCGCTTTCAACCACTATGGGCTGCGCAAGGGAAGGTATCTGAAATACTGCTATTCAATTGTCAAAGAACTTGAGAGGAAAATTTGCCCCTCTATAACATTCGCCGTTGGGAAGGGGTGTTTGATAGGCAAAAAAGACGATATTTATAAAATATTATTTATACTATACAAAAGATTTTTTGGGATTTGTGCAGTATCACAACAATTTTATCCTATAATCTCTTCCCTCAACTTTTTGAGAATTTTGTGCTTGTTACGATTCACCGTGTATTGGCTGACACCTAATTCTTCGGCGAGCTCACGCTCTGTTCTCCCAAAATAAAAAAGCTGAGTAATGAGGTATCGTTCCTCGTCACTCAGCTTTTCGAGTGCTTGTTCAAGCATTATTTTGTCGGAAACCGATTCCCGAAAGTCCGCTGATCGGTTTTCAAAGTCGAACCCGAGAGCCGTCAGCCTGTCGAGTGAGTCCTCGCGGCTCGGTATTTCCTTGACCGTTTCTTCCTTTTGGTCGATAATGTATCGTGTTTCTTTGAGGTCGTGCTCGACGTACTTGATGCGCCGATCCCATTTTCTGAGGATTTTGTAAACCTCGTCGGAAACCTCAACGGAAGCACCGTTCTTAATGATGTACTTTTTGGACATTGCCAGTCCCTCCTGTAATTCAGAATTTTGTGTTGTTCAAAATCTAAATTACAGGAGGCGACCTGCACCGAGGTGCTATCCGTTTTTGGACAAAAAAATATCCGAGGCAGTTTTTCGCCTCGGATTTGAAATTATCAAGAGTCGATCGGTATCGCTGTTGTTCGCCGCCTGTATAGCCAAACAGCCGCGGGTACGCGTACCCCTTGATTCCACAGGCTGTATTGGCTATGATAACCGACTCCCGTTTTAAATCAGTGAAAAGATCCAACAATTAAACTTGAAAAGGACCTATAAAGTTATTTCTTGGCTCATCCGGTTCGCTCCAACAAAACGTGTTTTTTACTAAATGATTTATACATTCCATCGTAGTTCTACCTAATGGCATGTCCTCAATACCATCTATAATTCCACTGGAATCAATATAATATGGTTGACCAACATTTTCTATTACCATCAAGGAATAATTGTCATATTCATCTAGCACAAAATCACAATTATTTATAATTTCATTCAAGGAGTAAAATTTGCAGTACTCAGATCCACAGCTAAATCCTATCCCGCTAAATTCACTTAAAAAAACCAATTGAGGCTTTGATAGAATAATATTGCGCTCTTTCATTTTATTATTAAAATCGGTAATGTCAATACACCTGCCTTCATACCATCCCGCTTTACGCAAAACATCATAAATTCTCTCTTTTATTACAGGATGAAAATCATATTCCACAGTAGTAAGAAAGTCAAAAAAATCCTCTTCGTTTTTCGCAAGAAGTATGTGGTCTTTATTATAAAATCTGCCATATTCGGACATATAAAGCTCATCAATTCGACCGGCGCAGTTTTCAATATAACCGATACAATTAACAACCGCGCCAATATCATCCCACCAATCAATATACACAAGCCATCTTATATCAATCGCCAGTATGTCACCAGAGGCGGATTCGGTTCTGTAAAAATAGACACTTCCGACAATTTCGAAAAAATCAAGGATTTTTTCCGCATTAAATTTGATGGGATACTCTTTGCGGATATTTGTTTCCAATTGGCTTCGATCATACAGATTAATCCCCACCCTTTGATTTGTTTTGTTAAGAGGGTGATTCCCAATTGCAAATTTTATAAATTCTTGTCTTGTCATGATGTTAACCTTTTTTATGATATGGTGAAAACCATATCACCCTTTCAAAAAATCTACGCTCAACTAAGAAGTATAGAACAATTGAACAGATGAGTTGGGTGTAAAGAGGGAAGTTGTTCAATTATTCTTTGAGCGCGCAGAGATCTGCCAAAATGCGTTTATAATAAACTTCAACACTATAGACTTTTGATTATACATTGTTGTACTATGGCTGATGACATTTTAAGGGTTAGTCACCATGGTTTTTAAAAATTTTCTCAAAAGTTTTTTGGCAGTTTTCACAAGGTTCGAAAACACTCCCAGCTAAGAACCGACCATCTATGTCATTTTTAAGATGATATGTTGAGAGACTAATGTCTTTAAACTTACCACCGCTTAAGATTTCCGCTCTTGCTGCCCATATTTCCGAACAATTAATTACAGATCGATTGTTAAAAAACGAGTAATCGTCTATTATACCAGTGAAACTTGAGCAATTCGTACCACCAATATTTTTAAAATGATTGCGAGCCTCTTGAATGGCTTCAATTAATTTCCTATATTCTGCTGCTATATCTGCATCTTTAATATGAGTGATCACATATTGGTCTGTTAGTAAATCATTGTAAAAAGTCATATATGCCATTCTCTTAGCCTTTTTTTGATTTTTAGTCATCTCAGGCAATTCATCAATTCCTTTCAACTTATCTGCCAAGCCTTTTGGAACATAGATTGTCGGGTTATTATGATAAACCCCATTCACAACGGCACGATACGAACCAGGATCGTTCTTTAACGGCACAAACCCTATTGCATCCGCACCAGAGTTTAATGCTTTGTCCAGACCTACAAATTTTTTAGCCAAGCATTTATCAATAATATTATTGGCATTATCGCCAAACTTACCGAATATCTTTGAATAGTCTTCAAGAGTTTTCGCCGGAAGATCAGAATACTTGCTAATTACCTTAATCATGGTATCACCATGATCGGTCATAATGTCCAGAAATTTTGTAGCAGTTGCCGCATCATATTTCCTAGCTAAATTGAGGATAATAGCCGCATTTTCTCCATTGAAACGGTGTACGAGACTGGTAAGCTTGTCAATGTTTTTAACACCGCATTTATCAATGGCTTTAAGCATGATATCACCATGCTCCGCCAACGCTCCGAAAAATTTACGAGCAGATGCGTTTGAAATCCCGCTCTCGGTTATGTAGTGTATGATTTTATATATGCTCTCACAACCGCATTTGTTAACTGCGTCAACTACAATTTCACCATATTCCGATGCAGCATTTGCAATTTTTAGTGCGGTTCGATCGTCCAGATTTTTAACCAAGGGCGCAAGTTTATCGCTGAAATCGGACACATTGTCAATTATCTTTGCATACTGCTTTTCGTATTTAGCGATATCGTCCAAATTCGTATTTTTAACAAATACTTCAAAAAGACCCAGGTTGTCTTTATCGGCTACTCTTTTGAAAACGTCGACGACCTCGTCCGCATATTTTCCAGAATTTGAAGGAAGTTCCAACAGTTTTCTAATGGCAGGCTCATTGAGGAACAATTCCGTTGCTTCCTTGCACGGAACGTGCCTTAAAACATCGGAAAAGTTGTCAGCTTGCTTCAACCCGTCAATCAGCGGCGGAGCAATTTCTTTCGACAATTTAAACAGAAGACTAATCTCATCGGCATTTTTTACACCTGTGATTATAAAATCACCGACTTTTCCCACCAACTTAGCTATATCGCCCGCGGCGGGAATCAAGCCGACAGCGCTCAATGCTGTGCCGCCCAGATCTCCATTAATAAGGTTGGCGATCACATCCCGAATATCAATTCCCGGTATAAAGCTTCCCACTATCATACCGATCAATTGCGCTAAGTTCGGCTCACGAATAAAGTCTCCGCGTATAACGCCGTCTAAATAATCGAAATAGAACTCTGCCTCAAATAGAAATACTTCAAGAGCTATACTTTCCCAATCAATATCATACTGTGTAGGGTTTTCATCTTCGGCATCCCATAACCTATCGCCGTCCGTATCCAAACTAAGCGGGTTGAGACCATTTTCGACCTCATATTTGTCATCGAGCCCGTCACCATCGGAATCTACATTGCGCGGATAAGTTCCATATCTGTATTCTTCGCCGTCACTTAACCCGTCACCATCACAGTCAGCGTTTAACGGATTAGTGTAATATTTCTCGTAAGAATCAAGCAGTCCGTCCCCATCACCGTCGCCGCTGGTCGGATCAGAAGAAATGGGCATAATTCTGGTGGATTTCAACTTCGCAGCAAAACTTGCCTCAGCAGCGGAAGATGGCATTCCGGAAGTAGAACTTGCCTTAAATCTATCTAATCCTTCCTTAACATAAGACTTCTTGGAATACTCCATACACTGCTGAAGTGTCGGGAGAATAACATTGTGCTTCGCATCATAGGTGATAAGACCCAATTCTGCCCAATGTGTCAAATTGACCTCGTCCCAGTCGGTAAGACCGTCCATATCCGTATCGGTATCTTCGCCGGAGGGATTTTTTCCGTTAGGATACAGCTCGCTGTTCAGAAATACCTTTTGCAGTCCGGTCGCCAGAACAGCATCAAATTCCCCGCCGTATTTGTAGTCGGGAATATCTTTTTGAACATAGTCCTCGTTGAAAATATGCTCATATAATTTTCCAGCAAAGTCCTCGTTATAATCGAGAACCATTCCGTTTGTCGATTCCGCAAGCTCGCTTTGGATTCCGGTCAGAACATCCGTATCGCTTATTATGCTGATATTTACCCTGTTTTCCAAAGCTGCGCTCTGAATGCTGTCGGAACATTGAGGGTCATATATGGCGTTCTCCTGCGCGTAAATATCAAAAATATAATTTCTAGTATCGCTGCCGCAACTGTTTACAGCTTCAGCTAAGCCGTCCGAAATGATACAGTTCTCTCCGAGCAGTTTAACGATATCCGAATACGGCGAAGACAGCCTTCCTATAAAACCGGATAATCCGCCGGTCGATTCGTAATCGTGATCTTTGGGTTCAAAACTGCCGCCCAATTTGCAGCAGCTTTCTGTAAAATCGGAAGCCGACTGATTATATACCGTTATTTTCAGATCGCGCTTTTCGGCAATTATGGTTTCCGCGAATTCGAGAATCTGCTCTTTTATAACGTCAAACTGTTCTTCGGAAATAACCGTGCTGCGGTCGTCAATTATGAAAATAATATTATAATCGCCGTCAGTAACTTCTTCGATATTATCTTCTTCGGAGTATACTGCCGCCGAATACGCGATCCTTTCCACCGTTTCGGTGGCTATGCCGTCCTCCGGCTCGATACCGAGGTTCCGCATAAGGACTTCCATGTCAAGAACGCAGTAAGTCCCAAGCTCGTCGGTTTCGGCGTACAGAGTATTGCTTTCCTCGTCGAACTCTGTCGCCACGGGGAGCAGCATATTTATTTCCTCGAAGTACCTAAATATATTATACCTCTTTATGCCCTGCAAGTCAAGACATTTTTCGGAATATTCGCTGTTTTCATTGGGAATATATTCGTCAGCGATCTTGTAGGTGAGCTTCACCTTGTCAACATCGCCGCCGAGATAGCTCAGCTCAACAGCTCCGCCAAGCCGAGCGCTGCTCTCGGTAACGGCGGAGTATGCGCTTTCGTTTGCGAAAAGGCGGGTAGCTGCGTCGCCTGTCGCCAAAATTTCAAGCGACAGCTCGTAGGGGGATTCCTCGGTATTGATTTCGGACATGGCTTCGCTGTCGGCAGAGATCGTCTGTTCGACCTTGTATTCCGCGTCGGGTACGCCAAAGGTTTCGGGATCGTTGGGATCAAGCCCGATTGCAATTTCTTCCCCATCGTTCAAGCTGTCGGCATCGCTGTCAGCTTTCAGCGGGTCTGTTCTGTAAACATAAATTTCGTCATAGTCGGAAAGTCCGTCGCCGTCCGTATCCGCTTTGGAAACGGTAGTTTTATATTTCAGCTCTTCTCTATTGGATAATCCGTCTTTATCCAAGTCATCCTCGCCGTCGTTTACGCCGTTTTCATCGGTATCGTATTTCAACGGGTCGGTTCCGACCAAAAGAATTTCTTCATAATCCGTCAATCCATCACAATCGGTATCGGAATTATCGGGATTCGTACCGTAAATTTTCTCAAGATAGTCGGGGATTCCGTCTTCGTCGCTGTCGGGCCATGTAACGGAAAATCCGTTTTCGGTGTATGAAGCTATAAACGGATCGGATTCAATTACACCGTTATCGGTTTGCTGCTTTACTTTAAACTGCTTTGAAAAGATTTCTTCGTTTATACTGTATGTATAGCTGTAATCATCTGATACTTCCGCAATGTTTATCCATTCGTTGCCGTCTGCACTCTCGCAAATTGTTACAATGCCTTCATCCGTAGACTTCCAAAAAAGTTCAATAGCCTTTTTTTCTTCGTTATATTTGCCAAAGCACAAAATTGTATGTTCTTTGAGTTTAACGGGATCATCCGGATCAACGGGCTTGTCCGGGTCTACAGGTTTGTCGGGATCAACGGGTTTATCCGGGTCAACAGGCTTATCCGTATCAACGGGCTGTTCTGCCTCCAAATCCAACACAATTGATGTAAGAACGCAGTCCGATATCTCCGGAGTTACCCCCGAAGCAATTACGCCTTGAAAACCGAAAGTTTTCGTTTCACCCTTTGCGATAGGCATGGTGGTAACATTATTCTCAAAAAGGAATCCGTCCTCGGAGGGTAATTGGGTTGCGTTCCATGAGTTAACGATCTCAAAATTGCCATTAAAAGAGAGTTTCCAAGCCTCAAGCGGCTTATCGGAATTATTTGTCACGGAGATCTCGCCGATGAAACCGCCGTCCCAACTATTTTGAACATTAAGATTTATCTCCGCGCTATCCGTAGAGTCCACGGTTTTATTGCAAAAGGATACGCTTTTGGGAAGATTGAGCTCGTCTCCCCGAAGCTGAAAACCGAATTCCACGGTGCCGTCCGGAATTATTTCATAATTGTAGCCGCAGTTGCGCAGCGCGATGATCTCTCCGTCGTTTTTGCACACCTCGGCGTTCCAGATGTTTGTGATCTCGCCGGAGCAGTCGAATTTCAGCGCCCAATTCCGCACAGTCTCGCTGCCGTTATTGGTGATGGACATACTTATCTGCTGATAGTTATCCCACTCATTTTCAATCGTGTATGTAACGGTACAGTAGCTGTATTCATACGCTTTCGCGCGGTCCTCGGTGTATGCCGCAAACGCCTCGGCACCCACCTGAAACAGCAGTACCATGCTTAATAGCAAGGAGATTATTTTTTTCATAGAGATATCCTTCCTTTTACCTGATTATGACACTGTATTTATATTGCGATACATAATGCCTATTACGCTCTCGTGTGGTTCTAAAGTTCTAAAATCAAAATAATCGCTTTCGACGAGTTTCGATGTATTCTCAACTCCAACAGGCAGATAAACTGTTTTTTTGGTTTTTGTCTTCGCATCGTCTTCCCATTCGATTATTTCCATCATGCCGCTGGGGTATTTGAGAATAATTCGATCCGCGTCCTTAAATTCGCCATATGAGCCCATATCGACCTTAACGTTCTGTACCTTATATTCAGCTGTATTTGTAAGCTCAAAATTGGTTCTTGTAGTACCCGAATTCAAGGTAAGCTTCAAAGCATTGTTCCCCTTTACAACTATGGCATCGCTTTCAAATGCTGCGTTAACGGGAATACCGAACGGTTCAAGAACGCCGTTAAAATCAACGCTTACGTAATGCGAACCGCCCTTGTCGGCTTTTATTATCCAACTGATGGTTTTTGTTGTGCCGCCCTTTATTGTTCCGATGGATTGATATAAGCTTTGAGCGGACTCGGTGTTTGCAAGGGATAAACCGTCAGGTAGATTAAGGAGCGCACTGCAATCGTCAATGCTGAAGTCCTCCGCAGCATTGTTGGTGATAGATATATTAATGGTATAGAAATTTTTCAGCCATGAAAATTCTGTTACCGACATGCTTACCATAGTTTTAATTGTAAGATCCCTTGCGGGTGATGATTTCTGAGAATCACCATTGTTTTTGTTCCCGGATTCCAAAGTGCTTATGGTAGTTTTTGTATTGGTTTTTCCTTGAGAGGTAGTTTCTTCTTTTTCCTTGCGTACTTTATCTTTAACGGTAACGCTGCCGTTGGATTCGATTTGAATGAAGTCACCGCTTTGATTGACAACGACTTCAAAGTTGTGCTTATCATCGCTTTCGATGTTATCTACTTTTATTGTGACAACATTAAGGTGCTGATTTTCCGGAGCGGTAACATCAATGCCGAGTTCGATAGCCTTGTCCAGATCAAGTTCTTCATATTCAAACTCAGCGGTAACAAGATCATCTTTCGTGAGCGTTACCTTTTGCCTGTCATTACCCGTGTTGATTCCTTGAAGGTTAATAGCTTTTTTATAAGGCATATAGCCGTCTGCAAAGAAATAAAAATCATATGTACCGCTTTTGGTAACAAGAGGGATTATTCCGTCACTGTCGGCATAGTACATCGACTGCGTCATATCGGGAAGTTCGCTGTATGCCGCGGCGTCGGAAAGTACTCTGCCGTTTTCATCGAGAACCTGAATTTCCGCAATGCAATAACTCTTGTCATAAACCGTTACGACAAACTCACCGCTATCGGTATTCCCACTTTCATCGGCAACCGTAAGCGTTACAGTATATGTTCCCGCTTTGGAATATGTATGCTCTGCGGTTTTGCCCTCACCCATACTTTCATCGCCGAAATTCCAGCTATATGATTTAACTCCGAAGTTATCCTTTGAAAGCGATCCATCAAAGGAAAGTGAATATCCCTCAATAGTCAAGCTGTTGCCCTTAATACGTGCCGTGGGTGCGATTGTGTCTTTTCCGGATGTAACGTTTACCGTATTGCTCCTAACCGAATACATGTTTTCATCATGTGCGACTATGAAATACGAATATTCCATAAGCGGATAAAGCCCGCCGTCGGTATAGCTCAATTCATCGGCTCTTGTGGTGGCTATGTATTTTTCGTTGCCGTCCGCGTCTTTTCTTCGTATCTCATAATAAACGTTAGAATTGTCGGACGCGGAAGTCCAATCCAGTTTGACGGAACAGCCGTCAGCCGTCGCTGTAACCTCGAATTCCGACATTTCATTTTTGGCATAAGTGAAGTTAGATTCGACGGTTTCCGTGTTTCCAGCCGCGTCTGCAACGCTTATTCTGATGTCGTATTCGCCGCTGTCTGTCAGATAGTCCGAAAGATCAAGATTAATGATTTGGCTCTTCTGGCTCAATATCTGAGTTTTAACAGATTGCCATTCCTCCGATGAAGATGCCTTGATCTCGGCGTTCATTTCAGCGAGCATAACATCGTCCGTGCATACTATTCGTAAAGATTTGCCGTTTTCGGTCAGCGTCTGATTTGCTATTCCTATCTGCGGCTTTTCTTCATCATTTTTCGCGGTGATTTTCTTGGTATCGCTTGCTTCCGAAACGTTATTCGATGTATCGATAGCAATTACATAATACGAATATTCACTGCCCGCCGTAACCGTGGTATCCGAAAGTTCTTTGGATTTTGTGCTCTTGAAAAACTCTCCGTTCTTATACACCTCAAAATGATCGATCTCGACATTATCCTCAGAATCCCATTTAAACGAAATTCTCATAGGAGTAACTTCACTCAAATGCAGAACCGGTTTTTGCGGCGGCATATTATCTGCGTAGATACTGCTGCTGTACAGAGAGTTGTTGCCCTCGTTGTCGAACGCCTCTACATAATATTCATGATAACCCGGCTCAGCAGTCTTGTCATTGTACGCCGTTCCTGCCGTATTTCCGATAAATTCTCCATTGCGATACAAATTATATCCGTCAACACTTACATTGTCGCTTGACGCTGTCCATGTGAGATAAACGCTGCCGTCGGTACGGATCACAGCCTGAAGTCCCGTTGGAGTTGTAGGCGCGTAAGCGTCAACATCGGTTGCCGCCTGAATTATATTGCTTGACTCGGAACGAACGCCGTTTGCGCCTAATGCCACAATATGATATTCGTATTGGGTATGGGTATTCAGCCCGTTGTCTATGAATTCGGTCTGTTTGGTCGTCCCTACTAATTTCCCGTCACGGTAAATCTCATAGCAATTCAGTTTTTGAATATCTTCGGAATCAGTCCATCTCATCATAACGGACGTTGATGTGGAACGTACAAATTGCAGATTTGTCGGCGCAGCGGGCGCGGAATCGTCCGTATAATTCTCAACAAGTTCATTCCACTTTGTATTGCTGTTAATTATGTATCCAATATCCAGTGGCTTTCTTATTTCAATGATATTGAACTGCGACTGAGTTGAGGCGAAGGATACGGTCTGCAAGCCTTCGCCGCTGAGAATCACCTTGTGGCTGCCGGAACAATAGAAATTGTTTGCGCTGCTGTAAGTGATTTGAGTGAAGTCTCCTTTCAACTCAATCGTTCCGGCGGTGAGAGTGCTATTGTTATATATTGACGCTACACACATATTACCGTTTACAAGGATATAGTCCTCCGCGTTCTGCATGGTGAGGTATCCGTAACCGTAATCGTAATTTGTGCGCTTGAGGTTAAAGTCCCCGCCAATGTACAGCTTACCCTTATTTACGTTCAGATACCCGCTGTTCAACCATACATCGCCGTCGACGGTGAGGGTGTAGCCGTTAAGATTTAAATTTCCGCTTGCGCTGAGATCATCACCAACAACGGTATCGCTCGCAAGAGTAAGCGAGCTATTAACATACAGCGATCCTCCGATTTCGAGACCTGCGGGAATCGTTCTCTGCTCGACAAAATTCGCGTCATAATTCCACTTGCTGTCGGGGAACTCAGTCGTCGCGGTGATGTAGAGATTTTTGCTGCTTGTTACGGGCGAATCCGTGTTGTACAGCTTACCCAATATGTATACTTGGCTCGCTATATCAACGCCTTCCGAGGAGTTGTTTTCAATTTTCAGATTTGCAATGCGCGAGTACTTCTTGTCATTGTTGGCTATGCTGATCGTCTGTTTTTCCGAGCCGTTAAGCACAACGGTATGAGTTCCCGATGTGCATAAGTTGTAAGACGATCCGCCCGAAAGCTGTGTCAGATCGCCGCCGATTTCAAGAGTACCCGCGGACAGAAGTTCGCTGTGGCTCTTGGTTGACTGCATGACAAACTCTCCGCCTACCTTTACGGTGTCGGAGTCATTCTTCATAGTAAGCGTTCCGGGGCTTACAGTATATTTGCCGCCGTTGAGCGCTTGAACACGGTAATCTCCTTGAACATCCAGCTCGCCGCCGTTCACAAGTACGTTTCCGCCCGACTGAATAAGATTTCCGGTCACGGTCAGCCTATGTCCGTTGAGATCAAGCGTTCCTCTTGACAGGTTCAGATCGCCGTCGATCGTTTCATCTTCCTCGAGCGTCCACCCGGAGCGCTCACCGTTGGCAAAGGACACATTACAGCCGTTGTCCAGAAGTTCGACAACGGTAGCCGCCGTTGAGAATACAACGCCGTCCTCCGAGAAGTTCTGAACATCCAGTGTATTGAACTGCGACTGAGTGGAGGCGAACGATACGGTCTGCAAGCCTTCGCCGCTGAGAATGACCTTGTGGCTGCCGGAACAATAGAAATTGTTTGCGCTGCTGTAAGTGATTTGAGTGAAGTCTCCTTTCAACTCAATCGTTCCGGCGGTGAGAGTGCTATTGTTATATATTGACGCTACACACATATTACCGTTTACAAGGATATAGTCCTCCGCGTTCTGCATGGTGAGGTATCCGTAACCGTAATCGTAATTTGTGCGCTTGAGGTTAAAGTCCCCGCCAATGTACAGCTTACCCTTATTTACGTTCAGATACCCGCTGTTCAACCATACATCGCCGTCAACGGTGAGGGAATGCCCGTTCAAATCAAACATTCCGCCGTTAATAAAGACGTTTGCCGCATTAATGTCTTTAGTCAGGGTATAGTTGGAATTGATTGTAAGATTAGTGTGAGCGCAAATCTCGTTGCTTTCAAAAAGGAGCTTTCCGTTTTCGTCAAAAGCGCTTACAGATATAAAGTACTCACTTGCGCTTTCCAATTCCTCCACATTATATTTGGTGGATTCTATATTCTCCGCAATACTGTCACCGTTTACAAAAACGGAGTATTTCGAAGCCAGTCCGGGCTTATCCCATTCTATGGAAATGCTGTTGTCGGTTTGCCCAATCACCCTTAATGAGGATTCGAAATCAATCACATTGGTATTTTCATCAGTCACCCCTGTTGTTGAAGGCTCGTTAGGAAGTGAACTTGATGCAAAACTGTCCGGCTGTGTTGTTGATAACATCAATCCGGCAGCCAATAAGGAGCTTGCTATTTTTTTCTTCATCGCTTTATACCTCCAAAGTGCGTCTCAAGCAAATATACTTTTGCAGACAATTTACCATAAAACAATACAAAATTCAACATATTTTGGACAAAAGGGCTTTTTTGAGGAACGAAATTAGTTTGCGGACAAAAAAGAAAGCCGAATATGCTTCGGCTTTCACTTTTCAGAGCAGATTACCGTTAATTCCCATATATGCGTTGGCAACAACCTCGTTGCCGCATATCTGCTTTATAGAGAAATAAACACCGGTCAATGGTGAATATTGCCTCATCAAAGCATATTCACACAGCCTTTTGTTCATTTTCGGTAAATCGCTTGCTTTGCCGCAGTATTTCAGCGATACCGCGTTTTCCAACCTGAAGTGTGGTTTAAAGACATAATGACAGTTACTCTTAAAGGGCTTGTTTACCGGAATAATTATCTCAACCCCGAGTATGGTCTGTTTAGGCTCATCCGTTTCTTCACTGACCGCTACTACAATATTGTCTGTAATCTCAAGACCGAGAACCGAGATGTTGTCACATATGTGCCTTATCATATCGCCAAGTGAATCCTTTTCAACTCTTGCACGATATGATAAAACATTATCAAACCACAGCTGCTGATTTTCGATTACATTCATTGTCTCACCCTATTAACCAAAAATCCAGTACCAAATGCAATCCCAGAATCCCATTTTGCTTCCTCCTCCCATAGATATACTGTCGGATCATATGAACCGAATGTCAGCCACATAATCGGGCAATTCCATAATCTTGCGTTAAGATTATGTTTTTATTATATTCAGCCAAGCGCTGTCAATCAATGGATTTTGGACGAAAGGTGTTTTTCAGGGAACGAAAATAATTTTACTCTTGCAAATGTGCCTTGAATGATGTATAATGGTTATATGAAGGGCGGTGGAATAATGCTTAATATGAAAGCCGCGGTATGCGACGATGAAAAAGTATTTCACAAGGAAATGTCTGCTTTTGTACGCAGATATATGAGAGCAAGAAATGTTGAAATATATACGGACTTTTATGAGAACGGCGAAGAACTTCTGCGTTCACAAAAGCAGTATGATATAATATTCCTGGACTATCAGATGGAGGGAATCAACGGCATAGAAACCCCGTGGAAGCTGCGCGAGACAAATTCAGACAGCGTTATTATTTTTATCAGCGCTTATCCGGCAGCGGCACTTGACGCATATGAGGTTAAAACCTTCCGTTTCCTTGTAAAACCTATTGATGAAACCAAGTTGTTCAGAGCACTTGACGATTATTTAAAATCGATAGATTATGATAATCTTCTTCTGCTTCATACTCACGAGGGAGATTATAAGATAAAACTATCCGAAATAATTTATCTGGAGGCGGACGGGAAATATACAACGGTTCGAACCAAAGACAGATCGCTTCGTGTACATATAAATTTGAAACAGCTTGAAATAAAACTTCCGAGTTCAAATTTTATACGATGCAGTAAGGCGTATGTGGTGGGGTTCGCTCATATAAGCAATCATAACAGCACCGAAATTTTCTTTGATAATGGGGAAAAGGCATGTATCGGTGCACATTATGCGGCGAAATTCAAGACAGAATTTCAAAATTATATTATGAGATACAACGAGGTACACGACATATGATCATAGCAGCGAATCTGCCACATATAATCGGCGGGCTGGCTGAAGTCCTGGCTGTTGTTGTGTGTATTGATCTTTTTGGAGCATATAAACAAAACGGTATAAATACACTCCGCGCCGTCCTCTCGCTTATTGTGCATGTTGTAATTTCCGTCGCAGCCTTATTTCTTAATAGCACCTTTGACAATTCCGCAGGATTTCCTATGGCTTTATTATACGCAGCCAAAAATTTCATTACATTATTTATAATATATGGACGCTTAAATCTGAAAATAATTTATCCCACGATTTTTATTGATTTGACGATATCCTTCACATCGTCATGTGTAGCTTGCGTTTCAGCGAATTTATTAGAGACCGCCTCAAGAACTACCTTGCCTTATGTTACGCTGTTTATTCAAGTGTCTGCATTATTCGCGCTTATAGCTTTGCGGAAAAAAGCGGATTCAAAGAAAATTATGCTTATTCCGAAGATTATTCCTAAACGCATTTTTGCTTTGTTATTACTAGCGGTAGTATGTTTAAGCGCAATAACATCACTGATTTGCATTAACACCGATGAATATAAGCTGAAAGCAAATCTTTTGATTGCGATTGTTATAGTGCTTTCAATAATCCTGGCGTGTATTGTTATTTCATTGTTTTTTAATGTAATTGCAAAACAGTATTTCACATCGGCTTCGCAAATGATGGAGAAGCAGGTGGAGCTTCAGATCAACCATTATGACGACCTCGAAAAAATGGATTCCGAAATAAGGAGGTTTCGTCACGACTACAATAACCACCTGAAAAGTATTTTATCATTGATACAGATGGAAGAATACTCACAAGCCGAGGAATATATAGAAAAGCTGCAAAAAATAAAATACAAGTCCGATACGATGCTGTTTTATACGGGAAATAAACTGGCAGACGCGATTCTGGCGGATAAATCGTCGGAGCTTGGCGATAACTGCCATATCGAATATTCCGGTATAATTCCCCCATCAATTGAAAACGTTGATTTATGTGTTATACTGACAAACGCATTGGATAACGCTGCCGAGGCTTGTCAAGAAATTGAATCGAACAGTATGATCTCAGTACATGCAGGTAAGCAGCAGGGGTATTTTGTAATGTCAATAAAAAATCCTACCGTGTGCACCGATAATTTTTATGATATACCACCCACGACAAAATCCGAAAAGGGACAGCACGGAATGGGGTTGTATAATATCGAAAGCACAGTTAAAAAATATAACGGTCAGATAAAGGTCAAGTGTGAAAACGGGTCGTTTGAACTCATGATCACAATGAAAATATAGTCTATACGCTACCTTGTTTTTGGTGTTCTTTTTTTCGTTGAGAACTCCGTTACCGTATTTGAGAAGCCTTTCTCAAATTCTATCGGTATTGGCTGCGACGGAAACTTTTCCAACACCGCCGCTTCAACCTCTTTGCAATCTGCGTACTGTACCTTGCGCTCGGACTTTTCCTCAATCGAGTAAGCGTCCTCGAACTGTATGCCCCACTTAAAGAACAGCTTGAGCCGCGTTTTCATCGGGTGACAGCCTGTTTTCATCACAATGAAATGACCTTTCGGCATAGACTTCAGTTCGTCAACGGTCATGAGGGAGCGCTCTATCATTTGTAGCTGTCGATTGCTGCCGCCGTTCCCCGATGAGCGCGTCACCGTTCCGCTGAGAACCGTCTGCTTGCCGAGATTGCGGGACATTTCCTCGGCGGTCTTGGAGTTTGGCGCGAATGCTCCAAAAAGGGTGCATTGGCAATTGTCCACAATGATCTCCGCACCTTCTTTGCCGTAGGTTTTCTCAAATTGTGCCAGTGATTGGATTATAGCCACGATGGAGACCTTGCGGGAGCGCGATGCGGAGAATATCATCTCCAATCCGTCTATCTTGGGCAGCGTTCCCACCTCGTCCATGTAGAACATTACTCGCTTGTCGAGCGTGCCTCCTTTCTCATCGGCAACCGTCAGTATCTCGCGGTAGAGCTGCTGAAAAATCAGCGAGATGAGAAAGTGCTTGGTCGTATCTTCTTCGGGCAAAACAAGATAAATTGCGGACTTATGATTGCAAAAATCTTCAACATCAATCGA
>CANQKW010000034.1 GCA_947624555.1 uncultured Clostridia bacterium
ACTGTGCACTGTGCACTATAAACTGCAAAAGAAAGGATAAATTATGAGAAGAACAAAAATCGTTTGCACAATGGGTCCGTCTACCGAATCCGACGACATCCTGCGCCAACTTATGGAAAGCGGTATGAACGTCGCCCGTCAGAATTTTTCCCACGGCTCTCACGAAAGCCACAAAATTACCCACGACCGCGTCGTAAGACTTGCAAAAGAGCTTGGAAAGCCTATCGCCACACTCCTCGACACAAAAGGTCCCGAAGTAAGACTTAAAAAGTTCAGGGATAATCAAAAGGTTGAAATAAAGACAGGCGATATTTTCACCCTTACTACCGCAGATGTCGAGGGCGACAATTCCCGTGTGTCAATAACCTATAAAAATCTACCGAATGATATTGAAATAGGCACAAGAATACTGATAGACGACGGAAACGTTTCTATTCGCTGCACCGATATAAAGAACAACGACGACGGCACAGCCGATATTATCTGCACCGTGCTTAACGGCGGTTTTCTTTCAAACAACAAGGGCGTAAATATCCCCGGAGTAAAGCTTTCTATGCCTTATTTAAGCGAGGCGGACGTCTCGGATATACGTTTCGGCTGCCGGGAGAGCTTTGATTTTATCGCAGCGTCGTTTGTCACCTGTGCGGAGGACGTGCTTGACATACGGAAAATCCTCGCCGAAGAGGGCAGACCCGATATACGCATTATCTCGAAGATTGAAAACGGAGAGGGCGTTAAAAATATTGATGAAATTCTTCGGGTTTCGGACGGAATTATGGTCGCAAGAGGCGATATGGGCGTTGAAATCCCCTTTGAGGAGATACCCAGACTTCAGAAAATGCTTATCAAAAAAGGCTTTAGCGCCTGCAAGCAGGTAATTACCGCCACGCAAATGCTTGAGAGTATGATACACAATCCCCGTCCCACGAGAGCGGAAACCACAGACGTTGCAAACGCAATTTACGACGGCACAAGCGCAATTATGCTTTCGGGCGAAACTGCCGCAGGAGAACACCCGGTTGAGGCGGTAAAAACTATGGCGCTTATTGCAGAAACCACGGAAAAAGCTATAGATTACCGCAAGCGTTTTCGCAAGCAGGAGTTTGACGGCGAGGCAAACGTGTCCGCTGCGATTTCTCACGCAACGGTAAGCGCCGCAATGGATCTGGGCGCAGCGTCTATCGTTACCGTGACAAAATCGGGCGCAACAGCAAGAATGATCTCCCGTTACCGTCCCGAATGTCCCGTGATCTCCTGTACGACAAGCGAAGTCACCTACAGACAGACTGCGCTTTCGTGGGGAGTTATACCTCTTATGTGCGAAGAAATGATGACGAATACCGACGACCTTATCCACCGTGCAGTCGAAAAGGCAGTGGGCGCAGGACTTCTCAAAGACGGCGATCTTGCCGTTATCACCGCAGGAGTGCCGCTGGGCGTTTCGGGAACGACAAATCTTATGAAAGTCCATATTGTGGGAGATGTACTCGTTTCGGGCAGAGGCGTAAATAAGGGCATAACGACCGCTCCCGTATGCGTTGCAAATACCGCCGAAGAGGCTGCTGAGCGTTTTACCGCAGGTCAGATACTGGTTATGCCAAAAACGTCGAACGAGGTCCTTCCGCTGCTTAAAACCGCCGCAGGAATTATAACCGAAGAGGACGGAGCGGACTGTCACGCAGCAATAGTCGGAATGACGCTGGACATTCCCGTAATTGTGGGCGCAAAAAATGCCTCAGCCGTGCTGAAAAGCGGCATAGCCGTAACAATGGACGCCGAAAAGGGTCTTGTTATGTCGGGAAAGCACAGCTCATGATTATTTGTAATAGTACGCAAGAATAAGCTCTGTAACTCTTCCGTAGCTTAAAGACCCGTCCTCTACGCCCTGCGCCTTGATGAACGTGTCGTTTGCAGCCTGAGAGGTGTTGTGCACAGCCTCTATGAATTTGTTGTCGTGACCCTCGTGATCGTATATGTAGTCGTTGTTTGCCCTGAAATCGGCAATCATACCTTCCGTTTCAACGGCAAAAACCTCTTTCCACAGGTCTGCGTCATACCTTAACAGCTCATTTGAGCAATATGTAAGAGCCGCCATATATCCCGAATATCGGTATTCGGGATAGTCGCTGTTGATGCAGGAGAGAAAAGCAAGAAAATTGCACTCGTTTTCAAACGCTATTCCCCGTGAGTGTGCGCTTTCGTGCGACGCTGTAAACGGTATAAGATAGTCGGGCTGGGCGATATTGACGTTACATTCCGCAAAAAACGGGAAATACATTCCCGTGATACCCGTATAAGACCACGCCTCTGACAGCATAACGGGCTTTTGCCGACGAACCGAAGTCCACAGGAACGGATACTCCTCAATGAGCTTGTCATACCCGTTTCCTGCCTTTGTAAGAACGTCAAAATCGCTCTCCTGAAGAGCCATAAGTCCGTTTTCGTCACGGGTGATTTCCTTTTCGGCTGCGGCTGCGTTTTCCGCAAGAGTTTTGCACACCTCGAAGAGCTGTTGTGCGGTTTTCTGCGAAATATCAAGACCCATAGACTTTTCAAGCGGCTGACGGTAATAGTTTGCGCCGTGACAGGTCATATACATAAAGCAGGCTGTTGACAAAAAAGCGCACAGCGCACGTCCTGCCCTTAGCGCAGTTTTTTTTCGGGAACTGCTTTTCTTCATTTTAACGATAAACATAATGATAAGGAAGATGACGGCAGGCAGCGCAAGCACGGCGGCTAATTCCGTGAGGGAAATGGGGATAAGACCGGTTATAAATCCCACGGGCACGGTAACGACCTTGAAAAGTCCCCTGGAAACGACATATTCCGTGAAGTCGGGAAAGAACGGTAGTACAAAAAACATAGCAGCGGCAAGCACAAGCGGAATTAAGAACCAAAAATTTTTCAGGAATTTTTTCATTTTTTTCACCTTTTCACAGCAGAGCAAACAGCAATTATTCGTTATCGGCTTTAATTCAGCGCAAAGCCGCCGCATCGTCGCCTTATTAAAGCGGACGGCATCATCTTAGTTTAATTTTAGCACAAAGCCGCAGCACCGTCGCCCCGCAGGGTGGCGGACGATATATTATCTTAATTTTAGCACAAAAAAGCGAAAATTTCAAGCCGATTTGTCCTTTTGGGGCGAAAAACAGGCGCTTTTGCAAATTTTCACATTTTTTTCATAAAAAAGTATTAACTTTTCCTTAAAAATATGGTATAATACATATGATGCCTTATTTTTCTCCTTTTCGGATACAATCTCTTATGAAATCAAGGCAATAATCTTTTCCCTATGGGAAAACAATCTTTTTTACATTTTTTGGTGAGGCATATGAGTAATAAAAAATTTCACTACATCAAAATAAAGGACGAGCCAAAGAAAAAGCCCGACCCTCAAAAAAACCGGCGTATTATGAAAAATATCGGTAACGCATTGACTGTTGTGGGTACAACGCTGTCGTCAATGCTCCTTGTGATAGTGATTATGCTTTGTATAGTTGTCACTATTATCGTGGTGTACGTGCTGGATTTTGCGGACAACGGCTTTGACGCTGACCTGCGTGATACCGAAATGAAGTACACGACCATAGTCTACGCCTATGACGAGGACGGTCAGGAAGTCGAAATCACCCGTCTTGCCGCAGAACAAAACAGAATTTGGGTAAATTACGAGGATATTTCTCCTAATCTTATCAACGCTGTCGTTTCAACGGAGGATAAGCGCTTTTGGGAGCACAAAGGCGTCGACTGGCGCAGAACGGTGTTCGCTCTCGGCGCAGATGTGCTTAATCTCAGCAGAGCAGGACAGGGCGGTTCGACGATAACACAGCAGCTTGTCAAGAATATTACGGGCGACGATAAGCAGACCTGGGAAAGAAAGCTCCGTGAAATTTTCCGTGCAATGTCGCTGGAGGAAAAATATACCAAAATTGATATTCTTGAAAGCTATCTCAACAGGATATGGCTCGGCGGAATGGTCTACGGAGTAGGCGCTGCGTCGCAGTATTACTTCGGAAAGGACGCAAAAGACCTGACCGTGGCAGAATCTGCGGTCATTGCGGGAATGATAAGAAATCCGTATATGCGTTCTCCGTATGTGGATTTGCAAAACTGCAAGGATAACCAGATTTACGCTCTTCAGAATATGTATGAGCAGGGTTATATATCACTGCACGAATACGAGGCGGCATTGGTTGAAAAGGTAAAATTTGCAAGAACGGTTTACGGCGACGCTTTCGGCTATGTCGACCCCGACTCTGTCACGGAAGATGTCCCCGATGATACCGAAAATCCCGAAGAGGAAGTTGACGACGATGAGTATGAGGCTTACAAGTGGAACGATTACGAAATCTCGCAAAACTGGTACGTTGACGCCGCTATCGACCAGGTAATCAATGATTATGCGGATCTGAAAGGCATAACCTATACCAGCGCAAGAAACGAAATCTACAACGGCGGCTATAAAATCTATATCAATATGAATATAGAGCTGCAAAATAAGGTGGAGGAGAAGTATCGGGACCCTTATCTCGCTGTCACGAGCTACGACAAGAACGCTAAGGAGGACGATCTGCTCCAGTCAGCTTTTGTGCTTGTGGATTACGAGGGGACTGTCGTGGCTCTTGCAGGAGGCTTGGGAGATAAGCCCGGCGACAACTGCTTTAACCGTGCGACTATGGCAACGAGAGCGCCCGGTTCTACGATAAAGCCGATTTCGGTCTACTCGACGGCTATCCAGAATAATGTCGTGACTTTCTCGACGGTTTTGCCCGATAAGAAAATCTCGATAATAGAAGGATATCAGATAAAGCTGTGGCCCGACAACTTTGCTTACGTAGGAAACGACGGCTCTCTTATGAGTATCTGGATGGGTCTCAGAGAGTCAAGAAATACGCTTTCGGTAAGAACAGCACAGCTTTTGACGCCGCAGGTATGCTATAATCAGCTTACGCAGAATTTGGGTCTTACAACCCTCGAACAGAGCGATATTGCGCTTTCTCCCGTATCAATGGGTGCGCTTACGAACGGCGTAAAGCTGTATGAGCTTGCCGCAGCCTATGAGATTTTCGGAAACGGCGGTCTTTATTACAAGCCTATGCTTTACAACAGAGTTGTCGACAGCAAGGACAACGTTATTCTGAGGCAGGATTTCTACGGCACGCAGGCAATCGACAGCGATACCTCCTGGATCGTAAACAGAATGATGAAAACCGTTGTTACGGACGGAACGTCATCGGGTTCTTACGCAAGTTTGCCGAATATCGAAATCATAGGAAAAACAGGTACTTCAAACTCGGGACAGGACTTGCTTTTCGCAGGCTGCACTCCCGAATATGTCGGAATTGTCTGGCTGGGCTATGATGACGGACGGGAAATCCCCGAAATGTATATCGACCACCACAGATATGCGGCAAATATCTGGCACGACGTAATGGCAGAAATCGTCGATACGACGCAGGTGCAGAAATTTACGCCCGACTCGTCGGTCGTTGAGCGGAGATTTTGCACGGAAACGGGTAAAATTGCCTCCACGTCCTGCGAAAAAACCAAAATAGGCTATTACCGTGCGGATAATCTTCCCGGATATTGCTCGGGCAATCACGAGGAAGAAATAGAAAATATCAAGAAGTACTGGGACGACTACGACGAAGATAACAGGCAAAAGCTGGAAATGGAATTGTCGTACTATTAATTGCGGTTTGCAGACGAAAAAAATGCCAATCTCTTTTAACAGGGAGATTGGCATTTTTAATGCTGTGAATTACTTTATCGGCAGGGCAAGCTGCCACTGATCGCTATAGTAATCGCCCGATTGCAGCAGGTTTGAGCCGTCGAAGAAGTTAGGTAACTCACGGCGGAGAATTGGCAGAATATCTACGATATATTCCTTGGTACGGGACGGCTCTCCTTGGAGTTTTATCGCCTCATAGACGGTGTAGTCCTCTGTTTCCAGTACCATATCTCCAACGCCGTAGTCGATGTCCACCAACGGGCTGAAGGCAATAGCGTAGGTCGTTTCGTCCGCCTCGAAGGTCACATCGAAGATTTTTTCGTAGATTTCCATACCGTTGATATGAATGGCAATCTGATCGGGATGACCTTCCACGAGGTAAACTTCTCGGTTATTTTCGGGATTTGGACTGAAAATCATCTCTTCTCCCCCGGAAGGAGAAAACCTGGGACTGTCTGTTCGGTCAGCGTCCACAGAGCCGTAAAATCCCCCAAGGTAGGAGATAAAAGTCGGAACGAAAAGACCCATCGTTTCTCCCTGCGCTGAAAAGCCAAGTTCCTCAGCGGTAAGCCATTTTTCGGCACGGTTATCTTCGGTTTGAACGGGATAAGGCTCTGTAGACTGAGATGTTTGCGTGACATCTCCCGAACCCGAATTGGAAAATTCTCTGTCAGTTTCATCGGATACAACATCAGAAGCGTTATCCGATACAATATCTTTGCCCCTGCCCGACATATCTGAAAGCGCTCCGCTTTGCCATACCCCGACGCCGAGTAAGGCGATAAGGCAAGAGCAGACCGTCACCGAGCCGACCTTTATAATCTTCTTTTTTCTTCTGCGGTTGTCCGCTATAATTTTTTCGCTGCGCTGAAACACATCTTCAGCAACTTCTCTATAATCCTTCATAAACAAAGCCCTCCTTTTCAAGTTGTGATTTAAGCGACATTTTTGCACGATAAATCAGATTTCCTATCTGACGTTTGCTTTTCTTCATCACGGCTGAAATCTGTTCGGTGCTGAAATCCTCAAAAAACATAAGATATAGCACCTGCCGATATTCGGAATTAAGCTTGCTCATAGCCCTATGAACAACGATTTTTTCTTCCTCTCGTATATAAGCCTGTTCAATGCTTTCCTTTTCGCTCAATATGTTCTGCATTTCTTCATCTGTCATATTGACCGATTTGGAATTTCGTCTGAGATAATCAATCGCTGTGTTTCGTCCTATGGTATAAAGCCACGTTTTAAATGAATACCGTGGGGAAAACTTAGGCTTTTTTACCAAGAGCCTTACGAAAGTTTCCTCCATAAGTTCTTCGGCAACACAGATATTCTGCGTAAAGCCGTTCAGAAATAAAATCAGTCCGTCTTTGTAGTCCCTTATTATCTCAATAATGCCGTTTTCATCACCCTCAAGGAAACGGCGGTAGCTACCGGCACCGTTATCCATTAAAATCCCCTTTCTGAAAAGCTGCGTTTTTTTGCCTTTCATTTATTAAACGTATAAAGAGCCGATTTTTCTCACCCGTTTTTAAGCTTTTTCTGCGTACTCGGTACAACGACCGAATTTATATACAAGTACAGCCGGTGAAATGACATCATCGGCTGTTATTTTTATAGGAGTAAAAAGCACCTGCTGTGACAAAAAGTTGATTTATGCTAAAATCAGAGGGATTTTTTTTATTTCACAACAATATTGACCAGCTTGCCCGGAACGGCTATCTGCTTTACTATCGTCTTTTTGTCCACCAACGGCTTTATGTCGTCCAGTTCAAGAGCAAGCTTTACAAGCTCGTCCTTATCGCTGTCCGCAGGAGCGTTAAAGCGGCTTTTTATTTTACCGTTTATCTGGACCACTATCTCAACGGTAGAATCCGCACAAAGGCTCTCGTCAAACTCTACCCATTTCTGCTCATTGAGAATACCGAAACCCAACTGCTCGAAAAGCTCTTCGGTGATATGCGGAGCAAACGGATTAAGCAG
This sequence comes from uncultured Clostridia bacterium, assembly GCA_947624555.1. GTDB lineage: Bacteria > Bacillota > Clostridia > Oscillospirales > Ruminococcaceae > CAG-115. The sequence continues at coordinate 7,715 of CANQKW010000034.1, forward strand.
TATAAGCAAGCTCTTAAACTCTGCTCTGTTAAAGCCGCCTGTTTCATCAGCCGCATTGAGAAGAGCCATCATCGCCGCTATCGCCGTATTGAATTTCAGAGTTTCAATATCCTCGCTGACCTTTTTGATGGTTTTGTGCATGGCAGAGCGGAGCTTTTCGGAATATTCATCGCCGTCTTTGAGATTTTCCGACATATTCCATATTCTTTCAAGAAAACGCTTGCAGCCTTTTATACCGTTTTCCTGCCACGGAGCAGCTTTCTCGAAATCTCCGACAAACATCTCGTACAGACGCATAGTATCGGCGCCGTATTCTTCGACTACCTCGTCGGGATTAACTACGTTATGCAGAGATTTTGACATCTTGCAGAATTTTCCGGGATTTTGCGGATCGACGCCCAATATCATACCGTGTGAAGTGCGCTTTGCATACGGCTCTTTTGTAGGAACTATTCCCTCGTCATAGAGGAATTTATGCCAGAAACGGCTGTACAGCAGGTGGAGCGTGGTATGCTCCATACCGCCGTTGTACCAGTCGACGGGGAGCCAGTATTTGAGCGCCTCTTTTGAGGCAAGCTCCTTGTCGTTTTTCGGGTCGGTGTAGCGCAGGAAGTACCAGCTTGAACCTGCCCACTGCGGCATAGTGTCGGTTTCTCGCTTTGCAGGACCTTTACACTTCGGGCAGGTGGTATTGATAAAGCTTTCAAGAGTGGAAAGCGGACTTTCGCCGTTGTCGGTGGGCATATAGCTTTCTACCTCGGGGAGTTTAAGCGGCAGCTCGCTTTCGGGAAGTCCGACCCAGCCGCATTTTTCGCAGTAAACAACGGGAATAGGCTCTCCCCAATATCTCTGACGTGAGAATACCCAATCACGAAGTTTGAAATTGACCTTTTCGTGACCCAGACCTTTTTCGGTGAGCCATTCTTTGATTTTGACCTTAGCGTCCTCGACGGAAAGACCGTCCAGAAATCCCGAATTTACCATAATTCCCGTTGCGCAGTCGGTAAACGCCTCTTTTTGGACGTCCTCGCCGCCCTTTACTACTTCTATTATCGGGAGATTGAATTTTTCGGCAAACTCGTGGTCACGGGTATCGTGCGCCGGAACAGCCATAATTGCACCCGTACCGTAACTCATAAGAACATAATCCGAAATAAAAATCGGTATCTGCGTGCCGTTTACGGGATTTACCGCAAGAACGCCCTCCAGCTTAACGCCTGTTTTTTCCTTATTCATTTCGGTGCGGTCGAAGTCTGATTTTTTTGCCGCCTGTGCCTGATAATCACGAACAGCGTCAATATTACTCAGCTTTTTCTCATCAGCCCATTTTTCGATAAGCGGATGTTCGGGCGAGATAACCATATAAGTTGCACCGAAAAGCGTGTCGGGACGCGTGGTATAAACCGTAAGTATATCTCCCGAAGTTGTTTGGAAATTGACCTCTGCGCCTGTCGAGCGACCTATCCAGTTTACCTGTGCGGTCTTTATCTTCTCGAAATAGTCAACGCTGTCAAGGTCATCAAGAAGTTTCTGAGCGTAATCGGTGATTTTAAGCATCCACTGATTTTTAACCTTATGGATAACCTCTCCGTGGCAGCGCTCGCAGGTGCCGTTTACGACTTCCTCGTTAGCAAGAACGACCTTACAGCTTGTACACCAGTTTACGTTCATTTCCTTTTTATAGGCAAGACCCGCATTGAACAGTTTCAGGAAAATCCACTGCGTCCACTTGAAATAATTCGGGTCGGTAGTATTTACCTCACGTTCCCAGTCGAACGAAAGACCAAGCGCCTTGAGCTGTCCTCTGAAACGGTTGATGTTTCTTTCGGTTACAACGGCAGGGTGAATTTTATTCTTGATAGCAAAATTTTCGGTAGGCAGACCGAATGCGTCCCAACCCATAGGAAAAAGCACGTTATAGCCCTGCATACGGCGCTTTCTTGCAACTATATCCATAGCGGTATAAGGGCGAGGGTGACCTACGTGCAGACCATCGCCCGAAGGGTACGGAAACTCCACCAGTGCATAGTACTTCGGCTTTGAGAAGTCGTTTTCTGTATGGAAAGTACGATGCTCTTCCCAATATTTCTGCCATTTGCTTTCAACGGCTTTATAGTCATATTTCATTGTTTTTTTCGTTTCCTTTCATAAAAATTATCATACACATCAATTATAACACATTGTTGCCGAAAAGTCAATTTATTACGCAAATTTTTTGCAAAAATCCCTTGTCTGTCCTGCGGCGGAATATTCAGCTGCGATGTTTTTTTGACTTCGGCAAATATTTATGGTATAATAAGCGCAAGGCGTTTATTGTACGTTATAAACGCAACAGCCTGAAAAATCGACAACTGCTGACTGTATGCTGTAAAGCCTCTGCGCTTTGCAGCTTTTTTCATATTTTTTCGATTAGTTTTGAAAGGATTGTAACATTTTCGTTTAAAAAATTGTCTAACAGTACAGAGGTGATGAAAATGAACGAGGACTTTGACGAAATATACAGACTGTACGCCGATGGAGTTTACCGCTATATCCTGTCGCTGTGCCGTGACGAAACACTTGCCGAGGATATTTTGCAGAATACAATGCTTAAAGCCCTCGACAATATTGACAGTTTCTCGGGCAGCTGCTCTGTAAAAACATGGCTGTGTACGATAGCAAGAAACGATTATTTCAATCATCTCAAAAAATCGGACAACAAGAACGTTCCCCTTGACGAAAACACCTGCCGCAAAAGTGAAAATCCCGAAGAAAAAGCGCTCTCAAATATATCCGCCCTGGAGATACTAAAACTTGTCCACAGGCTTGACGAGCCGTTTTGCGAGATATTTACGCTGCGGTTTTACGGAAATTTGAAGTTTTCGGAAATAGGGGAAGTGTTCGGGAAAAGCGAGAACTGGGCACGGGTCAATTTCTTTCGTGCACGAGAAAAACTCGCCCGGCTGCTTGAAAAGGAGGAACTTATATGAAATGTGAGGTCATCAGGGATCTTATTCCGCTTTATGACGAAAAACTGTGCAGTGATGAAAGCTCTGCGCTTGTCGAGGAGCATATAAAAAACTGCGCCGCCTGCAAAAGTCTGCTTGAAGAACTGCCTCGTACCGAACCGCCTAAAGCCGATATGAACAGCATCAAACCCTTTGTAAATATAAAACGAAAGCTACGTGCGAGAATTGCTGCGCTTATTGTTATGGGGGCAGTACTGCTTGCTGTTCTTATACCTGTGGGGTATCTTACGGTAAATCAGATTTTTCATATCCGGGGCGGCACCGATTTCGAGGATCTGATATATAAGCACGAAGTAAAAGCCTTTGCAGAAACGATTGCCGAGGGCAGGTTTGACGAATATGCAAATCAGTTTGAAAATATGGTTATAGGCACCGGCTCTGACGGAGATTTGATAACGTACAGAAGTTTCATTCAGGAACAACTGAATGAGGCTTATGAAAACGTCAGACAGTATGAACCGAAAGTCGGGGAAATCACTTCCACATATTTTAAAGCCGACGACGGTCATGTCAGCAGGCTGCTTTATCTTTGCATTGAGTTTACACGTTCCGACGGCTCTGTGCTGCCTGTACTGCTTACCATATATTCGGACAACGGTCCGTACAGGATAGATATGTACACTACTCCTGCCCAATATATGGGTCTTGACCCCGAAAAACCGCTCTGCGAACAGTATGCAAACGCCGATGTTCCCGACGATATTAAAGACATCTGTGCATTTATTAATACGCTTTATCTCGCAGGAAATATTGCAGAAAGCAAAAACTATGATATTGATATTATGGATATGGCTTTGAAAAAAAATGCAGACGAAACGTTTGACGAGGAACGCGAGAAACTTACCCGCGATATTATCGGTATGCGTTTTGCACATTCGGATATCAATGCGGTATGCAAGGGAATATCGGAATTCGGCAAAACGAATTATTCGCTTGACGCCTCGGTAGGTTTCAAAAAATTTGACAAGCAGCGTAATATGTTTTATTATCCCGTTATGCTCATAGGCTCTGACGGGGAAAACGAGGCGACTGTTTCGGTAAAGCTCTATTTCGACGAATACGGTTTTTATTCACCGAGAGATGAGGATATAAGAGGCGTTAAGGGCAATTCCGATCTTGAAATGAAAATGGCTGAGATATTCGGCTGGAAAAATTTTCAGCAGCCCTGCTAATCCTCAAAGCAGACGATTTCGGTTTCGTCAAGATCGGGGTTTTCTCCGCTTATGTGGAGATGGTCGGGTTTCTTTTCACCTTTGTAGAGCAATTTCATTATAATAGGCGAAACAACCGAACTGCACAAAATCAACAGAATGACCGATGTAAAATATTCGGGAGATACCATTCCCACGGACAATCCCTTTTGCGAAACGATAAGTGCGACTTCTCCCCTTGTCATCATTCCCACGCCGACTTTAAGAGAATCTCTTGCGCTCATTTTCCACACTCTTGCCATAAGTCCGCAGCCTATCACCTTAGCCGCCATTGCCACTACAACAAACGCAAGCGAGAACCACAAAAGCTGAAGAGAAAATCCGTCGAAGTTGGTTTTCAGTCCTATCGAGGCGAAAAATACAGGTCCGAAAAGCATATAGCTCGAAATATCCATTTTACCTGCAATATATTCTGCGTCACGAAGATTGCAGAGAATTATTCCTGCAACATATGCGCCCGTGATGTCGGCGATACCGAAGAATTTCTCCGCACAAAACGCCATAGCAAAGCACAGAACAAGTCCGAAAATCGGTATTCTGCGGTGATGAGGAGCGTGCTTGTCGAGAACTTTGAACAGCAGATATATCAAAAAACCCACCACAACGCTGAAAGCGATAAACAAAAGCGTTTTGATAACGACATCGACAGGCTTGACATCAGATGAACGGAAACCGATAACAAAAGTAAGCACGATAATTCCTATCACGTCGTCGATTATCGCCGAAGATACGATTACCGTGCCGACTTTTCCTTTAAGATGACCCAGCTCCCGAAGAGTCTGGACCGTTATGCTTACAGAGGTAGCGGTCATAATAGTTCCTATGAAAACTCCCCTGAAAAACTCGTCCGAACCGAACGGCGCAAACCCGAAAAACAAACTGTACAAGAGCCAGCCCATTACCAAAGGCACCAAAACTCCCGCACAGGCTATTGTAAGCGCCACAGGACCTGTTTTCAGCAGTTCTTTCAGATTTGTTTCAAGTCCTGCCGAGAACATAAGCAGCACAACGCCTATTTCCGCTAATGTAACGATAAAATCCGACTGCTGTACAAAGCCGAAAACAGACGGACCTATAAGAAGTCCTGCCAAAATCTGTCCGACTACCTGCGGAGCTTTGAGCTTTTTCGCAAGCAATCCCAACAGCTTTGCGGAAATAAGTATTATCGCCAGGTCACGAAAACATTCATACGCTTCCATAAACACACTTCCTTAATAAAATATATTGACACCAACATTATATTTTGTTATAATAAACACAGCAGCTTTAAGTTTTTCTGTCCGATAACCAAAGCAAGCTGTCTTTGTTGTAATAAAGATCGGAATGGTGATCAAATGCTTGAAAAAAACTACACAAACGAAACTGACAGGGGACGTTTCGGTTTTTCTGAAAACGGGGTATTTCGTTCTTCGTTTAAATCTGAGGGTCTGCTTATAATTATTTTTTTCGCCGTTTTCGTATTAGGAACGCTCGGCGGAATAATCGGCGCTGTTTCCTTTATAAATTATATGATCGCCAACTCTCCCGACGGCACAAAACCGATGTTTTTCGCAATAATCGGCGCCGTTATGGTTTTCGGTTCGGCGGCATTGAGCTTTACCGTTTACAAGGTAGCCGTTTCCTACATAAAGCAGGGATTTAAATGTACATACTCTGCGACGGAAGAGGTTTTCACCGCAAATGTCGGCGGAGTTGTAAGCGTCATAAAATATGCGGAAGTCACTGCCGTGAAATTTACTCCGACGAGTATCGGCGGAAAAATCTACGGATATGAAGTCGAAGTCGTTTTAGGAAACAAGTCGAAAAAATTCGGTCTGAGGTTCAGCGGAAATTTTCAGTCCGAAAAAAACACACCGTTCTATACCATAGCAGAACGAGCAGAGCTTATCAAAAACCGCCTCACTGAAGAGGCTGCAAATATGAAAAACGCCAATTTCGCAGCAATCGCGCCGGTTGAAAACGATCGGAAATCAAGCTCTTCCGAGGTTGACGAAATGCCTGCGATTTCCGCTGTGAAAAATCTCGAAAAATCTCCCGAAAAGCCGAAACTCTCCCCGACAGTAGAAGGGTATGCCGCAGAAAACAAAAGGATTTTTAAAAGCGAACAGCCGCTCACCGATATGGACAGGATAAAGCGCAGCCGTGAGCTTGACGAAAAGGAGATAATCGCACAAGGCTCGTTCTATATGGGCAGTTCGGAAACGAAATACGATCTGTGGTTTATCTTTGTTTCGCTTTTAATTCTGTTTAATATTTATATTGTCTGTAGTGTTTTAATACAGATTGACAGTATATTTTCGCCGCCTTTATACGGGTTTCTGCTGGCAGACGCTCTCTTGATAACAGCAGTATGCATTTCCCTGAAAAGCGGTCGCAGCTATAAATACAGCGCAAACGCAAGGGAGTTTTCCTTCTCCCGAAAGGACAAAAAAGGCGCTGTCGCACACTTTTTCTACAAGGATATTTTAAGCGTTGACTACTGTCAGCATAAGTTTTTGTGGTTTGATTTGGGATATTTTGTCGCCATTGAAACCAAAAGCGGGTTTTTTACCTATAATTACAATTTTCCGAGATTTGGGCATTATCTCGAAACGAAAAAACTCCCATTTGAAACAATTCGGGAACGAATAGACCCGAATGTAAATCTCCCCGAGCAGAAAAGCGGAAGGCTTGCTTTTTCGGCGAAAAAAGCCGCCGTGCATTTTGCCGCAGCCGCCGCTTATCTGGCGTTTGGAATTTTCTCCGTCATAAAAGGAATACACCCCAACTATACGGGCGTCGTTGCGGTATTGCAGTATTTTGTGCTGATGCCTGTGCTTGCGGCTGTAGGGATCATATATTTTCTGCGGAAAATAATGAAAGGCGACGAATATCGCTGCCGTGCAGACGATAAGGAATTTATCGTCAGAAGAGCAGACGGCAAGGGAAAAACCGTAAGGATACCGCTTGAAGAAATCACTGAAATTGCCTTTAAACAGCATCTTTTTACTGCCGCCGTGAATATAAAAACCAAATCAAAAACGCTGAAATTCAGATATATGCTGCCCGTGATGTTCAAAAAAACCGAGCTTTCGGAAACTCCTTTCGGAGTATTGCAGGAAAAACTGACCCAAAAAGGATAAGCCTATGAATGTTAATTTTACAAATCCCGAAAACAAAGATATACCGCACCCCGAAAGAGTTTATCTGGGTTCGGGCGAGCTTAATCTCGCCTGCTCCAAGAAAAAAACCGTCATAATCCTGGCAATAACGGCTTGTATTTTCTGCTTTTTGGCGGTAAACGCTTTTAGGTATCTGAAAATGATGCTGAACGGCGCAAACAATGCCGACGACGTTTTTTTATTTCTCGTTCTGGCAATCGTTTTTATATGCGGCAGCTTGCTCAATATCCTCAAATTCGGCGATAAATACCGCTGGGAGGCTACGGGAAGAGAGTTTACAATCACCCGCAAAAACTGCGCCGCAAAAACGATTTTCTACAAGGAAACGATTTTGATCGAGTACGAGGACCTGAAATTTCTGCGATTTATTCCGCAAGGGTACTTCGTGACGGTCCGTACAGTACGTGATACCTACGAATTCAAATATGTATTTCCGGGTTTTGGCAGAAAACTGAAATTTGAGGACACGCCGTTTGGCAGACTTCAATCTGCCATTGACGGTTTAAGAGAAGAAGGTCTTGACAAATATCTTCGTGAAACGGAGCAATTCGGCGACCCTCTTGCCGAAAAAAAGCAAATTGACGACGCTTTTCTCGATATTTTTTACGGTGACGACAATTAAAATTCGGCATTATCTCCCACACCGTGCGGTATGGGAGATACAGTCGATTTTAAGCGTTCTTTTCGAGATATGCAAGCCTTACACATATGCAGAACAGCTCCATAGCCTTTCTGAGGTCGTCTACCGACGGGAAGGTCGGGGCTATTCTTATGTTGCTGTCGAGCGGATCTTTTCCGTAGGGATATGTAGCGCCTGCGTTTGTCATAACAACGCCTGCCTCTTTCGCAAGAGAAACTATCCTCTTTGCACAGCCTTCGGGAGCATTGAACGAAACGAAATAACCGCCCTTGGGATTTGTCCACTCTCCTATTCCGAGAGGAGCAAGTTCTTTTTCAAGCATATACTCGACTACCTCGAATTTCGGACGGATAATTGCCGCATGAGCTTTCATATGCTTTTCAACGCCCTCAAAATTGCTGAAATACTTTGCGTGACGCAGCTGGTTGAGCTTATCAAAGCCGATAGTCTGGAAAGCCATCTGCTTTTTGATGAAATCAATGTTTTCCTTAGAGGCGCAAATTACCGCAAGACCTCCGCCGGGGAAAGAAATCTTCGAGGTAGAAGAAAACTCAAATACCATATTGGGATTTCCTGCCTTTTTGCACTCTTCTATGATATTGAGCAGCTTATCCTGCTTATCGTCATAAAGATGATGAACGCAGTAAGCGTTATCCCAGAAAATTCTGAAATCCTTTGCCTTAGGCTTTAGATTTGCGAAACGGCGGACAACCTCGTCGGAATAAGTTATTCCCGTGGGATTTGAATACATAGGAACGCACCAAATTCCCTTGATTTCCTCGTCCTCTGAAACGTATTTTTCCACCATATCCATATCGGGTCCGTCCTGCATATACGGAACAGTTATCATTTCGATGCCCAGAGCCTCGCACATTGCAAAATGTCTGTCATATCCGGGAGAGGGGCAAAGAAACTTGACGTGCTCATATCTGCACCAAGGCTTTTCGCTGCCAAGCACGCCAAGCTGCAGCGCTCTCATTATCGTGTCGTACATCATCTGAAGAGAGGAATTTCCTCCGACAATGACTTCATCAGAGCCGACGTTAAGCATATCCATAAATATTTCCTTAGCCTCGGCAATACCGTCAAGCACGCCGTAGGAACGGCAGTCTATGCCCTCTCTTGACTTACATTCTCCGTCAAGGCAGTGCAAAAGCATATTGATGGACAAATCAAGCTGTTCGGGAGCAGGAATACCTCTTGCCATTGTAAGATTCAGCCCTTTTTTCTTGAAATCTCCGTAAAGAGCCGTGACCTTTTCTTTTTCAGCCGCAAGCTGTTCCTTATTCATCTCGCTGTATAACATAATTTTTCTCCTTTCATCAATTACCGCACATTCTTCTTTATAGCACCTATTTATTATATCACCCGAAGAGAGTTTTTGCAAGCGGTTTTTAAAAATCCTGCAAAAATTCGTCAAAATAAGCAAAAACGCACAGTCAAAAGCCTACTGTGCGTAAATAATATACAATTTTTCGTTCAAATCAAAGCAAATATTCCGCCAAATCAGCCCAGACGCTCACGCAGCTTGTAAAGCTCGATTACATTTTCAACGCGTTTTTTCACGAAACGAATGTTGAACGGCTTGCTTATAACGTCCTCCGCACCCAGCTCATACGCCTTGTTGAGAGATTTCTGCGAGGAATCGGCGCTTATCACAAACACGGGTATGTCTTTTGAATAGTTGTTCTTCTGGAAATATTCAAGCAGCCCGAAACCGTCCAGCACAGGCATCATAATATCTGTCAGCACAGCGCAAATCTCGTCCTTGTGCTTTTCATATTCTTCTATAGCCTTAAAGCCGTTTTCAGCCTGAATTATTTTTCTGTCCGAGAAAGCGTCGCACAGCATATAGCGGTTAAACTCATAATCGTCCACAATAAGAATGGTATCCTTTTCCATTTCTTACACCTCCACATAAATGACTATTATTATTCTACCACATTACACCCGAAAAGTCAAGAGAAAAAACACAAATTCCTCTTGTAAAATGTATAAAAATATGTTATAATAAGCACAGCAGGTCGGGTTTTCTTTCCCTTTAGGTGAAAAAAGCCGGCGGACATAATATAATTGCTCACATTACAGTATATTATAACGAGAGGAAGAATTTTGTGAATATAAAATCAAAATTTGTTTCGGTAATAACAGCAGGATTGTTTGCCGCAGGATTTTCCGTGCAGAGCGCTCTCCCCTGCTTTTTTGCAAGCGCTGCCGAAGAAATACAGTATACTTTCGATAAAAAGCACAGACTTACCGAAAACGTTTACTCAAGCGGAGGTCTGAGGACAAACAACACGTCAGAGGTGCAGAAAGCTCTTTGCGAGGCTGTCGGTTACGCCTGCTTAACGGAATACAGCAGAATAACCTATGCAGACCTGCTGAATATTACATATCTTGACCTTAGCGGTATGGGTCTGACAGACTTGCCCGAATGTATAAAATATATGGAAAATCTGCGCAGCCTTGACCTGTCCGATAACCTTTTGCAGAGCGATGATAAAATCTCGCAGATGGATTTTTCTGCGCTTAAAGACCTTAATTATCTCGATCTCAGCGATAACTACCTTACAAAAGTGCCGTCGTGGTATGTTCTGGACAGCATTATTACGAAAAATATTGACCGAAACTTTATCGGCACGGGAAATCAGCGTTCCATAAAGGCACAGACGCCCGTCTATTATTTTATGAGCGGCGACAAGATAAATGTAAATGAGTTTAAAAACCGTATTCTTGCCGATATAAGGCTTGACGACGACTCTGTTCTTCCGAATTTTCTGTATGATACGCAGTACCCCTCGTACAATGCACAGAATGCGGAAATTACCGAACCCGTTCGGGAATATCCGCTGCATATCGAAGATTGGGGACTTGACAGCGTGCTTAAAGACGGATATGTGACGATCACGGGAAAATACTCTTCCGTAAAAATCATCGTTTCCCTGTTTAACAGCCCCGATAATGACAATACTACGGTTGAAATAACGGTCTATCTTCTCGACGGAAGCGACCCTTCCACCGTAAGAGCAAGACTTGAATCGCTTATCGAGGAAACAGGAGGACTCGATAAGGATAAATACACGGCTCAGAGCTGGTCAAATCTTGAAACGGCAAGCAAGACCTCTCAGGCGATATTCAATTACCCGAACGCCGACGCAGTTATGCTGAAAACCGCTCTCGAACAACTTGCAGTTGCGAAAAATTCGTTGATTTTGGGAATAGACAAAGACACGAAAAAGGTTCTTACCGACCTTGGCACGATAGGAAAAACCTATAAAGAGGACGACTATACGCCTGCCTCGTGGAAAGCGTTCAAAACTGCGCTTGACTATATATCGGAAATATCGGCTGACCAGAACGCTACCTTTATTTCGGCACAAAACGCTATAATTTCTTTCCAGAATGCCCAGAGCGCACTTGCGGTATCTCAGCTTGTTGTGCCCGACGCTGTTTCAAAGGAAAGATTTGAGGAAATCTACGGAAATACAAAGTCGCTCACGGCGAACGGAATTACCCGAAACGGCAGAGAATATCGCTGGAGATTTTCGGGAACGAATATAGTGACTCCTGCGGCATTTAATCCTCAGATAATCGACGACCCCAAAGACGAGGAAAAAATACTTCTCGAAAGCGGAAAAGCAGGCAATTATATGGCGTTTACGACCTCGCAGACGGGCGATTTTCCGGGAAAAGCAACTCTCTCGATGGATGTTTCGGATAAGCTGAATGACGGAAAATATTACCTTTACGAGTGGACGTCGGAGGGCAAGCTTACAGACGAAGTAACGGTTAAAGACGGAAATGCGACTGTAACTCTAACGAAAGGCGGTACTTATTACATAAGCCCCGTTATACAGAAATTTGAGCTTTCATCTACAAAGGTATCCGTAGACAGCTCAAAGAATACGATTACCGTTCCTCCGTGCAGGGGTTACAGCGTAAAGAATTTTAAAAATCTGTTCAAATACGGCGCAAATACGGAGTTGACGGATAACGACGGAAATACGGTAAGCCAGACAAGCTATGTCAAATCGGGTATGAAAATTACTCCTAAAAACGGAAAAACTTTTGTGATAACCGTTATGGGCGACGTGGACAACGACGGCAAGGCAAACTCAAATGACGCATTGCTTATACTGAAATATGCCGTTAGCGCCATTAAACCTCAGCAGAGCACAGAAAACACCGATAATAACGGCGGCGAAGGTACTTTGGGAGTAAACGGAAATCCTGAGGCGAACAGCACAGCTGCTGCACCTACACAGACACAGACGCAGACAAGCAAATTCGGTATAAGCGTCACAGGAGTAAATGTCGCCGATGTAAATGCAGACGGAAAGATAAACTCTCTTGACGCACTTGTGATACTCAAGGAGAGCGTCAAGTAATTCGGAGGAATAATGAGCACTAAAACCATAACCGAAAACCGACAGGTTCGGCATGAGTATTTTATTCTTGAAAGCTATGAGGCGGGAATTGAGCTTTTTGGCACGGAAGTCAAATCCATAAGAGCAGGCGGCGTAAATCTGAAAGACTCGTGGATATCCATTGACAACGGAGAGGCGTTTATCAGAGGAATGCATATTTCGCCTTATGAGAAAGGAAACATTTTCAACCGAGATCCGTACAGGGTGAGAAGATTGCTGCTCCATAAGAAGGAGATTTTGAGGCTGTTCGGGCAGGTAAAGCAGGGCGGATATACGCTTGTGCCTATTTCGATGTATTTCAAGGATAATAGGGTGAAGGTGCAGGTGGGACTTTGTAAGGGTAAAAAGCTCTATGATAAGCGTGAAAGCGCCGCTAAAAGAGATGCAGAGAGAAGTATCGACAGAGCGATCAAGGAGAGGAACAAAAGCTAGCAGTTTACAGTGTATAGTGTATAATGCACAGTAAGAAGTGCGCACCTTTGGTGCAGTTATCAAAAAGTTTTTTTGAAGAGTCCGGAGAAACTTTTTTTCAAAAAAGTTTCTCCGGTGGGGTGTGGGGCAAAGCCCCACAAAAACGTTTCAAAAGCGCTAAAGGGGCATGGGGGAAAACAAGAGTTTTCCCCCATTTTTTGCGTTCAAAGGACGCAAAAAACCAGCCGATTTAGCAGTTTACAGTGCGCAGTGAATAGTGAGCAGAATGTGCTGCACCTTTGGTGCAGTTATCAAAAAGTTTTTTTGAAGAGTCCGGAGAAACTTTTTTTCAAAAAAGTTTCTCCGGTGGGGTGTGGGGCAAAGCCCCACAAAAACGTTTCAAAAGCGCTAAAGGGGCATGGGGGAAAACAAGAGTTTTCCCCCATTTTTTGCG
>CANQKW010000035.1 GCA_947624555.1 uncultured Clostridia bacterium
GGGAAAACTCTTGTTTTCCCCCATGCCCCTTTAGCGCTTTTAAATCGTTTTTGTGGGGCGTCGCCCCACACCCCACCCGAGAAACTTTTTTGAAAAAAAGTTTCTCAGGACTCTTCAAAAAACTTTTAATAACTGCACCGCAGGTGCAAAACTTCTTACTGTGCACTGTACACTATAAACTGTGCACTGCCAGCGCCCCACCCGAGAAACTTTTTTGAAAAAAAGTTTCTCCGGGCTCTTCAAAAAACTTTTTAATAACTGCACCGCAGGTGCAAAACTTCTTACTGTGCACTGCCGAATCGGCTCGTTTTGCGCTTTTCAAGCGCAAAATGGGGGAAAACTCTTGTTTTCCCCCATGCCCCTTTAGCGCTTTTAAATCGTTTTTGTGGGGCGTCGCCCCACACCCCACCCGAGAAACTTTTTTGAAAAAAAGTTTCTCAGGACTCTTCAAAAAACTTTTAATAACTGCACCGCAGGTGCAAAACTTCTTACTGTGCACTGTACACTATAAACTGTGCACTGCCAGCGCCCCACCCGAGAAACTTTTTTGAAAAAAAGTTTCTCAGGGCTCTTCAAAAAACTTTTTGATAACTGCACCGGAGGTGCAGCACATTTTACTGTGCACTATACACCGTGCACTGTAAACTGTTCACCGTGCACTGTAAACTGCAATATTAAGTTTTGTCTTTAAGACAGAAAGTGAGTGTATATATGGTTGCTCTGCAAAATCATATCGGCAAAATTTCTTTTTCTTCAAATTATTTTACCGAGCTTATCGGAAACGCCGTTACCAGCTGTTTCGGGGTCATCGCTATGAATGCAAAAGGCTTTCGCGATACCTTGGAAGCTGCTCTTCCCCACAGAAAAAGAAAAAATTTCGCACGGGGCGTAAAGGTCGATTTCAAGGACGGCGCGCTGACTATTGATCTGCACATCTCGCTTATGTACGGCGTAAATATCAACGCCGTTTCCAGGTCAATCATCAACAAAGTCGCCTACACCGTACGGCGCAGCACGGGAATTGAAGTCGAAAAGGTCAATGTATACGTCGACGCAGTACGTGTATGAATTTTTTGACGGACGCATTTTACTGTACTCTGTCAATTATAAAAGTTGGGAGTTGAAAGAATATGGGTATCAACGGTCGTGTCCTTCGTGACGCCGTTATCTCGGGAGCTAATAATATAAAGAACAAGCGCATTGAGGTGGACGAGCTTAACGTTTTCCCCGTGCCCGACGGCGATACGGGAACAAATATGTCAATGACCGCCGCAAATGCTGTTGCTGAGCTTGCAAATATTCCGGACGGCGCTCCTGCGGGAGAGGTCGCTAAAAAAGCGGCGTCGGGTATGCTCAGGGGTGCAAGAGGCAATTCGGGAGTTATTTTGTCGCTGCTTTTCAGAGGTCTTTCAAAGGGCTTTGCAGGCAAAAGCGAAGTAAATGCCCAAGAGCTTGCCGCTGCGCTTAAACTGGGCGTCGACGCAGCCTACAAATCGGTAATGAAACCTACAGAGGGCACGATGCTTACGGTATCGAGAGAGGCATGGGAGAAAACGCACGAGCTTGCCGCAAAGGTCAGCGCAGAGGATTATCTCGCTCTTTATATTGACGAGGCGAAAAAGTCGCTGGAACGAACGCCGGAATTGCTGCCCGTGCTGAAAAAGGCAGGCGTTGTTGACGCAGGCGGTATGGGATTTATAGTCATTTTAGAGGGTATGATGAGCGTTGTTTCGGGCGGAAAAATTATACAGGAAAACAACGGCAAAATGACGACTGCCGCCGCCGCAGAGGCTGAAAATGCAAAAATAACCTATGCTTACGGTGCGGAATTTGTTATTCTGAAGAATGAAAACGCAAAAGACCCGGCGGCTCTGTCGGCGTATCTGGAAACGGTCGGCGACAGCATTACCGTTGCGGACGAAGAGGATTTTATCCGCGTAAACGTTCATACCGATCACCCCGGAAAGGTCCTCGAAGAGGGCTTGAAGTACGGTCAGCTTACAAAGGTGTCCGTGATAAATCTGCTTGAAAAGACGGGAAATCTCGTCAAGGCGGCGAAAAAGAACCGCAAATCTCCCGTTGAGCCTGTAAACGATATGGGATTTGTCGCTGTGGCGGCAGGAGCGGGAATTGAAAATCTTTTCAGGGATCTGGGCGCAGACAACGTGGTAAGCGGCGGTCAAACGATGAATCCCTCGACGGAGGACATACTTGAGGCTGTCGGACAAACTCCTGCGAAGAACGTATTTGTTCTTCCCAACAACAAGAATATAATTCTTGCAGCGGAGCAGGCTGCACGTCTTGCGGACAGAAACGTCTGCGTACTTCAGACAAGGACAATTCCCCAGGGAATATGCGCTATGATGAATTATGACCCGTCGGGAGATTTTGCCGTTAACAGGGCGGCTATGACGGAGGCATTTGACCGTGTAAGCAGCGGTATGATCACCTATGCGGTACGCGACTCGGAGTATGACGGTCACAGGATAAAGCAGGGTGAAATTCTTGCCATGGAGAACGGCAAGATAGTTTTTGCCGAAAAAAGCGTTGGGAAAGCTCTGATAAAGCTTACGAAGAAGATGATTACCTCGTCGTCGAGCTATGTGACGGTTATGTACGGTGCGGACGTTTCGGACGACGACGCAAACGAGGCTTTCGAGCAGCTGCGCTCAAAGCTCGGCTCGGACATTGACGCTGTTCTGGTAAACGGCGGACAACCCGTATATTATTACATCATTTCTGTAGAGTGAAAAATCACAAAAATTCGCTAGGTGCAGAGCGTTATATGGCTGGTTTTGCGCTTTTCAAGCGCAAAAATGGGGGGAAAACTCTTGTTTTCCCCCCATGCCCCTTTAGCGCTTTTGAAACGTATTCGTGGGGCGTCGCCCCACACCCCACCAGAGAAACTTTTTTGAAAAAAAGTTTCTCAGGACTCTTCAAAAAACTTATTTTAGATAACCGCAACGCAGTTGCGGAACATCTTACTGTGCACTATTCACTGTGCACTGTAAACTGTAAAAAACATCTGATTTAATATGGAAATTAAATTCTTAAAGGGCGTCGGTCCCAAGCGGGCAGAGCTTTACGCCAAATTGGGCATTACTACCGCAGAAGAACTCGTGCGGCTCTATCCCAAAGATTATATCGACTTCACCGAACCTGCTAAAATTCGGGATCTACAGCCCGGAGAAACACAGGCTTTCCGTGCGGTCGCAGATAAAAAGCTCTATTACTCGCAATACGGCAAAACAGCGGTGTATAAAGCTCTCCTTACGGACGGAGAGGGTGAAATCACCGCCGTTTTTTTCAATACTAAATATACGTTCGACTCGCTTGCTCTCGAAAAGGAATATCTGTTCTACGGGAAAATTTCGGGCGACCCTATGCATTTGCAGGTGTCATCGCCTTTATTCCTGCCCGTCGACAAAAAGGGACTTTTCCCGAAATATCCCCTGACAGCAGGTCTTACCAGGAATATGGTAAGCGCAAATATCGAAACTGCGCTTTCCGTTCTCACAATTGAAGAGCGTCTGCCTAAGAGCATTGTCGAAAGGTATTCTCTTATGAGCGCACAGGACGCTGTTCGCAGTATACACTTCCCGAAGAGCCGCATTGAGTACGAAAAGGCAAGAAAACGCCTTGTTTTCGAGGAGCTGCTCTCGCTGAAACTTGGGCTTGCACGCCTGAAAAACGGCGGCAGGCAGCTTTCGGGTGCGGTTATGAATGATGTTTCTCTTGAGGAGTTTTACGGCTCTCTTCCGTTTGAGCCGACAAAGGCGCAGCTTAATGCGATTTCCGACTGCATCGAAGATATGAAAAAGGCTTATCCTATGAACAGGCTTATTCAGGGAGATGTCGGTTCGGGAAAAACGCTTGTCGCTGCGGCAGCGGCTTATTTTGCGCAGAAAAACGGCTTTCAGACACTGGTTATGACGCCTACGGAGGTCCTTGCGGGACAGCATTATGAAACGTTCGGGGCATTTTTAGAGCCGTTGGGCGTGAGAGTAGGTCTTTTGTCGGGCGCACTTACTGCCGCTGAGAAGAAAAAAGTTCGTGAGGCGGCATTAAACGGGGAAATTGACGTTCTTATCGGCACACAGGCGCTTATACAGAAAAGCACTGTTATGAAGAGATTGGGACTTGCAATCGTTGACGAACAGCACCGTTTCGGCGTTTTTCAGCGCTCTGAGCTTTCCGAAAAGGCAGAAAGCGCCTGCCACGTACTGGCGATGTCCGCAACGCCCATTCCCAGGACGCTTGCGCTTATCGTTTACGGCGATCTTGACGTTTCAGTTATAGGCGAAATGCCAAAGGGGCGAATTCCCGTCAAGACTTATGCCGTTGATTCTTCGTACAGGCAGAGAGTTTACGCTTTCATCAAAAAGCATATTTCCGAAGGGTATCAGGCGTTTATCGTCTGCCCTCTGGTGGAAGAGAACGAGCGGTTCTCCGAGAAACAAAGCGCCGTAAAATATTACGAAAAGCTTACGGGCGGAGATTTTTCGGGCATACCGACGGGATTGCTCTACGGTAAGATGAAACAGGCTGAAAAGGACGCAGTAATGCGTGATTTTCGTGACAACAGGCTGAAACTTCTCGTGTCAACGACGGTCATAGAAGTGGGCATTGACGTGCCGAATGCCGTTGTAATGCTGATCGAAAACGCAGAGCAGTTCGGGCTTTCGCAGCTGCACCAACTGAGGGGTCGTGTAGGACGAGGCGGCGTGCAGAGCTATTGCATACTTATGTCCGACAGTAAAACGGACTATGCTGCGGCGAGATTTAAGGCTATGTGCAGTACGACGGACGGCTATAAAATAGCGGATACGGACTTGGCTCTCAGGGGACCGGGAAACTTTTTCGGCAGGGAACAGCACGGTTTGCCGCCTATGAAGGTGGCGGATCTGGCTGACGATGCTGCTGTTTTGGGGGAGATAGAGGAGCTTTCGGCGGAAATTATCAGGAAAGACCCGAATTTGCTGCTTCCCGAGCACGCAGGACTAGCTAAAAGCGTCGATGAGCTTTTCGCCAAAGGGGCGTTAGCAGTGAATAGTGCACAGTGAATAGTGCACAGTAAGAAGTGCTGCACCTTCGGTGCAGGTATCAAAAAGTTTTTTGGAAAAATCACTTTGTTTCTCTATGATTTTTTGAAAGAAAAGAAGTTTTTTGAAGAGTCCGGAGAAACTTTTTTTCAAAAAAGTTTCTCCGGTCGCCGAAGGCACGGTTCAAGGGCGCTAAAGGGGCATGGGGGAAAACAAGAGTTTTCCCCCATTTTTGCGCTTGAAAAGCGCAAAACTACCACAAGTCACTGTAAACTGTGCACTGCAAAATCGGCTGGTTTTTTTGCGAAAAATCACTTTGTTTCTCCTATCTTTTTTTGAAAGAAATTCTTAGTTTGCGGTTGGTTTTTTGCGTTCTTTGAACGCAAAAAACTGGGGGAAAACTCTTGTTTTCCCCCATACCCCTTTAGCGCTTTTGAAACGTATTTGTGGGGCGTTGCCCCACACCCCACCCGAGAAACTTTTTTGAAAAAAAGTTTCTCGGGACTCTTCAAAAAACTTATTACTATTCACTATTCACTGTGCACTGTGCACTGTCATTTCCCCACGAGTGGGGAAATGATTTTTTATTACCCCCCTTGACTTTTTGCGAAAAAGATATATAATAAATGTGTATGCTGTTTTTGGCTATTATTTTGAAATTCAGAGGAAAAAAGTATGAAATGGACAGGATTAAATGACCTTCGCGAGAAGTATCTTTCTTTTTTTGAGAGCAAGGGACATCTGCGTATGCAGAGCTTTCCCCTCGTACCGCCTGCGGACGATAATTCGATTTTGCTCATAAATGCCGGTATGACGCCCCTCAAAAAGTATTTTCAGGGTATCGAGGAACCGCCTTGCCACAGAGTGACCACCTGCCAGAAGTGCATTAGAACGCCCGATATAGAAAATGTCGGAAAAACCGCCCGCCACGGCACTTATTTTGAAATGCTGGGAAATTTCTCGTTCGGCGATTATTTCAAGGACGAGGCTATCGCCTGGGCATGGGAGTTCCTCACAAAGACGCTTGAAATACCCGAAGAAAGACTTTGGGTCACGGTCTATGAGGAAGACGACGAGGCTGAAAGAATTTGGGCGGAAAAAATCGGCGTTCCCCGTGAGAGAATAATTAAATTGGGCAAAAAGGATAATTTCTGGGAGCACGGCAGCGGTCCTTGCGGTCCATGCTCGGAAATACATTTCGACAGAGGCGAAAAGTACGGACCCCTGGAGAGCTTTGAGCAGGCAAGCGACTGCGACCGAATTATCGAAATCTGGAACAACGTTTTCACGCAGTTTGACAATGACGGAAAGGGCAATTACACGCTCCTTGCAACAAAGAATATCGACACGGGTATGGGACTTGAGCGCCTTGCGTGCGTTATGCAGGACGTGGACAACCTCTTTGAAGTCGATACCGTCAAGAATATTATGGGAAGAATTTGCTCCGTTCTGGGAGTAAATTACAAGGACGACAGCAAAAAGGATGTTTCGATAAGGGTAATAACCGACCATATCCGTTCCACGACGTTTATGGCAGGCGACGGCATACTCCCTTCAAACGAGGGCAGAGGCTATGTTATGAGAAGACTTCTCAGAAGAGCCGCACGCCACGGCAGACTTTTGGGCTATCACAAGCCGTTTTTGTATGAAATCTGCGATACGGTCATAGACGAGAATTTGTCCGCTTATCCCGAACTTGCCGAAAAGCGTTCTTATATCAAAAAAGTAATTCAAACGGAAGAGGAGAGCTTTGCAAAAACCATTGACAACGGTTCTTCTATCCTTGACGATATGATCGAAGAGCTGCGTAAGAGCGGCAAAACCGTGCTTTCGGGCGAGAATGTGTTCAAGCTCCACGATACCTACGGCTTTCCGCTTGACCTTACAAAGGAGATCTTAAACGAAAAGGGACTTTCCGCCGACGAAGAGGGCTTTCAGGAGTGTATGAGAGTCCAGAAGGAAACTGCCCGTAAGAATAAGGCTTTGGGCGGCGGATGGGACAATGCTAAAAATTCCGCTTTAGATGCGCTTAAAACGGAGTTTGTGGGCTATGATACGCTTGAAACCAAAGCCGGGATACTCGCTTTGACCAAGGACGGCGAAAGCGTTGAGCTGTGCGGCGAGGGCGAGGAAATAGGCGTTGTTATCGACAAAACGCCGTTTTATGCGGAAATGGGCGGTCAGGTCGGCGATAAGGGCGTTATTTTAAACGACAACGGCGAGCTTGAAGTGCTCGACACGAAAAAGCTGGGCGGCGGACAGTTTGTCTGCAGATGTAAGGTGACAAAGGGCGGCTTTGAGGTCGGTGACACCGTTACCGCAAAAGTTGACGGACAGCTCAGAGCGGCTACACAGCGCAACCACACCTGCTGTCATATATTGCAGGCGGCTTTGCGGCACGTTCTCGGCGACCACGTACACCAGTGCGGTTCTTATGTTGACCCGTATCAGTGCCGTTTCGACTTCTCTCATTTCAGCGCAATGACTGCCGACGAGATACAAAAGGTCGAAAACTATGTCAACAACGTTATTATGGCGGCTGTTCCTGTTGTGACCGAAGTCCTCCCGATAGAAGAGGCAAGGAAAAAGGGCGCTATGGCGCTGTTCGGTGAAAAATACGGCGATGTGGTAAGGGTCGTTTCCGTGGGAGATTATTCGACGGAATTTTGCGGCGGTACTCATCTTACAAATTCGTCACAGGCGGGATTGTTTAAAATCTGCTTTGAAACGTCTGTTGCAAGCGGCGTAAGACGTATACAGGCGGTCACGGGTATGGCGGTAATGTCCATGCTCTATGATTACAAAAATACGGTTGAAAAGGCTTGTGCAGCGATCAAGGCGCAGAATGCGGACGATCTTGTGCGCCGCGCAAACAGCGTTATGGAAGAGCTGCGAGAGAAGAACAGCAGGCTTGAAAGTATGGAGCAGGCTGCGGCAAACGCAAGGCTTGGAGATATTTTCTCTGATGTCCCCGAAATAAACGGTGTGAAAATCATACTTGCAAGGCTTGACGGAATGGGTGCGGACGGTTTGCGCAAAACGGGAGATTCCGTTGCGGACAAATTTGACTGTTATGTTGCTGTTCTTGCAGGAACGGCGGACGGCAAGAGCAATATTCTGTGCAAATGCTCTAAAAGCGCAGTGGAAAAGGGCGCAAACGCAGGCACTCTTGTGCGTGAGATAGCGGCAGTTGCAGGCGGAAAGGGCGGCGGAAAACCCGACCAGGCTATGGCGGGCGTTCCCGACGCATCGGGGCTTGAAAAAGCTCTCAACGCAGCCAAAGAGATCGTTGCTAAATATGTAAAGTAATACACAAAGGCATTTCTGTCTTTATTGAAAGAAATTTTCAGTTTGTCACTTGTTTTTTGCGTTCTTTGAATGCAAAAAATGGGGGAAAACTCTTGTTTTCCCCCATGCCCCTTTAGCGCTTTTGAAACGTGTTCGTGGGGCGTTGCCCCACACCCCTTCGTGGGGCGTTGCCCCACACCCCTTCGTGGGGCTTTGCCCCACGCCCCACCAGAGAAACTTTTTTGAAAAAAAGTTTCTCAGGACTCTTCAAAAAACTTTTTTAATAACTGCACCGCAGGTGCAGCACTTCTTACTATCCACTATACACTATACACTGTAAACTGCAAAATCGGCTCGTTTTTTGCGTTCTTTGAACGCAAAAAATGGGGGAAAACTCTTGTTTTCCCCCATACCCCTTTAGCGCTTTTGAATGTGTTTGTGGGGCTTTGCCCCACACCCCACCAGAGAAACTTTTTTGAAAAAAAGTTTCTCAGGACTCTTCAAAAAACTTTTTTTGAAAGGATACTACTACTTATGGATAACTGCTTATTCTGCAAAATAATTAAAGGCGAAATCACCTCGACAAAGGTGTACGAGGACAGCGAAATTCTTGCTTTCCGTGACATCAACCCCCAAGCCCCCACGCATATTCTCGTTATCCCGAAACAGCATATCGGCTCCGTTTCGGAAATCAACGAGAACAACTCCGCCATAGTTTCTCATATTTTCGTCAAAATCGCCGAAATTGCTGCAAAGGAAAACCTTACAAACGGCTATCGTGTGGTTTCAAACGTAGGCGAGGACGGCGGTCAGACCGTTCATCATCTGCATTTTCATATCCTGGGCGGAGAAAAGCTCTCCGAGAAGATGTCCTAAGGCGGTGAAAAATGCCCAAACTCACCGAAAACGCTCTCAGTAAGGAAATAAAAAGCCGTTCGCTTTCAAGAGTGTATTTCCTGTACGGAGAAGAGGATTTCCTTATAAGAACGTATACGGATAAGATTATCGAGGCGGCAGTCGGCAGCGAGCGTGATATGAATTTTGTGAAATATACCGACGCTCCCCCGTCGCAGGAGCTTTCTGATTATCTTGAAAGCATTCCGTTTCTGTCGGACTATAAGTGCGTTCTTATAGAGGATCTGGAGCTTGATTTGCTTGACGCAGCAGAGCAAAAAGCTTATCTCGCTCTTCTGGATAATATCCCCGAAAGCTCCGTGCTGATAATAGCGCAGCTCCATATCGACCCTTTGCTGTTCGACGCAAAAAAAGGCAAGTCAAAGCCGAAAAAGCTGCTTGATGCGGCGGCGAAAAACGGCGTTTCCTGCGAACTTAAATTCCTGCCGACAGCAAAGGTCGCAGGACTTGTTATACGAAGATTTGAAAGAGCAGGCTGCCGTTTGTCTGAGGACAACGCTTTTTTCCTCGCCGAAGAGTGCGGTCGGTCGCTTACTGTTCTGGAAAACGAAACAGACAAGCTTACCGCATATAAAAAAGGCGGCGAAATCACACGGGAGGATATCGAGGCGCTTGTGCCAAAACGTGTCGACGCAGGTATCTACACCCTGTCGGACGCTATTTTTGCAGGACAGACGGACAAAGCCTATGAGATCCTCAATGAGCTTATAATACAAGGCTATGAGCCGCACTCTGTCTTTGCGGTGATGTCGGGGTATTTTACCGATTTGTACAGAGCAAAACTCGCTCTTCTGGCAGGAAAAAACAGCACAGAGGCTGCGGCTATGCTTAATTATCCTCCAAACAGGTCTTTTGCGATGAGAAACGCTTTCGCAAAGGCAGGAAAGCTCTCTCTCAGGTATCTTGCGGACTGTATTTGCGTTATGTACGAAACAAACAGGCTGCTTAATTCCTCAAGAGCCGACAGGAGAATTCTCACGGAAAAGTGTATTGCGGAAATTTCGCTTTTGCGGCATTGAATTATGAGTAAAATCAAGCTGAAACAGGCAATAATAGTAGAGGGGAAATACGATAAAATGCGTCTTTCCTCGCTGGTTGATACGGTTATCGTTCCCGTGGGGGGATTTTCGGTGTTCAAAGACGCCGAAACGGCTTGCCTTATACGCTCTCTTGCCGAGAAAAACGGGATAGTGATACTCACGGACAGCGATACTTCGGGATTTCGCATACGCACACGCATACGGCAGATAACGCAGGGGTGCGAAGTCATAAACGTCTATATCCCCGATATTCGGGGCAAGGAAAAGCGCAAGGCAGAGCCTTCAAAGGAAGGTCTTTTGGGCGTTGAGGCAATGCCCTCGGATATTCTGCTGGACGCTTTTCGCAAGGCAGGCGTTTTCGCCGAAGAAAATACTGCCGAAAAAACTCCCGTCACCAAAGCGGATTTACTGGAACTGGGGCTTATCGGCGGCGAAAGCTCCTCGCAGAAGAGAAAAGCTCTCCAGCGCTCTTTAGGGTTGCCCGAAAAGCTTTCCGCAAACCTGTTTCTGGAGATAATCAATTCTATGTATTCCGCAGAGGAATTTTTCAAAATAATGTCCGAAAGGGGAAAATAATGGTCTTTTCAAGCCTTACATTTCTGTTCTTTTTCTTTCTTCCCGTAACGCTTTTAATCTATTATCTTGTGCCAAAGAGGTTCAAGAACATCGTTATACTGATAAGCGGTCTGATTTTCTATTCATGGGGAGAGCCGATATACGTTTTCGCTATGATACTTTCTACGTTCATAGACTATACGGCAGGAAGAATTATCGCAAAGTATGACGATAAGCCGAAAATAAGATTTATCTGTCTTATCGTTTCGCTCGTGATGAATTTGGGACTTCTTGGAACGTTCAAGTACCTGGGATTTATCATCAATTCTCTCAACGGCTGGTTCGGCTGGACTATACCCAATCCCGGACTGCCGCTGCCGATAGGAATAAGCTTTTTCACGTTCCAGTCGATGAGCTATACTATCGACCTCTATAGAAGAAATATCAAGGTGCAGAAAAACGCCGTGAGCTTTATTGCGTTCGTTACGCTTTTTCCGCAGATCGTCGCAGGACCTATCGTCCGCTATGAGGATATTCAAAACGAGATAGATGACAGAAAAGTCACCGAAAGTATGCTCGCATCGGGAATTTCAAGATTTATAGTCGGTCTTGGAAAAAAAGTGCTTATCGCCAACAACATAGGTGCGCTGTGGACGCAGGTAAAAGCGCTCGATTACTCGACGCTTTCCGCAGGAACGGCTTGGCTCGGTATTCTGGCGTTTACATTTCAGATCTATTTTGACTTTTCGGGCTATTCGGATATGGCGATAGGTCTGGGCAAAATGATGGGATTTAATTTCCCCGAAAACTTCAACTATCCGTTTCAGTCGAAAAGTATCTCGGAATTCTGGCGGCGGTGGCATATGACGCTCGGCAACTGGTTTAAGAGCTATGTTTATATCCCCCTCGGCGGAAACCGCAAGGGCAAGGTTAGAACGGTAATAAATATCCTCATTGTATGGGCGCTGACGGGCGTATGGCACGGCGCAGCCTGGAATTTTATGCTTTGGGGAACGTTTTTCGGCATACTGATTGTCCTTGAGCGTCTGTTTCTGGGAAAAATCCTCGAAAAAATACCCGATTTTTTCAGTTGGCTGTACACGTTTGTTCTGGTAGTGATAAGCTTTGTCATCTTTGAAGGCGTTGACCCCAGAATAACGGATTTCGGTACGATATTCTCACAAATTTTCACCTATATAGGAGCAATGTTCGGTGCAAACGGCACAGGTATCGACAATTTTGCAATAAATTCCTTTGTGAATTACAGCGTTATTTTCGCTTTGTGCATCGTGGGCAGTACGGATCTGCTCAAACGGCTCTACGAAACCGTCAAGGAAAAAGCCCCCAAATGGGTTATGTACGGAATGCCCGTTCTTCAGAGCGGAGTAATGCTTGCAAGCGTAGCTTTTATCGCAACAAGCTCGTACAATCCGTTCCTTTACTTTAATTTCTGAGGGGAGGCAGAGTATGAAAAAATTCAGTTTTACGCCCGAAAAGCTCTCCATAGGACTGTTTGCGTTCATTGTGCTGGGAATTTCGATTTCAACGACCGTTCTTCCCAAAAAGGAAAGCAGCGAGAATGAAAACCGGGATCTTGCGGAATTTCCTTCTCTTATTGACGAGAGAAAGCTGGAAACGGACGGATTTTTCGGCGCAATAAAGTGGAATTACCTTGTTGAGCGTGAGGAAAACAGCTTTATGGACGATTTCGAGACCTATTTTTCCGACCACCTTGTGGGACGCGATTTGTGGGTCGAGGCAGCGAATACTCTTTCAAGACTTTCGGGAAAACAGGAGATAAACGGCGTTTATACCGTCGATAATCAGATGATACAGGCTTTCCGCGAGTACAACAAGGAAGAAACGGCAAAATCTCTTGCGGCTGTGGAGAGCTTTGCAGAGCGTTTTCCCGATATACCGATGTCGTTTATGCTTTCGCCTACCTCGCAGGAGATGTACAAGGAAAAACTTCCGTCATATGCGGGTCTTTTAAGCGAAAAAGAGTTTATAGAAGAGTGTTATTCTCAGCTTGAAAAGGTAACTGCCATTGACACGCTTTCTTACCTCTCGGAGCATAAAAACGAGTATATCTACTACAGAACCGACCACCACTGGACGAGTTTGGGCGCATATTATGCATACTGTTCGGCGGCGAAAGCTATGGGCTATACGCCGTACGGGATAAATTCCTTCAACGTGGAAACGGTAAGCACGGATTTCAGGGGAACGCTTTACTCAAAAACCCTTGACAGCAGAGTTCCTGCGGACACGATCGACTATTACCACTTTGCAGACGGAGACCCTGCTGTAAAAATGACCTGTATTGACGGTACAAAGACGACCGAATATGACAGCCTTTATGTACGTGAATTTCTCAATGTAAAGGATAAGTATTCGTCCTTTACGGGCAGTAATGTGCCTATCGTCGACATAAAAACCGACGTCGAAAACGGAAAGAGCCTGCTTGTAATAAAGGACAGCTATGCGCACTCTCTCGTGCCGTTCCTGGCAAAGCATTACAGCAGGATAACAATGATAGATATGCGCTATATCAACACAAGCCTTAATAATTTCATCAACGTCAGCGATTACGACCAGGCGCTTTTCGTACAGAATGTGATGACGTTTACAGAGGACAGCGCACTTAAAAAGCTGGCTCTTACCAAGTGAGAACAGTACGCTTTACTGTCGGCGAAACCGAAAACGGAATGACCGCACTCAGCTTTCTGAAAAAGTGCGGTTTTTCACGGCGTTCGATAAATTCGCTGAAGAACAGCTTTTCCCTCAAAAGAAACGGAGCTGTTCTCAGAACCGTCGATAAGGTCTTTTCGGGCGAGGAAATAGAAGTTGTTATCGCCGAGGACGGCGTGCCTCTTGAACCTGATTTTTCCGTGAAAGCAGTCGTTGCAGGCGAGGGCGAGGATTATATCGTCTTTGACAAGTCCGCAGGAGTGCCCGTTCACCCGTCAATACGCCACAGGACAGGCACTTTGGGGAATTATTTTGCGTCGATTTATCCCGACAGAGCATTTCGTCCGATTTACCGGCTGGATAATTACACTTCGGGGCTTGTTTTGTGTGCGAAAAATTCTGCGGCGGCGCTTGCTCTCTCAAAAACGGCAAAAAAGGTCTATTACGCCGCCGTTTCGGGAGTTGTCAAGGAGCAGGGCAGGATAGATTTGCCGATAGGCAGGACAGACGACAGCATTATCAAGAGGGAAGTACGTTCCGACGGAGCAAAAGCCGTCACTCTCTATAAGCCTGTTCTTGTGAAAAACGGGAAAACTCTTCTGGAGATCACGCTGGTCACGGGAAGAACGCATCAGATACGGGTGCATTTTTCACATATCGGCTGTCCGCTTTTGGGAGATGATTTGTACGGCGGCGATTGCAGCGAAATAAGCCGACAAGCTCTCCATTGCGGCAGACTGGAGTTTGAAGAACCTTTTTCCGGCAAGCTTAAAAGCTTTACAAGCCCACTGCCCGACGATATAAACAGATTATTCCTATGAAACACAGTTGCAGACATTGTCGTTTGAAAAATCACCAAAAAACAGCGTTTAAAACTGTGAAAATTTTAGAAAATTTGCAATAACCCTTGATTTATTATCGGTAATAATGTATAATGGTAGAAGGATTATTTTGCGGTATTGTGGGTTTTCGCAGACACAATAAATAATACATATAAAAGGGTTTGATGCGATTGTTTCTCGGCGGTAAAGTTATAAGGGTAGAAGTGCTGGACGATAAGGGAAAAATTATAGTTACGTCGGAGAAGAATTTCATTCTTCCGAAAAATATGGACGACGGGGACAGCATAGTAATCATCAAGGGAAGAAATCTTCCCGATTTGGAATATAATTCGATAGTTTCTGTCGTTACTACCACAAAGACAAACGACAGAATAATGTACACGGGCGCAGTTGCGGTGTCGATCGATACTCAGCTGAACATAAAAATTCTGTGTAATGACGATATGCAGCTCCTTAAAGAGCGGCGGAGATTTTTCAAGATAAAGACGAACGAGAAAGGCAGAGTGCTTTTCTATATCAGGGACGAAAAAACGGTAAGATTTGACGACCCGCCCGAAATAATTGTTCGGGATATAAACGTAGGCGGAATTTTCTTCTCCTGCGAGGAGGAGTTTATGGCAGGCGATACTGTCTGTGCGGATATAGATTTGTTCAAGGATTGTCCGCTCAATGCGGCGGTAAAGGTGCTGAGGGTCCAGCGAGAGGCTGACGGCAGCATAAAAGGCTACGGCTGTGCGTTTGATACTCTTACGGGTGCTCAGGAGGACACGATAGGCAGGTATATTTTGAAATCTCAGTCAGAGCAGCGCCGTCTGGACGCCGAAAAAGAAGAATAAAGCTGCTAAGGAATATAGCGCTTTGCTATTCGCTGTGCACTATTCACTGTAAACTGTAAACAGGGGTTCGGGGCAAAGCCCCGATAAACCGTGTCCTTGGCACGGAAAATTTAAATATATTCTAATTACTCAGGGGGAAGAACGATGAAAAAATCAACTATGAAGTATGGACTGATAATCGTATTGGCCATCTTCGCTTTTGTTCCCGCAATTATTTTGGGAATTGTAGGAACGCTTTCCACTGCCAATTACAGCAATGCCGCCAAGGACGCAGAGTTCCGCACGGTATCGCTCGCTAAGGCAGGTACTGTGGGAACGCTCTTCGACGGCTATATCGGAGAGGCAGCGGCTATCGCTAAAATGGACAGCGTCGTGGAAACGGCAAAAACAAGCACCGACAGCACGACAAATATCATAAAAGCATATGCCGAAAATAACCCCGATGTGGTTGATACTCTTGTGCTGAATACACAAGGTACGGTAATTACCTCTTCGTCAGGCGCTGTAAACGGTACGTTTGAGCATTTTGAGACGGATATGCCCACTGTTTCGCCCCTCTGCTCGTGGAATAAATACCCCGACTCGTTCTTTGTTTCACACGAGGTCAAAGAAGGCTCTTCTAAAGTAGGATATGTCTGCATAATCATTTCTCCGTCTGCGGACAGCGCTCTTGTTGACGCTGTAAGCGGAAGATTTCTCAATGATGGGGCAAGACTTTCCCTTATCGACAGCACGGGAAATTCCATAAATTTCAACGGCGACGGTTCGGTTATGCTGTCGGGTCAGCTTGACAGTGCAATCGCAGGAAAGAGAGATGAAATTTTCTCGAACGAGGTAAATGCGTCCTCTACCGATAATATAGTAAGCGGAAAAGCAGGAAATCTTAATTTCGTCAGCGGCATTATCCCCAACGTTACAAGCTGGAGATGGCTCAGCGTGTGCGACAGTTCGGTTTTCAGCACGTCTTATTCTCCCCTTATGCCCCTGATAATTCTCGCAGCAGCGTGCCTTGTTATGTGCGTGATAGCTTTCGTTATCGTCAATGAATACGTTAAGGATATTCACGAAGTACTCAAGACTATCGACGGCATCAACAGCGAGGGCGGTCTTACCTCTACTCGTTTCAACGTTAAGAAAAAAGAGGCAAAAAGCGAGCTGGGCGTTATCCAGACTTCATTCAACGAGTTCCTTGACGAGGTAAAGATAAACAGCGACCGTTACCGCACGATTGCAAATCTTTCCGATAATATGCTTTTCGAGTGGGATTTCCACAAGGAAACAATGTACGTTTCGGATAATATGCTCCAGAAGTTCGATATCAAGCCCGATGTGGCTACTCTCTCGAACGGACGTTTCCTCGACAGCCTTATGAGCGAAGAGGACGCAGATAAGTACAAGCGCGACATCAGTATGATGTTAAAGACGCAGAAGGGTTATAATACACAGTATCAGCTCACCTCGAAGAGCGGCGCAAAGGTGTGGGTTTCCTTCCGTGCAAACTGCATAACAGACCGTGTCGGCGAACCGCTGAGAGTTATCGGCGTACTTACCGATATTGATAACGAGAAAAAGGCTGAAATGCAGCTTTCCGAGCGTGCGTCTATCGACTTCCTTTCACAGCTTTATAACCGCAGCACGTTCATCAGAAATCTTACCCAGGCTCTCGATAGAAGAGGCGGCAAAAAGGTTGCGACGATGTTTATCGACGTCGACGACTTTAAGTTTATCAATGACCGTTACGGACATTCGGTAGGCGACGAGGTTATAAGATTTGTTGCCGATAATATCCGCAAAAAGGTCGACAATAAGGGTGGTTTCGCAGGACGTTTCGGCGGCGATGAGTTCGTGCTCTGCTATACCGACCCCGACGATATTGAAAATCTTGAACAGATCGCTATGGATATTATCGACGAGCTTTATGTCGGCTATACCACAGCAGACGGAATGCTTATCAACGTAAGAGTTTCAATAGGTATATCGTACTGTCCGCTCCATACGCAGGACGTAAACGAGCTTATCTCCTTCTCCGATACGGCAATGTATTTCGTTAAGAAGAACGGTAAGACCAACTATCACGTTTATATGCCCGAGGACAGCGAGTCAGGCGAGTATGTAGACCCCGAAGGATATTGATCGGGCGGTTACTGTAAAAAATGCGGCGTTTTGCAGCGTAAAAACGTTGTCTGACGCCGCATAGGTATTTTAAAGTGGAGGTCTGTTGCTTTGGCGAAGATAATTGCGGTTACAAATCAAAAGGGCGGCGTCGGAAAAACCACGACCTGCGCTGCGCTTTGCGGCGGTCTTGCAGAGTTAGGATATAAGGTGCTTGCGGTAGACCTTGACCCGCAGGGCAATTTAGGTTTCAGCCTGGGCGTTGAGGTGGAGGATAACTATACCATTTACGACGTGCTGAAGGATAACTGCGATATTGACGACGCTATTATTCACGGAGAGCATTGTGACGTTGCTCCCTCGAATATACTTTTGTCGGGTCTGGAGCTTGAAATGACAGGTGTCGGCAGAGAATATGTACTGAGAGAACAGCTTAACTATATCAAAAAGGATTACGACTATATAATCCTCGATACGCCGCCTGCGCTGTCGGTTCTTACGATCAACGCTTATACGGCGTCGGACGAGCTTGTGATACCGATGCTCTGCGAAATTCTTTCTCTTCAGGGAATTGCACAGCTTAAACAGACGATTTTTGCGGTAAAGCGTTATTACAATAAGTCGCTTTGCGTAAGAGGAATTTTGCTTAATAAGTACAATAACCGCTATACTCTCACAAAAGAGGTGGAAGAGCTTGCTGAGATGATCGCAGGACAGCTTGAAACGACGATTTTCAAGACCAAAATAAGCTCCAGCGTATCAATAGCAGAGGCGCCTGCTCACGGGGAGAGCATAATCACATATTCCCCGAAGTCAAAAGCGGCAGCAGAGTTCAAAGCATTCATAAAAGAGATAATTGAACCTCATAATAAGAAGAAGTAAGTTTGTCTTTACCCCGAAAGCAGGGTAAATGAATTTGAGTTTAAGCTGTCCTGACCCTGCTAAGCAGGTAAAGGTCGGTTTTAGTAAGGGTGCTGTCGAATGGCAAAAAATGTCGGTTGTTCAAAAAATATGGGTAGTTCCCCGAAAACAGGGAAAAAAAGTCCCGAAGAAACGAAGAAAAAGCCTCTTCCGAAAAAAACCGGGACAAATGCGTCAAAGTCTGAGAAAAAAACAGTAAAAGCTGCTCACGAAAAGAAAAAAGACGAGAGCCGTTCAAGCTGTAAAACGCCTCAGGTAATGAAACTTGTAGAGCCTATCAAGGGGAAAAATCCCGTTATCGTCGCAGGAAAAAGCCGTATTCCCGGTCAGCTCAAGGGCAGAGAACCGCTTTCAAGAATGTTGAAAAGGGAAGTCAGGGACGACAGCTTTGACCCTGAGGACAGCGAGGTCGTAAATATAACCGAACTCGCAATAAGATACGAGGCACCGCAGATTTTGGACAGGTTTAACGCCTGCTCCTGTGAGAAATGCGTAGAGGTCTTTTCGGGCATAATAATCGGAAAAGTGCCCGCACGCTACGCAAGAATAAGCAAAGGAAAAATCGGTATCCGCTCCCGTGAGCTGTACGGAAAGGTAGAACCGATGAAAAAAATCGTGCAGACAGCAATGATACGTGAACTGATAGGTTCAAGAAAACGCGTTTTTCACGATAAATAATGAACAAAGTTGCAACAAAATGTTGAAAATTGCACAGAAAATACGGAGTGTATAAAAATGTCGCTTGATATAGGAATAGATTTAGGAACAGCTAATATTATAATTACAATTTCGGGAAAGGGTATCGTGCTTAACGAGCCGTCGGTCGTTGCATATGACCGCAAGAAAAAAGCGGTAGTAGCAGTCGGATCAGAGGCATACAAAATGTTGGGCAGAACACCCGAATATATCGTGGCTGTACGTCCGCTAAAGGACGGCGTTATTTCGGATAATGATATGACGCAGGCTATGATAAAGGAGTTTATCAATATTGTAAACGGCGGATTTATGGTAAAACCGAGAGTTGTGCTGTGCGTGCCAAGCTCTGTCACGGACGTTGAAAGAAGAGCCGTGGTAGAGGCAGCAGTTTCCGCAGGTGCAAGAAAGGTATACCTTATCGAAGAGCCTATCGCTGCTCTTATCGGTGCAGGTATCGACATCTCTAAGCCCAACGGCACAATGGTAGTGGATATAGGCGGCGGCACTTCGGACGTGGCTATTGTTTCGTTTAACGGTATTGTGCAGTCACGTTCGGTAAAAATGGCAGGAAATAAAATGGACGCTGCAATAATACGACATATTACACAGAAGTATAAGGTGCTTATCGGTGAAAAAACTGCCGAAAAGGCTAAAATGGAAATTGCAAACGTGTATAATCCTAAGGGCGAGAAGAAAATGACTGTTCGTGGAAGGCATTTGCTCAAAGGTCTGCCCGAAAGCGTTGAGATATCCGATATAGATATGTATGAGGCTTTGCACGATAACGCTATGGAGATAGTGGAGCAGGTAAAGCTGACGCTTGAATCGACGCCGCCCGAGTTGGTGGGAGATATACTTTCGAGCGGAATTTTGCTTACAGGCGGAGGAGCGATGCTGGGCGGACTTGCGGAGCTTATCACGGATAAAGTGGGAGCGCCGTGCTTTATAGCTGACAGACCGATTGAGTGCGTGGCGAGGGGCGTTGATATGGCGTTTGATATGTCGAATGAACTTCTCGACGGATTTGAGCAGGTGTCGTTATACGGATTTAAATAATAACGGGAAATTATACAGTGAGTAATCGAAAAAAGTTTTTTGAAGAGTCCGTTAGCAGTTTACAGTGTATAGTGAATAGTGAATAGTAAGAAGTGCCGCACCTGCGGTGCGGTCTTGTGGGGCGACGCCCCACGTCAAAAAGTTTTTTGAAG
>CANQKW010000036.1 GCA_947624555.1 uncultured Clostridia bacterium
TCTCGGTAAGGGGCTGTTGTTTAGGAACGGCTCTATAATCGGCTTTGTCGTTTTTGTTGCTGTCCTGCAATCGGCACACCCGTATCGAATTCTATGACGGAGTTGTACATTATGACAAGATACCTCCGTCCGTCGCTGTTGTGGCAATCGGGTTTACAGACATTTGATGATTGGGCAAGCACATTTGGCGAAGTCGTTTCCAAAGCGGAGCTAAAGCCCGCGGGTGACGGATACCGCACCAAAAAGCGATTTGCGAAATTCAACAATTTGCCCGAACTGATGTCAATGTACAAGGAGTTTGCGGACGTTCGGACAGCGGATATGTTAAACTTACCCGTACCCGAAATCGAGGGCGGCAAGCCGCAGACCTTAGTCGCCCACCCCAACGATTTCCAAAAAGCATATATGAAAGAGTTGGCTATACGTTCCGAGGCGGTGCATAACGGTGCTGTTGAGCCTAACGTGGACAATATGCTTAAAATAACGGGCGAGGCTCGTCTGCTTGGCTTGGACGCTAGATGCTTAAATCCCGATGCGGAGAACTACCCTGACAGCAAGGTCAATATGTGTATCGACAAGGTAGTAGAGATATACACGAACACAAAGGCTCAAAAGGGCGTACAAGCTATTTTCTGCGATATTGCCGTACAAGGCGATAACGAACAGGAAGAACAGGAAGAAGAAAGCAAAGGCAAGGGTAAAAGCAAAAACAAAAAGCCGAAAATCAAGCAAGAGGACGAGGGTAAATTCTCTGTCTATAACTACATCAAAGCGGAACTTATTAGACGTGGCATACCGCGTGATGAGATATGCTTTGCGGGCGATGCAAACAATCAAAAGCAACAAAACGAAATGCGCGCTCAACTCCGTGCTGGTACAAAGCGCATAGTGATAGCGTCCACCTCCAAACTCGGCACGGGCGCAAATATCCAGAACAAACTTGTTGCACTCCACAACCTCGATATTCCGTGGAAACCGTCTGATCTGGAGCAACGTCTTGGTCGTATCATTCGTCAAGGCAATGAAAATGGTGTTGTCGGCGTTTACAATTACGTCACGACAGATACATTTGATGCCTATATGATGAATATTATCGTTACAAAGCAGAAATTCATCTCGCAGTTGATGAACGGCGAAAGCTCGGCTCGTTCGTGCGAGGACGTGGACGATATGGTCTTGAACTACACGGAAATGCAGGCGTTGGCAACGGGTGATCCTCGCATTAAGGAAAAGATTGAACTCGATACAGATGTTGCCCGTTTGAAGATGCTTGAAAACGAGCATTACAACGAGCAGTACAGGCTTGATGATGTTATTAAGGACGCGGAGATCAACATAAAAAATCTCGACCATAGCATAGCGGCGGCAAAAAGTGATGTGGAGTTTGCGGCTCTCCACCCGATTACAACGGAAACATTCTCAATTGAGATTAAGGGCAAGACCTACACCGAGCGCAAAGCCGCAGGAGAGGCGCTACGTCAAGCGGCGGTCGAGTTTATGGCGAACAGCAACGGAACGATACATCAGCCCATCGGAACTTTCCGCGGTTTTGAGCTGGCGGTCGAAAGAGGACACAACGCTTTTGGCGGTACGCAGACGGAGATCGCCGTGCGGCACGGTATCACTTACACGACGGATATGGATATTAAGGGCGATATAGGCAACATCACTCGCCTTGAAAATCTCGTCAACGACGGTATAGGCAGAAAGTTAGCGAATTTGGAAAATCGCCTTGAAACCGCGAAAAAGGATTTGCAAGCCGCAACAGAAAACAAGGGCAAACCGTTTGAACACGCCGAGGAGCTTGAAACGAAAACAAAGCGGCTCGACCAACTGAACCTTGAACTTGAAGTCGGAAAAACGGACGAAGTTATTATGAACGACGATGAGGACGAGGAACACGGAAACCCCGAACACGACGCTCCCGATAACGACCGCGGCAGACCAAAGCCGCCCCCGCACGGTAAGCGTTGATCGCATTTAGCTTATATGCTCCCACCGATAGTTTTCGGTGGGGGCAATTTTTTTAGGGAGGATTTTGTTATGAGTTACGGATTTACAGATGAACAGCTTGCGGCGGCAAGGAGCGCAAATCTCGCCGAGTATTTTCAAAAGAACGGCTATGATTGTGAGCTGCGGCGCAACGAACTTCACGTTAAGGGCTTTGGCGGCTTTTATATAAACGCCGATACCAACGAATGGTACTGTTTTTCAAAGAGCAGCAAAAACGGTGGCAGAAACGCCGTCAACTGCCTTGTTGAGATGCTGGGTATGGATTGGAAAACGGCGGTTAGCGAGTTGTTGGGCTGTTCGCCCGTCCGCTCGGCAGTTTACGATCAGCACACATCGCCGCCGAGAGTAAAACGCGAGTTATCTCTGCCCGACCGCGCCGATACTATGAGTAATGTGTTTGCTTATCTGTGCCAGACGCGGAAGATCGACAGCAAACTTGTAGAGGCATTGGCGCGTGAGGGTCTGTTATATCAAGATAAACGCGGAAACGCCGTATTTGTACATAAGGACGATAACGGTCAAATCGTAGGCGCGGAAATACAAGGCACGAATACATACAAGCGCTTTAAGGGAGTTGCAACAGGAACGGCTGACAGCGTATTCTCTTTTAAAATCGGTGAACCAAACAGAGCCTATGTCTTTGAAAGCGCGATAGATCTGTTGTCGTTCAAAATGCTTGCCAAGCAAGACAAGATACAAAATTCTGTTCTCGTATCTATGGCGGGCTTAAAACCGAACAGCTTAAAATTGTTATCCGACAAAGGTTTTGCGTTATATTCCTGTGTGGATAACGATGAGGCAGGCATCAAATTTACCGCCGATAATCGCCTGATACCTTGCAACAGAATTTTATCCGAAAACAATGTCAAGGACTTCAACGAGCTGCTCCAGCTTATAACGCACAATAGGGAGATCGCGGCACAAAAATCCCAAACTGAAAATCACGCCGCGCCGATAAATGAGGTCAAATCTCCGGCAATGTCAAAACATTCTCGTCGATAAAAAGCGGCAAAACATAAATTCCTTTTCAGCTTTGCTGATGAATTGCAAGGATAAATCTT
Organism: uncultured Clostridia bacterium; assembly: GCA_947624555.1. Lineage (GTDB taxonomy): Bacteria > Bacillota > Clostridia > Oscillospirales > Ruminococcaceae > CAG-115. Next base: position 3,075 of record CANQKW010000036.1, read on the forward strand.
GAAAACTCGGCGCATTTTGCGCGAATTTTCATAGCAAGTTACGTTTCGGAACTTGTGATTTTGCCGCGATTTTTTAAATCGAGGGCATAGGGGTTTTAGGGGATTTCCCCTAACTCAATGCTTGATTGATAGGCGCAGCCTGTCAATCAAGCTATTGAGTATAGCCCGATTGACAAGCCTTGAAAAATTAGCGTTACGAAATCTTATAAAATCAGCTCCGCCGCCAAGCAAAACGCGGTGAACTCAACAATAGGAGGTACAACTATGAGCGGACAAAAGTCTAAAAGCCTTTCGATTTCCTTTCGCCTCGATGACGGGGTAATCGAACACAACAACCGTGAATTTATCGCCAACAACGTGGACGCGGCGCGGATTTCCGATAACGTCTGCTACGTTCGGCGCGATATTCGGGAGATGTACGCTGAACTGTTCGGACGTGCGATAGAGGAATACAATGCAAAGCAGACAAGAGCGGATCGCAAAATTCCCGACTACTACGAGCATATAAAAAAAGACGCGCGGTTAAAGCCGTTTTATGAGGTGATCGTGCAATTCGGCGATATGGAAACGTGCGGCTTGAAGTCGGGAAAATGGGAACAGGCAAAGCTGCTTTTGGATAATTATATGCGCGGCTTTGAAAAAAGAAATCCCAACCTCAAGATAGTAAACGCCGTTATGCACCTTGACGAAGCTACTCCGCACTTGCACATAGATTTTGTTCCCGTTGCCTATAAGCTAACTCGCGGTCCTGCCGTCAAGGTATCGCTGAAGAACGCCTTACGGGAACAGGGATTTACCTCGGCGAACAGATTTCAGAACGAATGGGCGGCTTGGGAAGAACAGGAGCGCGGTGTGATGACAGATATTCTTCACAAGCACGATTTGAGCCGCGAGGTTAAAAACGTTCGCCGCTCACATTTGACAATTGATGAGTACAAGGATTTTGCGGACAAGCAGCAGAAAATCCGCAACATCAACTCGCACATAAACGAGCTGAAAAAGAAAAATCCCGCCGACCTTACTCCCGATGAGGTAGAACTAATAAACAACCAAAATGATTTTCTGCGCTCGGAGATACAAAAACGCGATGAGAGCATTTCCGCGCTTTCGGAGAAAATCGGCGCAAAATTCGTGCCGTTCGATATTTTTTCCGAGGACAAATTACAGTTTGTTGCCGCTGAGCTATCCAAAATTAACATACCGTTTGTCGAGGAAAGCTACACGCTCCATATCCCCGATTACGCGGAGAAAACCGCCGCCGCTATTGCCGCGTCTTTTCGCCCGATCAGAGCCGAGAGTATCAGAGATCAAATCAAGCTGGAAATCGACCGCCTTGTCTACTGCTCACAAAATCTTGACGATCTCTATAATAAACTGCGTGAGCGCAGTTATCAAATCAAGAATGGGAAACATCTCGCGGTCAAGCCGACATACGCGGAGCGTTTTGTTCGTCTGAAATCTTTGGGCGAGGAATACCTCCCGAAAAATCTTGAACGCCGAATAGCCGACCGCGATAAATTCCCGAACGCTGTCCGGGAGAAATTCCAAACGGCAAGCACAATTGAGAGGAAATTCCACATTGCCATTATGGATTTGGTGATTGAGGTCAAGAAATTCACAATCACGCCCCGCAAACTTGACCCCAAGAAAATCTACACATTCCAGAACGACGCGGAGATAGACCACCTTTCGGAACAGCTCCGCACCATACGCGACTTTCACTTCACATTGAGTGAGCAGATGTATGTAAAAGCCGAGGAACTCAAGCGCGGCATTGATGAAAAAAACGCAAAGCTGAAAAGTTTGTCTGACGAGATACCTACGCTTAAATCCGATATATCCCAACTGCGGCATTTGTTTTCGGTCGGGGTAAATTCCAAACCGCGTGATACAATGGAGCAAGTTAAGCTGGCGGCGGCGTGTGAGATTGCAAACAAGTACGGCGCAAAATCCGAGGACGATCTTTCCGATCTGGAGAAACGTTTGGAGCATCTCCAAGCCGAAATGAAATCTATCAAGGACGAATTACCTGATGATCAGTTAAAACAGAAACGTGTGTCCGATCTGATAACGGCTTATGAGAATATCGTTGAGGGGAATTACATTGATAACCTTGTTAGGGCGCGGAGGGAACAGGACAAAAGTCTTGATACTGCAAGTTTTGTTAAATAATATAAGAAAGCTGACAGCCGTAGTGCTGTCAGCTTTCTTTTATAACAACAAACAAAATTATAATGGAGTTATATCGCTCAAAGTCGCTGTGACGTGCCCCGCATCGCCTTGTATTCCGCATACCATTTTAACGTCGGTTACGGTTATCTCCACCTTTACCCAAGTATCACCCTCTTTCAGACCGTGAAAGTCAATGTTATAATCGGGATATTTTCCAAGAGATACTTCGGGTATGTCGGTGTATATTTTTGTAGCCTCTACGGGTATATGATAATAACCGTTTTTTTCGTTACACAAGAACAAGGGGGATAATGGCAATTTATTGTCACGGTCACAATAAAATAATATATCTAAAACTACATCAGGATACTTCTCATCAACCTCTGGTATAATTATCCAACCATTTAACGTTATGTCACCATCGAATTCAATTTCACCACCCTCATAATAATACTCCTCGTCAATATCAGTGTTAAGCATACTAAATACTGTCCGTGCAGATTTAACGGTCAATCCGTTAAATTTGTCGCCGACACTAACTTTCACATAATCCGAAACTGGCTGAGTTTCTTCGCCGACATAAAAACCGTTGGCAAACAATTCTGGATTACTTTTTTCCTCAAACATTATGTTAGGTTCAAAGGCATAAGCAAAACCGTTGCACTCAGCTCTGCTAAAATTTTCTTTGTCGAGAACAGCAGTTGGTTCATATTTTTTATTGGTAAGAGCGGTGATTTCAGAAACGTCAATTGGTTTACCGTCAAGACCTATAAAAAATGTTTCTCCGGAGGTCGCACCTTTGTAAGTGATTTTGCCAATAGTGGAACTTTCGGAATTAGAATTGCCTTGATCCGAATTAGAGCTGCTCTGTTCTCGCGAGCCGCTACAAGCTGTCAAAACAGTTGCCAGAAGAATTGAGATTAAGAGAATTGCTTGCTTTTTCATAATCGATAACACCTTTCAGTTAATATACTGCCCCTTGCTGTAATTGGGCTATTTCATTGTATCGTTTTTATCATTATAGCACTTACAAATCATTCTGTCAACCTTTCTGTGAAGTTTAACGAGAAAATGTGAAGTTTGGCAAAAAATAAGTATAAAGGCAGGTTCTCATACTTCTCTACAACTTAGTTGTTTTATTCATATACTCAGAACCAATTTCGCACTGTTATTCTGATAACCCCCATAGGATAGGGGAAAAATGCTTCGGGAGGCGGAGGAAACATAAAAATGTTGATTTCCCTACGCCTCCCTATAATTTCACATTCGCTAAAGTCAAAGTGCTAACCCCAAGGAGTTACAATCCCATTGCGATTAATAGCCGTAGAGTATGTTTCATCAAACGGACAATTCAATTCACCCTTTATCTCGTAGATATGATTGTTATACATTAGGTGTGCCATATCAGTAAAAATAAACGTATAAATCGAATCATCAAGCTGTATATCAACAACTCGTCCAACACCGCCATTAATCTTGTTCTGGTAATTTAACAGTGGCAATTGCCTAACTTGAAGTGTTTTTAAGTAATTTATCCACTTGGTGGTAAGATCAACATCACAAAATACAACCCATTGTATTGAGTCGATCGACTGTCTTAGTCTTATTTTTGATATTGGTTTTCCAAATAAAGCAGAGAAATCATCGCTGCTTCCCAAATGAAACCACGTATTAGTACCCAAAGCAATGTACCGTTACGATACACTGAATGCCCAGCCGTCACGGCGAGTGTAGTTGTACCCATTATAGTTAAGGTATCTCGGAGTACGGTTCCAGCCATCGGCAACCCTCAGATATTGGTAATCAGATGTTTCAACATATCCAACAACGAAGACACAATGCCCACCTTCGGAACCACCAAAATCCGCACCATAAGACATTAATATAGGCTTGTTGGCATTAATATCGCGGGTAAAGTCGCTATACCAATCAAATAGATATTTGCCATAAGAGGCGCTATACCCTAAATCTTGCAGATAAGATTTCGCAGCAGGTGCCTCTGATCCATTCGATGTGCTTCCAGAAGAGCTGGTTCCAGCAAGTGACCAGAGTTTACTGTAAAGGGTCGATAAGGATGAACTGATTTTCGTAAAACCCCTATAATCCCTTAAGTACTTCATCATATTGCACAACGCAGTAACAGAGCAAGCATATGTCCTGCCGCCACTTGTTATATCGTTCTGGGAATAGAACGTAAACGAACCAGAGCTATTGTTTGAAAGATTTGCTCGTGATTTAAGTGTGCCTGTATAGCTGTCGGAAATCACAGACCATCCATCAAGGGAAGAGTAGTTTACTGCTTTTCTTGCATCCCCATCACTTGGCAAGCCTTCTGTTGTACAGGAAGACGTCTGTCGTGAAGCAAGTGCTGCAGATACTTCAATATTGCGTTCCCTTACCTGCTCCTTGTAATCAGCAAAGGACTGTGACAGTTTTTCTGCTTCCCCCTCATAGCCAACAAGAATATTCTCCTGGGGAAGATATACCTGATAGTCATACGGCTCAAAGCTATACAGAACATCTGTGCCCACTGAAACATCCATACGCTCCAGAATGCTGTCATAGGGATTTTTTACGTTAGGCTCTACGCAGAATTCCGAAACAACAGGCTGGTTGTCAGAGAACTTTATAACAACATATCCGTTAGGAGTGCCGTCATCAACAATATCAACGCAGTATCCAGAGAGCTGGTCGTTCTCGTCCAAAATCCTACGAACATCTCCGGACTGAAGATCGGGATTGCTATAGACTGCACCAACAAAGCTTGCGGCATACTTTGAGGCATTGACCTCATTTGTTTTAGCGATATCCTCAAGCGACGGAACCTTATCGGCGGATGCATTCATAGGGATGCAGAAACTAAACGCCATAACAATCCCTATAAACGACTTGAATAATTTTTTGTGTTTCATTTGAAAAACCTCCATTTTTTTAAGATATGGAAGTGAACCATTCTTATAGTTGTAGCTGCTGGATACTATAATGATGATCAGTCATTTTCGTATCGCATTTCACCATTTGGTCGACCTCACTTGGAGTATAGCATATTCAAAATCCATTGTCAACACTTTTGTGAAGTTTGACGAGAAAAAGTGAAGTTTGGTATATTTTCCCTCATTTTCAAAAGTTTTTCCTCTTTCAAGAACTTGACTTGCAAAACATCCCTATTATTATGTTATATTTTGAATGTACAAGGAAAAGCTGACACCGTTTCCGTTGTCAGCTCACACCTTAAATGAAGCCAGCCGAATTACTTTTTCAGCTTTTCAATCGCCATAGTAGGCTCTTTAGGCTGATACCATCCGTGACCAGAAGCAGCTCCGCAAGCCTTTTTTGCCATGAACATGGATACTTTGGCAATTGCCTTAGCTACTGTTTCCTGTATTTTCATCGTTGTGCCTCCTTTGCATATAAATTTCAAACAAAACCGAACCTGATATCTCAATCAAAGTTACGATTATTATTGATCCGTATAAGAAACCAAAGTAGGATAAGTACAAGCCCAATAGGCTTAAAATAATATATATTATAATGGACAGAATTCTGCACTTTTTAGCTTTGCTCTCGGATAAAATCTTATGCTTGTTCTTTACTGGAGCAAATGCGTAAATCGGCAAAAAGGTGAGCATTAAAAATATTGACAGCAGTTTAAAATTCGTCAAATTGAAATAAACAAGCAGTTTACCGCCAAAATACGATATAACAAAAAATATAACCATTAAACAGTTGCATTTAAAATAGCTGTCTGCGTGATAACCTCCGCAAAATGACCGCAATATAATTATGCACCCCAAATGGCATACACCACTTAAAGGACTTTTCAACAAAATCGCGGCGAACATTACAAGGCACACATTTAAAGAAGTCGAAACTGTGATTTCAATCCCGTATATGTAAACATCCTTAAGTTCAGGCTCTACCTTGATATGTCGAGACATAAAGTTGTAAATTTTTTTTGAAATTAGTTTTATCAACATATATACCTCCCTTCAAAAGGAATTATACTAAAGAAGTTCCAATTTGTCAATACTTCTGTGAAGTTTGACGAGAAAAAGTGAAGTTTGACAAAAAGTCAGCCGACTTTGAATGTCGGCGCAATTTTATTCAATCTTTTTACCCAATATCACGCGACAGAAAAAAGTCAGATTTTCTTCATAAAAATCCACGCTGCCGCTGTATTTTTCAGCTATCGTTCTGATTGACTTCACTCCAAAGCCGTGCAGAAAGGTTTTTCTTTTGGTGGTCTTCAATTCCGAGTTGCCGCTCAAAACAGACTGTAATATCGAGTTGGAAACCGTTATCATCAGTTTATACTTATCGGATAAAATTGAAACCTCCACAACCGCGTTATCACCGGTTTTCTCCGCTGCCTCGGTGGCGTTATCCAGCATATTTCCTATCAGATTACAAAGATCGTACTCGTTTATTCCTCCTATCTTGTTTGAAGAGCTACATAAAACCTCTATACCCTTAGATTTTGCAATACTCAATTTAGAGTTTAAGATGGCGTTCACAAAGTCGTTTCCCACGTCCATAAACATTTCTATACGTTCTAAACCGCTTGAAATTTCGGATATATATTTTTGTGCTGCGTCGATTTTACCTTCAAGTTGCAAGCCGCTAACTGCGTCAAGATGCTGCTTAATATCGTGCCGTATCTGACGTATTTCTTGATATTGACTTCGTACCGTTTCCGCATATTGAATATCGTGTTTTAGCTGCTGTTCCTTTAGTTTCAGTTCCTCGGCGATGCGGTTGCTTTGATTAAGCGAGATCATAATGTATAAACAGATTATGTTTAACGCAATCAAACCTATTTCGGATAATAACAGCATTAGTGATGTTGCCTCGCTTAACATTGATTCGTTTAAGGCAACTTGAATGATTGCAAACGATAATGTAGATATTGAAAAAACCGAAATTATTAAAACCCACTCTTTCTTTTTCATTTCTAATATGGTTTTATTAACGGATTTTAAAATAAGGCTAAATAAAAACAAATTCAAAGTTTGACACATAAGCACCCCTAAAACTCTATACACGCCCTGCGTAGAATAAAGTTGCATAGGAGTTGACTTCAAAGCAATTGACAATATTCCAGTAACGAGATTACTTGTACTTATCAAAACAACATCCGCTAGTATTGCCGCTAACAGCTTGCTAAGTACCCTACCACTTATAAAAATCAGAGAAAAAACAAACCAAAACGTGATATAGATGACACTCAGCCACCAATCATACAATGTCACAAAATTTAATGCTGTTATCATAGCAGTACTTAAAACGCTTCCAGACACATAAACGATCTTGCCCCTTGGTGTTTTAAAATCGTGCCTTAAAAAATTGCATATAAAGTAAAAAATAATAAACTGTTCACAAAGTGTAACAGCAATCTCAAAAGAATTCCATAAAAAGTCACTCATTCTGTTCACCCCATTAAGAAAAATTTCTTAGGAAAATATTATATTTTTCCGAGAATGCAGTCTTATATGATCGGCTGATGTCTATTTCCGTTCCATCAATCAATATGACTTTAAGTCTTGCATTATCAAGCCTGCCAACATACTGCATATTGACAACAAATCTATTATGTATTCGAGTAAACGTTTTTTGTGGCAGTTCGTTCAATATATCGTCCAGCTTGCGGCGTATATGTACAATTTCCGATTTGCATACAATATCAATATAATTTGATTTGCTCAAAATATAGATGATAGAATTTGTGTTGATATACTTCTTCTCTCCGTGCGGCAACTCAAAACAAATGGTGTAGCTTTCGTTGAGCAGTTCAACCAACTTCCCTATTACACTTTTCAACTTTTCCTTTAGAATTTCTGTTTTGCCTTTGGGAACGAAATAAAACGGGCGATAGTCAAAGCTATCATAAACCAATTCGCTTTCGGTCGTCACGAAAATTATATGAGTTTTCTCGGAAATTTGTCTGACACGCTTTGCAGCCTCCAAACCGTCAATGTCCGGCATTTTTATATCCAGAAACACAACGTCAAACGGTGTTTTCTCGTGCTGTAAAACAAATTCTTTCCCGCAAGTATACTCGCTGATGTCGTGAGGAACATTATAGGACGTAAAGCACTCGGAAATATTTCTGGATAGGAAATCCAGCATAACCTTGTTATCATCGCACACTGCTATTTTCAAAATCTGCGCCTCCTTACTCTAACGCATAGGTTGAGTACAATTTGTATACATTGACTTATGAATTGAGCACATATAATACGAATTGTACATAATTTTGTACCGTTTGAAAAATTCTGTTACAATAACATTATAAAAGGTGGTTAGGGGGAATGTCCAATGACATTTAACGAGAGGCTCAAAATGCTGAGAGAAGATAAAGGGTTCACTCAACAGCATTTGTCCGAAGTGTTGAACGTAAGTTCAAGCGCGGTATCACATTATGAAAACGGAACCAGAGAGCCTACAATTGAAACGCTTATCCGAATGGCTGATGTCCTAAACGTGTCTGTTGATTACTTAGTTGGTAACACCGATGCAAACATTTTCCCAAACGAAATGAAAAAACCTTATTGTAAGGGTGTCAGCACCGATAGCCTTATTCAAAGAGCCATTCAGCTTGACCCAAGCCACAGGCAAGAACTGAACTATATCCTAAAGTGCATTGAATTAGAACAATTCATTTCAAGCAAGGGCAAGCGAAGCTAGGATATACATTATAATTATACATCATTATAAAAAAAGTAAAGGGGTATTTCCGACTTTTTACCTTTTTTCTACACAATGTAAGGCAGGCGGCTGAGCAATCAGTCGCCTATTATGTTATCTCAAAGTCAAGCACATCGAAAACGCCTATCTCTGTTCCGTCCGTCAACAGCAGTTTTAAGAAAACCTCGTCAATACGCCTGACCGTGCCAATTTTCGTGATATACGCGCCGCCGTCCTTGCGCTCATCGGGAACGAAATAGCACACTTTTATTTGTGGTCGTTCCTCGTCCTCGTTCAGCTTCTGGGTAAGAATTTGAAATTTCCTATTGAGTATAGCAACTTCGTCCTCCGACAACTCGATTTTACTGTCAACGAGCCGCGCCGTTTCGTCCATTTGTTCATCAAGCCCGACTAAAGCTGCAAATGCCGAGAACTGTGCCGCCCTATCATAAGCTGACATTTTCGGGTGACAGCTTGCGGGGCGCGGCAGATTTATTATTCTGTCATATCTCAAGCCCTATGCCCCCCGATCTGTTGATTGCGTTCACGCATTGTTGCGCCCTCCTCAAAATTCATACCCTTTAGGAGCGCATTTTTCCCGAACCTTTTCCTTATTTTCAAGATAGCAAGTTGTATGTTTTCTTCGCGGTTCTCCGCAAGGGCTTTTCTTTCTCGCTCCGCATAGTCCGTAAACAGGTCGATCTGCTCTCCGACATACTCCATTGATCTATCGCCTTTCTTTGTAACATCACAAGCGCAAATGTTAAGACGGCGAACAAGCAGTTTAGGGTTTGTGATACGGTCAAACAATTGTACCGCCGTGTCACCGATCTTCTGCGCAGAGTAGGTCTTGTGCGGGAGATTATCTGTACCGTGAGCGTGTTTTGGAACCAGCCGTCCGTAGTAGTCGGTTGATATTTCACCATAGTAGGTATTGGCAATTTGAGGATTTGTAAGACTTTCGGCATCGTAACAGACAGTTAAGGTTATCTTGCTTGTCGTAAGATTTTTTTCAGCAAGGTCAAGCGACAAGTTGTCTGCCATTTCCCGAACAATAATCCGTGCTTTTTGATAAGAATACGGTTCGGGAAGTACTTGACCGCTGCTTAGACTGTTGGATTGCGGCTTATAACGCTTTATGTCCTCTATGGTGGTTGGCTCTATACCCCAAGCGTGATCTATCAGTAGTTCGGCATTTATCCCGAACAGCTTGTACAGAGTATCCTCATCGTAGATCGAACGTTCTGCAACATCGCCTAGGGTAAACATACCGTTCTGCTCTAATTTAGCAGAGTATCCGCTGCCGATACGCCAAAAATCTGTAAGCGGTTTATGCTGCCAAAGCTGCCGCCGAAAGGACAACTCGTCTAGTTCAGCGATACGAACACCGTCTTTGTCGGCTTTCATTTTCTTTGCAACAATGTCCATAGCGACTTTTGCAATAAATAAGTTAGTACCGATACCCGCCGTTGCGGTTATTCCTGTTTCAGACAGTACCTCGCGAATAATCTTGATCGTCAATTCGTGCGCGGTCATTCTGTACAGGCTAAGATAGTCGGTCACATCAATAAACACTTCGTCTACCGAATATATGTGAATATCTTCGGGAGCAAAGTATCTTAGGTAAACATCATAAACTCGTGTACTGTACAACATATAGAGCGCCATTCTAGGCGGGGCAACAATATAATCGACTGCAAGAAAACTGTTGCTGTTAATTTCCGAGAGGAAAATGGACTTGCCCGAAAACATCTTACCGGGGGTATGATACTTCCGTCTTTTGTTGACATCGCGTATCTTTTGAATGACCTCAAACAGCCGAGGTCTGCCGCCTGTGCCAAACGTCTTTAATGAGGGCGAAACCGCTAAGCAAATAGTTTTGTCCGTGCGGCTTTCATCAGCCACAACAAGATTTGTATCAAGCGGATCAAGACCACGCTCCACACACTCAACACTTGCATAAAAGGATTTAAGGTCGATTGCAACATAAATTTATTGTTCATATTATCACCACCTTATGTACATTTTTATTCATTATAGCACACAAAAAATGAAATGTCAATAGAGTTTGTACATTTTTATCTGGTATATTATGGAATTTGTACTATTTATAAGACTGTTTTTCCTAAAATTTCCCAATCAAGCTGTGCAAAACGGGAATTAAGTAAGTTTATGGATCATACGATAGCCATAAAATACAAAGCTCCCGAAGTTTTTCGACTTCGGGAGCTTTTCTTATCTGCCGCTGTGGATTTTCAATGAGTTGTCAAGGGCGATGTGTTTCAGCAAGCGTTCTTTTTCGGAGGAAGTGTACTCTCTTATAGCATAGAGAATTTGCATATCCTGTTCGCTTACGGTGGGAGAGCTGCCGTTTCTATCATCGGAACGACAAACTATGTAGTCAAGGGTTACACCAAAGTAATCTGCAAGGGCGATAAGGAGCGGAACGGTGTAAGAACCGTTTTCAGCTCTGCTGATTGCTTTCTGGTCGATGTAAAGTTCCTCGCCCAATTCCCTTTGTGACAGCCCCCTCTCCTTACGGAGTGCCGTCAATCTGCTTTCGCTTGTTGAATTTCTTGTGATTTTGTTTTCCATTGTCAAAATCTCCTGTCTAAAAAATTCGGTTGAAATTGACAATTGTTAAATTTTGGCAATTTTAACCGTTAATAAAATGATAATGGAAATAAATGGGGATGGCGAGAGCGCGAGATGTCGCCTATAAGGGAAAAGAGAGTTAATGTGTCGATTTATAAAGTATTTAACCAAAAAATCTTTCGACAAATTACAACAATGGGAAATAAGTCATAATTTTGCTTAATATTCAGTCACAATTGACTTTGATTTTCTTTAAAATTGATGCTAGAATATAGTTAGGGACAAGCCCGTCTGAGTATGGGGTGAGCGTGTGCCACCAAAGTGACAGACTTCCCGAACGACGGGTAATTTCCTAATATCAGTTCTTTGACAATTGAATAGCAAAGCAAACACAACAGTTGCAAGCCGTGGTCACAAATCCTGTGACCGCGCGATGAAATTCCTGTTGCCTACCGACGAGGTTACTAATTATCCGTGACCACATTGAATTTTGCGCGAGAATAACAGTAACCGAGTAATGTACGAGCAATTAGCCGAAAACCGATAACGCAGTCGGCGAGTAGTAAAGGAGTGAGCGAGAAAACGGCTTGTGATATAATGATACTTACCGTGAGGTCTGTCCATAGGAATGGCAGAGGTGAAAGCCCTATGTGCGGGGTGCGTAACTACCCGCTGTTTGCTTTGAGTGTAGTCTAAAAATAAAAACGTCGGACTGCACAAACCTTTGTCCGCGTTCGCTGAACGAGAACGGAAAAGGCGGCAGTCCGACTTTTTTTATATTTGCTTGCATAAGTGAGTATGGGGTTGATATATGTATCAACCTTTTAAGTGTTCTTTTATGCAAGCAAGTAGGGGTTGATATATGTATCAACCCTCGTCTAAAATTTTAAAAGGAGGTCTATTTATGCGTGAGATGAATGTTTCTGCGACCGAGGAATTAGTGGATATTCGCGGCGTTTCCATAAACCGCGATCTGCCGAAGGACGAGCGCATAGCCGATTTTGTGAGCCAGATAAAAAACCCGTATCTTTTCAAGTGTGGGAAATACACCGTTAGAGCGAGTTTCTCCGAGAACGGTCAAACGTTGGAGGAATGTATCAAGGGGCTTATAAAATAAATTCGGAAAACAGCTTGACATTCACATTTAGGTGTGGTATAATAATGGTGGAAAAAGAATTGAATATCTGCATAACCACACTCCTTTTGATTGCGGGCTATTTCCGTATATCTAAAAGGAGTGTTTTTATTATGCAAAAATTCAAGGCTATCAAGTACATCAGATTGTCGTACACTGATGACAAGAATGTCGAAAGCAACAGCGTTTCCAACCAAAGAAAACTGATTGACGATTTCCTTTCCAAGCACCCCGAAATTGAGGGCGTAACGGAAAAGGTTGATGACGGTTACAGCGGAGTGCTTTTTGATAGACCCGCTTTTTCCGAGATGATGGAGCTTGTAAAAAACGGCACTATCAATTGCGTTATCGTCAAGGATTTATCTCGGCTTGGTCGTGAGTACATTGAAACGGGTCGTTATCTTCGGAAAATATTTCCGGCTTACGGCGTGAGGTTTATCGCTATCAATGACGATCTGGATACCTTAACGCAAAGCGCGGACGAGATTACCGTTTCAATTAAGAATATCATTAACGAGGAATATGCCCGTGATATTTCCGTGAAAACTCGGACGTCTCTTGACATCAAGCGCAGAAGTGGTGATTTTGTCGGCGCGTTTACGGTTTACGGCTATCTCAAAACAGGCGATAAGCACAAGAGCCTTATAGTTGATCCGTTCGCCGCTAATGTGGTTAGGGATATTTTCAGAAAGCGGCTCAATGGCTCCAGCGCATTTCATATCGCCGAGGAGCTGAACAGATCGGGTATTCTCTCGCCGCTTGCCTATAAGCGTTCCAACGGCTTGCCCTACGCCAAAGGCGGCTATGCCGACAAAGAAGAATGTAAATGGTCTGCCACTACGATAATTCGGATTTTGAGTGATGAGATTTACACGGGAACAATGGTACAAGGCAAGCAGTCCACGCCGCATTTCAAGTTGAAAGAGCGCGAACTTAAACCGTCCTCGGAATGGGTACGCGTTGAGAACACGCACGAGGCTATAATTGACAAAGCCGATTTTGACTTGGTGCAAAGATTGAAACGGCTCGATACGCGCACCGCGCCGCAGTCCGATAAGGTCTATCTCTTTTCGGGAGTGCTGATCTGCGGGTGCTGCGGTGGCAGAATGACGCGCAAAACTAACCGTTACAAGGATAAGGAATATTTTTATTATTTCTGTCCGGCGGGAAAAAAAGGCGGTTGTTCGTCAACCTCGATGATTAAGGAAAGCGATCTGACGGAGTGCGTTCGGACAAGCCTTAAAGCGCACATAAACAGCATTACCTCGCTTAATTCCATAATAAACGGCGTGAGCAGAGAGCGTATAAACCGCGAGCTTGTGAATGAGTACAAAGGTTACATAAAGTCCAACGAGGAACAGCTTTCAAGGGTCGAGAAATTCAAGCGCAATCTGTACGAAAACCTTGTGAGCGGCGCACTTACAAAAGAAGAATTTGCGCAGTATAAGCAAGAGTACACCACGAAAGCCGAGGACATAAGAGCTGCCATTCAGAGCTGGAATGACAAGCTGACGGAGGCTCTTGAAAACCGCGGTGACAGAAATCGTTGGATAAATCATTTCTTGCAATTCTCCGAAATGGAGGACATAGACAGAGGAATGGTCGCACGGCTGATACAGAGCATAGTCATCAACACCGATAAAAGCATTGATATACGTTTTAATTATCAAGACGAATATCAGAGAGCGGTGACGTTTATTGAAAGAGCGTCCGGGGAAAGGAGGGCGGTATAATGGCACGAAAGAGCAGAAAAAAACCTGTTGTTGAGGAAAGTATTCGCGCGGTCACGCTCAATACCGCACTCTACATAAGACTTTCTGTTGAGGACGGTCACGGAAGAAGTAACTCAATTGAAAATCAGCAGTTGATACTGAATGATTTTCTTTCTGATAAGCCCGAATTTCGCGTATGCGATACTTATATAGATAATGGTCTGACGGGGACGAATTTCAACCGCCCAAACTTTCAGCGTATGCTTGCCGATATTGAGGACGGCAAAATCAACTGTGTTATCGTCAAGGATTTGTCGCGGCTCGGTCGTAACGCAATTGATACGGGATATTACATTGAGCAGTATTTTGCGCAGCACAAAGTCCGTTTTATCGCCGTTAATGATTGCTACGACAGCACGGACAAGAACAACGCCAAAAACGGAATACTTCTTCCGTTAAAAAATATGATAAACGAGGCTTACGCGCTCGACATCGGAAAGAAGATAAAGGCGCAAGCACACCAAGCTATGCTTGACGGAGAGTACATCGGAGCAAGAGCGCCATTCGGGTATAAAAAAGACCCCGACAATTGCCACAAGCTGATAATCGACGAGGCAACAGCACCGATAGTTCGGCAAATATTCGAGTGGGCAGCAGAGGGCGTTGGAATAAATACAATCACGGTGCGGCTTAATGAAATGGGTGTAGTTACTTCAAGCGTTTATAAAGGTTTGACAAATGAACAGGGCAAACGGTACAGACAAAATGAACATTGGACAACCTTTACGGTTGACCATATTTTGATAAATCCCGTTTACACGGGCGATATGGTTCAAGGCAAGAGTGTAATAGTTGGTCACAAACAACAAGACACCGCTCCCGAGGACTACATCGTTGTTCACGATACCCACGAGCCGATAGTAAGCCGTGAAATGTTTGAACGTGTAAAAGCGATACGCGACGCTGTGCGTGAGGAATACAAAAACAAGCCCATTGACCCATATACAGAGAACATTTTTAAAGGCAAAATCTTTTGTCCGCATTGCGGAAAACCTCTGCATCGTCAAAGAGCCAAGAGAAAGACGAAAGCCGATGTTTATCGTCTGCATTGTCTTTCGCCGTCAAGGGTTTCAAAATCAGCTTGTATCGGGGTGAATATTGACGAGCAGATAGTGATAGATGTTGTTTCCGTTGCACTTAAAAACAAGCTCTCGGCTCTCAAAAAATCCACTCCGAAAAAGGATAAATTGGATATTCTGAAACGCCAAAAGTCCGACAAGCAGCGCGAACTAAACCGCGTCCAAAGTCTTATAAAAGGCTTGTATGAAAACCTTGTTAGCGGCGTTATTTCCGGCGAGGATTACAAGGAATTAAAAATCGGCTACGCAAAGCAAGCCGCCGATCTAACGAGTGAGCTGGAGCGTTTGGACGATGAAATGAGCCGCCTTGAACGCGAAAACAAACAGCGGCTTGAAATAAAATCCACCGCGGACAGTTTCAAGAGCAACGGACAGCTCACCGCGGAGATCATCAACCGCTTGATAGAGCGTATAGAAATAAATCACGACCGCGAGATAAACATAACATTTCGTTCGGACGGAAAGGAGAATTGTTGATGATAGCACTTTACATACGGCTCTCGCTTGAGGACGAAAAGTACGACAGCTTGAGCATAGAAAATCAGCAAATTCTTCTTCGTGAAAAAGCTATGTCGCTGCCCGAATACGCAAGCTCCGAGGTCAAGGAGTTTATTGACAATGGGCATACGGGGACGAATTTTGAACGTCCCGCCGTCCAACATCTTTTGGAGTTGGTGAGAGAGGAAAAGGTCACAACAATTCTTGTTAAGGATTTCTCGCGTTTCGGTAGAAATTCTATTGAAACGGGCTACTTTATTGAAAAGGTGTTCCCCTTGTATCACGTCCGCTTTATTGCCATAAGTGATAACTACGACAGCGCGGAGCATAAGGGTGAAACGGGCGGCGTTGACGTTGCGTTTAAGTACCTTATAAACGAATATTACAGCCGCGATCTTTCAATAAAAAGCAGGACGGCGCGAATGGCAAAAATGAGGCGCGGC
>CANQKW010000037.1 GCA_947624555.1 uncultured Clostridia bacterium
AGACTTTTAAAACAGTTTTATAATACAGAAAGGCAATCCTCAGGAAATTACTGCATTTAACTTTAATGCTAAAAATTATTGAAAGGGGTAAATTTTTATGAAAACAATTATGAACACAAAAATTTTTAAGAATATCTGCGCTGCTTTTTCTCTGGTAATGCTGTGCGGAATGCCTTTTGCAGAAACGGCATATTCTGTTGAAACAGAACAAACGCAGCAGACAGACGATTTAAAACCCGCACCTCTCGATGTTTCAAACGACACGAGCAGTTTTGAGGAAAACGCAGAACTCAAAAAATTGAGAAAAATTGATGAAAGACTTTGTGAAATCTTGGAAAATGCAGCGGACGATGAACTTATTCCCGTGTCAATCTGGATCGCAGATATTGACTTTAAGGAAGTCGAGGAAAGGGTTGAAACAGAATTCGGACTTTCGAGAAACATACTTGACCAAAAATCCGACGCACTTCGTGATGATTTTGTCACCGCTTACACAATTGCTGTATCGGATAACGATTTCATAACAGCATATAATGACTACAAGGAATTAAACAAAGATAAAATCGAGCAGTTTGATACGGACGTTGAAAATTACATAATTGAGCAAAGAAATATCGCCAAAGAAATGATTACAGAAACAAGCAATGCATTTGTTAATACATTTTTAAACGATGCGGAAGATGTCCGTGTATATGAATTTTTTCCTGTAATTGATTGCAGTATTACGAAAGAAAAAATTATATTTTTAGCTGCTCTTAATAACGTCGAATCTATAAGCTATAACGTCGAATCTATAAGCTCAAATGCTGATGCGGTTATTTCCGATTGCGAGGTATTTGAAAGATGCACTGACTAAAATATTTTTAATATTCGGGAAATTGCTCTGAAAAAAACAGCACCGAACAAAAATGTTCAGTGCCGGTTTTAAAGACTATGATAAATCAGAATCTATGAATCCTTTTCTTCGTATGGCTTATTCCACGAACCAATCTCAATCAGATTACCTTCGGGATCAGCAATATAACAGGTTTTCTGCCCCCAAGGCTCAAGCTCCGGCTCCAGTACAGGAATAGCTCCGTTTTCCACAGCTTTTTTGAACGCAACATCAACCTCATCAAATGTATCAACATAAAGAGCCAATTCAAAATGTCCGTTCAATCCCTTGATATAGTCATATCTTCGGTTTGTCATTTTTTCAAAGTCTTTTCTCCCATACATCAGAAACAAAGTATCGTCTTTCACAAGATAAACGTTCGATGTATTATCGGTTTCTTTAATCTCAAAGCCGAGTACATCTCTGTAAAACCGAATCATTTTAGCCATATCCTCAACAAATAATCCAAAACCGTCCAATCTCATAAGCTGCCTCCTATAAATCCCGATTTAGCCGTCATAGTCCTCTGACCTTTTAAGAGCAGGGATTTTGCGGCTATTTTTCTTCTTTTTTTATGCCGTAAATGAGCAGACGCATAATATTACTGCCGACAATATTGCCAAGTATCACCACGATAAGCGCCAACAAATCCGCCGCATTGTACCGACCTGACGCACCGTAATAGAACAAATCCGCAACAGTATGGTCAAAACCGCAGAGAACAAAAATCGGTATCGAAAAAATCATTCCGAGGTAACTGCCGTACTTTTTGTAAAAATCTACGCCGAGATAAATCAAAATGCCGCAGAATATCGCCGAAACGAACAAGAAAAGCAAACTGTTATGTAATTTAGACGCACAAACTTCAATCGCCTTTTCCTTTACTGCCGGATTAAACGAACCAAGAACGCCAAATCCGAAAGCAAAAACACAGTTGGTTACTGTCGCTGCCAGAAAAGCGGAAATGTTGTTCTTTTCAATATATCCCGCCATACCCGTGAAAAGGCTCATTGAATATCGGCAGACCATAATCAGTCCGAATGTAAAAAGTACAGCACCGACATATTTATTTCCGCAATAAAGATTGCAGTATGACGCTATTGAAATCATCATAGCGGCGCTGACAGCGTTAATGACGGTTTTTTTCATAGAAACCTCACGGTTAAATCATATCAACTCTGCTATCTTATCGCCCATTTCAGAGCAGGAAACCTGAGTCATTCCGTCGCTCATAATATCGCCTGTTCTGATACCGTTTTCAAGCACCTGATTTACGGCATTTTCAACGGCGTCTGCCTCTTTGTCCATTTTGAACGAGTAGCGCAGCATCATTGCCGCAGAAAGTATAGTTGCTATCGGATTTGCCTTGTTCTGTCCTGCAATATCGGGCGCAGAACCGCCGCTTGGCTCATAAAGTCCGAAACTCGTTTCATTCATGGAAGCTGAAGGGAGCATTCCGATAGAACCCGTTATCATAGACGCCTCGTCCGACAAAATATCACCGAACATATTTTCTGTTACCATAACATCAAATTGAGCAGGGTCTTTTACAAGCTGCATTGCCGAATTATCGACAAGCATATGCTCCAGAGTTACTTCGGGATAGTCCTTTGCGACCTCCTCAACAACCTTTCTCCAAAGACGAGAGCTGTCAAGAACGTTCGCCTTATCTACGCTCGTGACCTTTTTATTTCGCTGCATTGCAACTTCAAAAGCTTTTACGGCGATCCTGCGTATTTCATTTTCATTGTACTGAAGAGTGTCAATAGCGGTCATAACGCCGTTTACCTCTTCGGTTTTACGTTCGCCGAAATAAAGTCCGCCCGTAAGCTCTCTCATAATCAGCATATTAAAGCCTTTGTCGGCAATCTCCTTTTTGAGAGGGCAAGCCTCGGAAAGCTGCTTGTAAAGGACGCAGGGACGAAGATTTGCAAACAGTCCCAATGCCTTGCGAAGTCCAAGCAGACCTGCCTCGGGACGAAGATTTGCAGGAAGCTTGTACCACGGAGACGTTGTGGTATTTCCGCCTATCGAGCCCATTAAAACAGCATCTGACGCTTTGCAGCGTTCAATAGTTTCATCTGTGAGCGGCACGCCGTTTGCGTCTATGGAGCAGCCGCCCATTAAAAGCTGCTCATAATTGAATTTGTGACCGAATTTTTCTGCCACTTTATCAAGAACTTTCATAGCCTCTGTGACTATTTCAGGACCGATACCGTCGCCCTTTATAACTGCAATATTCTTTTCCATAGGTTTTACCTCTTTTCAATTTCTTCAAGAAAAATCGGCGGTACACATTTCGTAAGCCACACGCCGTTTTCCGATAGCAGGAATTTGTACCCCTGCCGTGACATCTCTCCTGCGTTTACCTTGAAAACAACAGGTTTTCTTTAAGTTCTTCATTACTTCTTTATGCTGTTAAGCAGTCCGCCCTTGTTTATGATTTCCTTTATAAACTCAGGGAATGGCTGCGCCTTATAGGTCTTGTTCTTTGTAATATTGGTGATAATGCCGCTGTCAAAGTCGATTTCTACCTCGTTTCCTGCGTCAATATCCTTTGCTGCCTCGTCACATTCAAGAATAGGCAGACCTATATTTATCGAGTTGCGGTAGAATATTCTCGCAAAAGTCGAGGCAATAACGCAGCCTATTCCGCTTGCCTTAATTGCAATAGGAGCGTGCTCACGGGAGCTGCCGCAGCCGAAATTCATATTTGCGACTATTATATCGCCCTGCTTTACATTCTTGACAAAATCCTTGTCAATATCCTCCATACAATGCGAGGCAAGTTCCTTGTGGTCAGACGTGTTAAGATAACGTGCCGGGATAATTACGTCCGTATCAACGTTATCGCCGTACTTATGTACAATTCCGTGTGCTTTCATAGTAATTCTCCTTATATTTCAAAATCAACGCATTTTCTTTCAGCCGTAAACGGTCTTACGCACGTATCGGCTATTTTAACGTGTTCGGGGTGAACAGCATAGCTCTTGAGAGAGTCATAATCCGTAAATGTGCTGTCAAGCATCAGGTCGCCGTTAGACGTAGGCAGCAAGTCTGTAATGACCTTAATGTCCGAAAGTCCGTCAATCTTTCCTTTAAGACTTTCCAGACCCTCTTTTATCAGCTTTTTGCGCTCGTCTTTTTCAGCCTGCGGCATTTCCTTCAAGTTCCAGATAATAACGTGCTTTACCATCACTCGAACTCTCCCGAAATATATCCCTTTATTGCGCTTGCCGCTGCAACAGCCGGACTTGCAAGATAAACTTCCGAAGTAGTATCGCCCATTCTGCCGACAAAGTTTCGGTTAGTGGTTGAAACTGCCCTCTCGTGAGGAGCAAGAATGCCCATATGACCGCCAAGGCAAGGACCGCAGGTCGGCGCAGAAACTACCATTCCGGACTCAACGAAAATTTCAAGCAGACCGTTTTTCAGAGCGTCAAGGTAAATCTGCTGAGTAGCAGGAATTACAATAGCACGTACTCCCTTTGCGACCTTTTTGCCCTTAATGATTTCGGCAGCAGCCGCAAGGTCGCTGTAGCGTCCGTTAGTGCACGAACCGATAACAACCTGGTCAATTTTGATATTGAGCTTTTCAGCCTCATCTATTGTCTTAGTATTTTCGGGAAGGTGCGGAAAAGATACTGTCGGTCTTATCTTGCTTAAATCAATGTCGATTACACGGTTATACACAGCGTCGGGGTCTGCCTTAAATACTTCAAAGCTGCGGTTCGTTCTGGACTTGACATAAGCCTCGGTCACTTCATCTACCTCAAAAATGCCGTTTTTAGCGCCTGCCTCGATAGCCATATTTGCCATACAAAGTCTGTCGTCCATAGAAAGGCTCTTCAAGCCGTCTCCCGTGAATTCCATTGACTGATAGAGAGCGCCGTCTACACCTATCTCACCGATAATATGAAGAATTACATCTTTGCCGCTTACATATTTATTAAGCTTTCCCGTAAGATTGAATTTAATTGCGGAAGGCACTTTAAACCACGCCTCTCCCGTAGCCATACCGGCAGCCATATCGGTAGATCCTACGCCTGTCGAAAATGCTCCGAGAGCGCCGTAAGTACAAGTATGACTGTCAGCTCCGATAACACAGTCGCCCGGAATTACCAGACCTTTTTCGGGCAGCAGAGCGTGTTCAACGCCGACGTTTCCGACATCGTAAAAATTGACGATATCGTACTTATCAGCGAAATCACGGCACTGCTGACACTGAATAGCAGCCTTGATGTCCTTGTTCGGGGTAAAATGATCCATTACAAGAGAAATTTTGCTCTTGTCGAACACGCCCGAAAAGCCGTTCTTCGTAAACTCATTGATAGCGACAGGACTTGTAATATCGTTGCCCAGGACCATATCGAGCTTTGCTCTTATCAACTGCCCCTCAACAACACAATCAAGACCTGCGTGCTTTGCGAGAATTTTCTGCGTCATTGTCATTCCCATTATTATTCCTCCTGACTTTTTGTCATTTTAATAAACTGTTCTTCATTTATAACCGTAATTCCAAGCTCATTCGCCTTGTCCAGCTTTGAACCTGCATTTTCGCCTGCGACAACATAGCTTGTCTTTTTTGAAACCGAACCCGAACACTTTCCGCCGAGATTTTCAATAATTTCCTTTGCCTGTTCACGCTTTAAGGTCGAGAGATTTCCGGTCAAAACAAATGTCAATCCCGAGAATTTATCCGAAACCTTTCGGCTTTCGTATCTCATATTAAGCCCAAGCTCTTTCAGCCTGTTAATAAGCTCAATTCTGTGCGGCTCTCGCATTGCTGTGTAAACCGATTTTGCAAGAATATCGCCGAAATTTTCAATTCCGACAATATCCTCTTCGGACGCTGTCATAATGCTGTCCATATCGCCGTATTTTTCACACAAAAGCTTTGCCGCACGACTTCCTATTCCCTTTATTCCCAAAGCGAAAATCAGTCTTGACAGCTCGTTTTGCTTTGATTTTTCAATCGAATTGATAAGATTTTCGGCAGATTTTGTACCGAAACGTTCAAGCGACGTTAAATCCTGTACGGTAAGCGTGTACAAATCTGCCACCGTATGAACCAGACCTGCGTTTACAAGCTGCTCTACGACCGCTTCGCCAAGTCCTTCGATATTCATTGCACTGCGTGAGGCAAAATGCTCTATCGAACGTAAAAGCTGTGCGGGACAATCAATATTCTGACACCGTACAACCGCCTCGTCTTGGTCACGAACAGCCTCTGCTCCGCACACGGGACAAACATTCGGTATGAAAAAAGGCACGGAGCCTTCGCTGTGCGAAACACTTCTCACGACTTCGGGGATTATGTCGCCTGCTTTTCTTACAACGATTTTATCGCCGATACGAATGTCTTTATCGGAAATATAATCCTGATTATGCAAAACCGCCCGTGAAACAGTTGTTCCTGCAAGCTGCACGGGGTCGAAAATTGCCACAGGAGTAAGCGCACCTGTTCTTCCGACATTTATTTCAATTTCGTTGAGTTTGGTTTCTTTTTCTTCGGGCGGATATTTGAAAGCGACTGCCCATTTCGGCACTTTTGCCGTAGAACCTATCTCTTCTCTCAGACTAAGACTGTTTACCTTGACAACTGCGCCGTCAATATCAAACGGCAGCGAAGTCCTCATCTTACCGATTTCATTGATTTTTTCGAGAATTTCATCAAAAGTTTTGCAGACACGATAATCGGGGACAACTCTAAATCCCTGTTCTTTCAGAAATTCAAGGCTTTCCGAATGTGAAACAAATGTTTTGCCGCTCACACGCTGAACATTAAAGCAGAAAATGTCAAGCGCCCTCTCTGCGGTAATTCTGCTGTCCTTCTGCCGCAAAGAACCGGCGGCTGCGTTTCGGGGATTTTTCGGCATCGCCTCGCCGTTTTTCTCCTGGATTTCGCAAAGCTTTGCAAAGCTCTCCTTCGGCATATAAACCTCGCCCCGAACCTCAATAAAAGGAATACTGTCCTTTAATTTCAGAGGAATTGTGCGTATAGTTTTGAGATTTGCCGTAATATCTTCGCCTATAAATCCGTCGCCTCTTGTAGAACCTCGAACCAATACGCCGTTTTCATATTCCAGTGAAACCGACAGTCCGTCTATCTTAGGTTCTACGGTAAATTCCTCCGAGCCTTGTTCGTAGACACGATTGAAGAAATCCCTGACCTCATTTTCGCTGAAAACGTCCTGCAAGCTTGCCATTTGAACGGTATGCGGTACTTTTTCAAATGTCGCCGAAACAGAACCGCCCACTCTTTGTGAAGGCGAGCTTTCACTCAGCAGTTCGGGAAATTCGTTTTCAAGACTTCTAAGCTCACGCATTAAAGAGTCATATTCATCGTCCTCAAGGGTAGGGCTGTCGAGGTCATAATAGTCCCTGTTTGCCTTTTCAATCTTTTGAGTAAGCTCCTCAACACGCTTTTTGGCTGCGTTTTTATCCAATAAATCATCTCCGTTAAACTTATCCGACCGCACCGTAATCATTCAGGTAACCGTCGAGTTCTTCGCTTGCAACAACGTGAGTATAAGCATTCGGCACTCTTCCTACAATTATCGTTTCGGTAGCGACAATCGAAGTTTTCACAGGTACTCTCGTAGAAAAACCGGGTATAACAGCGTCAACATCTGCGTCAATTTCGATAATAATTCTGTGAAGTGTCTGGTTAAGACCTGCCTCTGTAAACTCGCTTATGATAGAGGCTGTCGCATATCCCATAGGCTGAACCGTCATTCCGACGCAAAATCCTTTTCCGTGAAGGAGCTGTATTCCCAAAAGCGTACCGATAGGAATTTCAATGTTCATGGAAGGCAGCCGTTCAAGCTCACGTTCCAACCGCTGTACAATGCGAGTTTTCAGCTTGTTAATATTCATCACATTGCTTTCAAGCGAGATTATCTCTCCGTCAGCATTTGTGGTCAGATTAACAAGATTTGAGTAGTCTGCATCTTCGTCCTCAATTTCGGCAAATATTGCCTCATTTATTACCCGAGTAACCAGTTCGTGGCACTCATAAGCATTTACGGTTTCAATAATCGGACGAAAGCTGACGTCCATAATAACCAGCAGTCCCGTAAGAACCATTCCTACAGCAATAAGTTTAAGCCCCAGTTTCTGAAAAAAGGTTCGAGCCACAATTCACCACTCCCCCCCACATATAATATGCAGTTTTTGAGAAGAAGTGAATAAATTTGTCCGAATAATTATATCTTACGAATCAATAAACGCCTCAAATGCCTTATAAGCGGCGTAAATATCGGTTTTAGCCGTTATTTCATAAGGGGCGTGCATAGAAATCACAGGAACGCCCACATCAATAGTATCGACATCAAGGTTTGCTATATATTTAGCAACTGTTCCTCCTCCGCCGATATCTACCTTTCCAAGCTCGCCTGTCTGCCAGATAACATTATTTTTGTCAAGAACAGCTCTTATTTCACCGACAAATTCTGCGGAGGCGTCCGAAGTTCCGCTCTTTCCTCTTGAACCCGTGTATTTCGTTACACAGACGCCGCCGTTAAGAACGCAGGAATTATTCTTTTCAAAAACATCGGAAAATGTCGGGTCATAAGCCGCATTAACATCTGCCGACAAACATTTTGAATTTGCAAGCACATCACGGGTTTTTACTCCGAAAACTGCCGCAAGGTCGGCTATAAAATACTTCAGATATGAGGACTGTAAGCCCGTATTTCCGTCAGAGCCTGTTTCTTCCTTATCGGTAAGAATTGCTACGGCAGTCTTTTTCGGATTTTTTGCCTCCAGTATCGCCATAAGCTCAGTATAAGCGCAAACTCTGTCGTCCTGACCATAAGCTCCCACAAGACTTCTGTCGAAACCTATATCCCGTGCCTTGAACGCAGGAACAGCCTCAAGCTCTGCCGAAAGAAAATCCGCCTCGGTTATCCCGTATTTTTTATTAAGAATTGAGAGAAGATTGAGCTTGACGCTTTCAGAAATCTCGTCATCTTTGAAAGGACGTGTTCCCACGATGATATTCAGCTCTTCACCTTTGATTATCTCTGTTGCAGGGCGTTTCATCTGAGCAGAGGCAAGGTGCGGCAGCAAATCCGACACGCAGAAAACGGGGTCATTCTCGTCCTCACCTATTTTGACCGTAATTTTAGTGCCGTCTGCCTTTACAATAACTCCGTGCAGCGACATAGGAACAGTCGTCCACTGATATTTTTTTATTCCGCCGTAATAATGTGATTTGAAATATCCGACTTCTTCCTTTTCGATAAGCGGATTTTGTTTCATATCAAGTCTGGGCGAGTCAATATGCGCCGCAAGCAGATTTACTCCCCTGTCAACAGGCTCTGAGCCGATAACAGCAAGGATAACGGCTTTTTCACGGTTTACGAGATAGACCTTATCCCCTGCCTTGTATTTCTTTTTCTTGTCGAATTTTACAAATCCTGCAGATTTAGCCTCACGCTCAATGACAGCGGCTGCCTCACGTTCAGTCTTAGCCTCGTCAAGAAACTTTTTATATCCTTCGCAGAATTTATCACATTTCTTGATTTCAGAGTCGCTCATTCTGATATAAGCGTTCTTTTTCTGCATAAAAAGCTTTTCTTTAAGCTCTTTTGCAGTACTTTCATTCTCTCTCTTTGACATATTTATCTTCCTTTCTTATTTATTTTAAGCATATAGCTTTTGATACATTTCATATGCGCTTACAATTTTATCGACATAGTGCGCCGTATCAGATGTCGGTATCTCGTCAAGATGAACGCCGTCGAAAGAATACCGCCTGTCCGACAGCCATTCATTAACTTTTCCCCGACCTGCGTGATAAGCGGCAGCCGTTGCCGCAACAGAGCCGAATTCATCATAAAGAATACCCAGAAGAGCGCAGCCGTATTCTATGTTCTTTTTAGGAGTAAACATATCGTTATAGACCGTATTTTCATCGTCAAGCTTGTACTTTATCCAGTCAAAGGTATCCTCCATTATCTGCATAAGTCCCCGTGCACCAACATTTGAAACCGCCTCGGGGTCAAAACCGCTCTCGGTTTTAATGACCGCATAAACGAGATATTTGTCTATGTTATTATCTCTTGAATATTTCTCGACATAGCTCTGATATTTCAGAGGATAAAACTCATAAATCAACTTCTGATAAGCGAAATATCCGAAAATTCCCAAAACCAGCGCTGCAATAAGAATAATCGGAATAAAAATTCTTGCACGTTTCTTTTTTTGTTTCTTATAAGCCATTATTAACCCTTCATTATGTTTACAAGTGCAATAGTTTTGTCGTAAAGTTCTTTTTCAGAACCGTTGTTTTCTATGATATAATCCGAGTTTTCCCTGAAAAAATCGACGTTATGCTGAGAATAAAGCCGCTCTTTTGCCGTAATTTCGGTTATTCCGTCACGGGAAGAGATCCTTTTGACGCAAACGTCAAAATCCGCCGTAACGCTTATTATTTCCGTGCAGATAATTTCAATTCCCGATTCAAAAAGCGTTGGTGCGTCAAGAAGAATTATTCCGTTTGATTTTTCAATTTCCCTCATAATATCATAGGTAATAAAAGGAAAAATTATTCCGCAGTATTTCTCATAATCCGACTTACTGCCGTAAATAACGCTTGCTGTTTTCGCTCTGTCAAGAGAACCGTCGCCGCAAAGCAAATCCTTTCCGAAACGCTCTTCGATTTCGCTTAGAAAAGCCTTTTTCGAGGCAATATTACGCGAGATACTGTCGCAGTCGATAACAGTAAATCCGCTTTGCTCAAATATTTTCCGAACAGTAGATTTTCCTGCTCCGCTCTGTCCTGTAAGTCCGATTATTTTGATTTTATGCGAATTTGTCATTATTTGACCCCTTACAGCCGTTACCTTAGATTGTATCATATTTTTTTGATTTTGTCAATCCCGATGCGGCTCAATGACCTTAAATCCTGCGGCTCTCAATAACCTGTTATAGACCGCAAGTCCTATGCCTTCCTTTGACGGCATTTCGACATAAACCGTTTCTGCGCCCATTTCATCAGCTTTTCTCAACAGAGAAAAAAGTCTTTGCGCCTGAATTTTTGAAGTTTCTCCGTAATCCGTAAAGCCTTCTCTCTCGCCGCAGGACAAAAACAAAGCGTTCTCACTCATTTTTTTACTGCAAAAAAGCGCAAAATCTTCGCCTTTCGCATTGACTATATAAACATTCGCTTTGGGCGAATAATGCTTGTACTTCATTCCGGGCGATAAAACCTTTTCTCCGCTCTTTGGTGCGGTTTCAACCGCCTTGTCTATCTCCACCTCGGCATATTCTCCGAGCATTTGAGCTGTAACGCCGCCCGGTCGCAAAATTCTGATTTTATCGTCCTTGAAACAGATAACCGTGCTTTCCACGCCTATACGGCAAGTTCCTCCGTCAATAATGAGAGGGATTTTGCCGTTCATATCCTCATAAACATATCTTGCTGCCGTAGGACTGGGTTTTCCCGATGAATTTGCAGAAGGAGCCGCAAGCGGAAATCCGCATTTTTCAATAATATCCCTTGCAGCGTCATTTGCAGGCATTCTCACCGCTACCGTAGAAAGACCGCCGCTTGTTTCGACGGGAACAATATCGGATTTGTCAAAAATCATTGTAAGAGGTCCGGGCCAGAAACGCTCTGCGAGCTGCCGTGCAAGTTTTGGGATTTCGGTTACCAATGGTTTCAGCATATCGAAATTGCTTATATGAACGATAAGAGGATTATCCTGAGGTCTGCCTTTTGCGGCAAAAATGCTCTTTACAGCGTTTTCGTCCAGCGCATTTGCCGCCAGTCCGTAAACCGTTTCCGTGGGAATAGCAACTATACCGCCTTTTTTAAGTATATCCGCAGCCTGATTTGCGCTTTCCGAAGAAAATTTTTTTATCTCTGTAAGCATTTTTTCACCTCTGCTTTCATTTTTCATCACCCGAAGTACGCTAATCGTTCGGCGTTTCCTTAGCGAGCAAAGCAGTCCTTTCAGCAAGCCTCAGAGCCTCAAAAACCTCATCGCAGCCGCCGTTCATCATTTCATCAAGCTTGTATAAAGTAAGACCTATTCTGTGGTCGGTAACTCTTGATTGCGGAAAATTATATGTCCGTATTCTTTCGGAGCGGTCGCCCGTACCGACCTGACCTTTCCGCTCCGCCGCAATAGCGCTGTCACGAGCCTCTTTCTGTGCATCGTAAAGCCTGCTGTAAAGCATTTTCAGCGCTTTATCCTTGTTTTTCATCTGAGAGCGCTCTTCCTGACATTCAACCACAATTCCCGACGGATGATGAATAATTCTTACCGCAGATTCGGTTTTATTGATATGCTGTCCTCCTGCGCCGCTTGAACGGAACGTCTGGACAGTATAATCCGCAGGGTCGATATTGACGTCTACTTCCTCTACTTCGGGCAGAACGGCAACCGTCACCGTAGAAGTCTGTATTCTTCCCTGAGATTCGGTTTCGGGAACACGCTGTACCCTGTGTACTCCGCTTTCATACTTTAATTTAGCATAAACGCCCTCGCCCTCAATACCGAAAACAATCTCCTTATAACCGCCAAGCTCTGTCGGATTTGCGTTCATAATATCAATTTTCCAGCCCTGACGAGCCGCAAACATAGAATACATACGAAACATCGAATTAGCAAAAAGAGCAGCTTCCTCGCCGCCCGCACCTGCACGAATTTCCATTATTACGTTTTTGTCATCATCGGGGTCGTGCGGCAAAAGCAGGATTTTAAGCTCCTCCTCGCATTTTTTCATAAGAGCCTTGTTTTCGATATAGTCCGCCTGAGCCATCTCACGAAGTTCTTCATCAGAAACAGCCTCTTCCATAATTTCTTTAGCGTCAAGACAGGTTTTTTCGGCTTTTTTGAGTTTCTTATACATATCTATAAGAGGAGTTAAATTTTTATACTCCCTCATAAGCTCAGCATAAAGCTTGTTATCAGCGGCAACCTTCGGGTCGGACAGCTTTGCGCTTATTTCATCATAGCGAGCCTCTGCCAGTCTAATCTTATCAATCATTTTCTTCTCCGATAACCGATTTAATATTTTTTTCGCATTTTGAACGGGGAGTCATAACCGTTCTTCCGCATCCTTCGCAGCACAGTCTGAAATCCGCACCGACACGAAGAACTCTCATTCGTTCGCTTCCGCAGACGGGGTGTTTTTTCTTCATCACAAGTATATCTCCGACTTTTATATCCATTTTATCACCAACTGATTTAATAAATACACTTATTTATTGTACCACATTTTATATTATTTTTCAAGATATTTACATCTATTTTTCCGTTATTTAATAAAATTTAATTTTTTTATTAAAAAACACTTGACAAAATTTTATTTTTCTGATATAATATTTACGTTGCAGTTATGATTCACTAGCTCAGGCGGTAGAGCACCTGACTTTTAATCAGGGTGTCCCGGGTTCGATTCCCGGGTGGATCACCAGAATGACGCTGAGACCTCTTTAAACGGAGGATTCTGCGTCTTTTTGTTTTAAGGCGGCTCCGTTGTGCTAAAATTCGGGGTTTTAACGTTTAATGTTGCATTGTTGACGGCATTTTGACTTACTTTAGGTTCAGAGAAAACTGTGTCTGTGCATAGGCATAATAATTTCAGAAATCAGCGCCCGTAGCTCAGCCGGATAGAGCAATAGCCTCCGACGCTATGTGTCGTGCGTTCGAATCGCATCGGGCGTACCAATAAAATCAGAGAGCAGTGGAAAGCTCTCCTTTTTGTTTCGGAATACGGTTTTGGTCATTTTTAAAAGTAAGGAAGAGATAAAATTTGTCAGAAGGTTCGGAACTTCACAAGGGTCACAGGAAAAGAATTCTTGATAGGTTTATGAGGGACGGAATTGCATCTCTTGAAGAGCACGAAATTCTTGAGATAATACTTTTTTCGATCATTCCCCGATGCAATACAAACGATATAAGCCACAGACTGATCAATAAGTTTGGTTCGATAATGGGCGTTTTAAGTGCGTCTAAATCAGACCTGCTCTCGATTAACGGTATCGGCGACAATGCGGCGGCGTATCTTTGCTTTTTGGGGTCGTTTGTTATAAAATACCGTAAAGAATCTCTTGAAAGAAGAAAATGCCTTAATTCCCTTGACAAAATCTTAGAATACGGAAGAACTCTTTTTACAAACCAAATCAAAGAAACCGTTTTTGTTATTTATCTCGACAATTCAATGAATCTGATATGCTCGGAAAATGTTTCGGAAGGTTCGGCTGATATGGCAAATTTTGATATTAAAGTCGTTGTCGCCAAAGCTCTGAATTTAAAAAGCTCCAAAATAGTTTTGCTTCATAATCATCCGAGCGGCAACGCTACCTTTTCTTCTTCCGATGTTAATGCAACACGAAGTTTTATTTTTTCTCTGGAAAAACTGGGTATAAGTCTAATTGACCATATCATTGTTACCGCTTCAGGTTACTGCTCAATGAATTCTCAGGATTTGATAGATAATAATTTATGGTAATTTTTCAGATTATAACAGGCAATCGTTCACTTGTGTAATATGAGTGAACGATTTTGTGCAGAGAGGGTGATTTTACGGATAAATTTGAGCTACATTCGGCATATAAACCGACGGGTGACCAGCCGCAGGCTATAGCCGCACTCTCCGAAGGAGTACTGAGAGGCGACAAAGAACAGACCCTTTTGGGTGTAACAGGATCGGGCAAGACGTTTACAATGGCTAATATTATCGCAAATGTAAATAAACCGACGCTGGTTCTGGCGCATAATAAAACGCTTGCAGGTCAGCTTTGCGCAGAATTTCGGGAGTTTTTTCCGAATAATGCGGTTGAATTTTTTGTGAGCTACTATGACTATTATCAGCCAGAGGCATATATTCCCTCTACGGACGCTTATATCGAAAAAGACAGCGCTATCAACGATGAAATAGACCGTCTGCGTCACTCTGCCACAGCCTCTCTCGCAGAGCGAAGAGATGTTATAATTGTAGCCAGCGTTTCCTGTATCTATTCTTTGGGCTCTCCCGAGGATTACCGTTCCAACACGCTTTCACTCAGACCGGGTATGGAAATTTCACGGGACGAGATAATCAATAAGCTCATAGATATGCAGTATGAGCGAAATGAGCTTAATTTCGTACGCAATAAATTTCGGGTAAGAGGAGATACCCTTGAAATTTTCCCGGCAGGCAGCACAAATGAAACGGCTGTTCGCATAGAGTTTTTCGGGGACGAAATTGACAGAATTTCTCAATTCGAGGTTGTTACGGGAAACACAAAAGCCACTCTTCTCTACGAGATAATCTTCCCTGCCTCGCATTATATTATAGGTCAGGATAAAAAGGAAGAGGCTCTTGCGGAGCTTGAAAAAGAGCTTGAAGAACGCATAAAGTTCTTTAAGGACAACAATAAGCTGATAGAGGCACAGAGAATTGAACAGCGCACTCGCTATGATATAGAAATGCTCCGTGAGATCGGTATGTGCAAGGGAGTTGAAAACTATTCGCGAGTTCTTGCACGCAGACCGCCGGGAAGTACGCCGATTACTCTTCTGGACCATTTTCCTGAAGATTTTCTGCTTATGGTAGACGAAAGCCACGTTACTTTGCCGCAGGTTCGGGGAATGTACGGCGGAGATGTTGCACGAAAGAAAAATCTCGTGGATTACGGTTTCAGACTTCCCTGCGCCTATGACAACAGACCGCTCAATTTTGACGAGTTTTATGATAAGCTCAATCAGATAATTTTTGTTTCGGCTACTCCGGGAGATTTTGAAAAGGATAAATCCACTCAGATAGTTGAACAGATCATCAGACCCACGGGACTGCTGGACCCTGAGGTTACAGTTAAGCCTACAGAGGGTCAGATTGAGGATTTGATTTCGGAAATCAACCAAAGAACTGCAAAAAAACAGCGTGTTCTCGTTACAACGCTCACCAAAAAAATGGCTGAAGATCTGACGGATTTCCTTGAAAAAGCAGGAATAAAGGTTCGTTATATGCACCATGACATTGATACTATGGAACGTATGGAAATAATACGTGATTTGCGTGAAGGTGAGTTTGACGTTCTGGTCGGAATAAATCTGCTCCGTGAGGGACTGGATATACCCGAAGTATCGCTTGTGGCTATTCTTGACGCTGATAAGGAAGGATTTCTGCGTTCCGAAACCTCTTTGGTTCAAATAATAGGACGAGCTGCCCGAAATGCCGAGGGTACGGTCATAATGTATGCGGACGTTGTTACGGGGTCAATGGAAAAAGCTGTTACCGAAACTCTCCGACGCCGTGAGATCCAGCAGAAATACAATGAAGAACACGGAATTATCCCCAAAACTATCGTAAAAGAGGTACGTGACGTTCTTGAGCTGTCCAAAAAGGAAACCAAAAAGCTCAAAAAGAGCGATTACAAGAAACTTCCTCGCCGTGAACGCGAGCAGCTTATCGCTCGTTATACTGCTGAAATGAAAAAAGCGGCTAAACTCCTCGACTTTGAACATGCAGCTTATCTGCGTGATAAAATCAAGGAAATACAAGGTGGTTAATCACACGAATTTTAATCCGAAAGAGGAATTTTATTTTGGCTAACGATAAAATAATTATAAAGGGCGCAAGAGAGCATAATCTCAATAATATTGATGTTACAATTCCCAGAGATAAGCTGGTTGTCCTTACGGGAGTATCAGGTTCGGGAAAGTCATCTCTTGCTTTTGATACTATTTTCGCCGACGGTCAAAGGCGTTATATGGAAAGCCTTTCCAGCTATGCGAGAATGTTTCTTGGTCAAATGGAAAAGCCTGATGTGGACAGCATTGAAGGGCTTTCCCCTGCTATTTCAATAGACCAGAAAACGACATCGAAGAACCCTCGTTCTACCGTGGGAACAGTAACGGAAATTTATGACTACCTTCGACTTATGTACGCAAGGATAGGTATTCCCCACTGCCCCGTATGCGGACGAGAAATTCGTCAGCAGACCGTAGATGAAATCGTTGACAAGGTACTTGAACTGCCCGAAAAGACAAAATTTCAGGTGCTTGCTCCTGTCGTAAGAGGACGCAAGGGCGAACATAAGAAAGAATTTGAGAACGCAAGAAAAGCAGGCTTTGCAAGAGTGCGTGTTGACGGGATAACCTATGACCTTTCCGAAAAAATCTCGCTCGAAAAAAACATAAAACACTCGATAGAGATAATCGTTGACCGACTTGTAATAAAAGACGGTCTGAAATCACGCCTTTCCGACAGCATAGAAACAGCCGGAAATCTCACCGGCGGTCTGATTTATATTGACGTGATAGACGGCGAGGAGCTGCACTTCTCGCAAAGCTATTCCTGTCCCGAACACGGCGTTTCCGTGGACGAGCTTGTTCCGAGAATGTTCTCGTTCAACAATCCGTTCGGGGCTTGTCCCGAATGTACGGGTCTTGGCGTTTACCGCAGAATTGACCCGCTGCTGGTCATTCCTAACACGGATCTGTCGATTAAAGACGGCGCAATCAAAGGCTACGGCTGGACTTACGCCGAAGGAACTTATGCGGCGATGTATTTTGACGCTATCTGCGAGAGAAACGGCTGTTCTCCCGACCAGCCTGTTTCCGAATTGCCCCAAAAAGCTGTTGACGAGCTTTTGTACGGCACTAATGGAGAAAAAATACTTGTAAAACGCTCAAAAAAACAAGGCGGCGGTCAGTTTTATACGGATTTTGAGGGAGTTGTAAACAATCTCGAAAGACGCTATAAAGAGGCGGCAACCTCTTATTCGAGAGACTCGCTTGAAGATTTTATGAGCGATGTGGAATGTCCGAAATGTCACGGAGAAAGGCTTAACGATAAGGCGCTTTCCGTTACCGTTGGCGGCATAAATATTATGGATTTCTGCCGTATGTCGGTTATTAAAGCGCTTGATTTTATTGATAATCTTAAGCTTTCAGAACGTGATATGATGATTGCAGGGCAAATTCTTAAGGAAATCAAATCACGTTTGGGATTTTTGCGCTCTGTCGGACTGGAATATCTTACTCTGTCGAGGTCGGCAGGTACGCTTTCGGGAGGAGAAAGTCAGCGCATACGCCTTGCTACTCAAATCGGAAGCGCACTTACAGGCGTGCTTTATATCCTCGACGAACCAAGTATCGGACTTCATCAGCGTGACAATGACAAGCTTATCGCTACTCTTAAAAAACTGCGTGATCTGGGAAATACGCTTATCGTGGTTGAGCACGACGAAGATACAATGCGTGCGGCGGACTGGATAGTCGACATAGGTCCTGCGGCAGGCGTTCACGGGGGAAACGTTGTTTACAGCGGAAATGTTGCAGGTATTCTGAAATCAAAAAATTCCATAACGGGTCAGTATCTAAGCGGAAGAAAGAAAATCCCTGTTCCCGAAAAACGGCGAAGTCTTACGGGAAAATGGCTTGAAATTATCGGTGCTGAGGAAAACAATCTTAAAAATATAGACGTAAAAGTTCCTATCGGCGTTTTTACCTGTGTAACCGGTGTTTCGGGCAGCGGTAAAAGCTCTCTTGTAAATGAGATTATTTACAAAAATCTTTTCGGAAAGCTCAACAGAGGAAGAATTCGTGCAGGCAAATTCAAGGATATGAGAGGACTTGAAAATCTCGACAAGGTGATTATGATAGACCAGTCGCCTATCGGAAGAACTCCTCGTTCAAATCCTGCGACTTATACGGGCGTTTTCACGGATATACGAGATTTGTTCGCTAAAACAAATGACGCAAAAACAAGAGGCTACTCAGCAGGGCGCTTTTCATTCAATGTAAAGGGCGGACGCTGCGAGGCGTGCGAGGGTGACGGTATTGTAAGGATTGAAATGCATTTTTTGCCCGATATTTTCGTTCCCTGCGAGGTATGCAAGGGTCACAGATACAACCGTGAAACTCTTGAAGTCAAATATAAGGGAAAAAGCATTTATGATGTTCTGGAAATGACCGTTTCCGAGGGAGTTGAATTTTTTGAAAATATTCCGAAAATTTGCAGTAAACTGAAAACTCTCGATGAAGTCGGATTGGGCTATATAAAAATCGGACAAAGCTCCACCACGCTTTCGGGCGGCGAGGCGCAAAGAATTAAGCTAGCAGCGGAGCTTTCCAAACGTTCAACGGGAAAGACTATCTATATTCTCGATGAACCTACCACGGGTCTTCACACGGACGATGTAAAACGTTTGATTGATATTCTCCAGCGTCTTACAGAGTCGGGAAATACTGTTCTTGTTATTGAGCATAATCTTGATGTGA
>CANQKW010000038.1 GCA_947624555.1 uncultured Clostridia bacterium
GAACGCAAAAAAATGGGGGAAAACTCTTGTTTTCCCCCATACCCCTTTAGCGCCTTTGAACCGTGCCTTCGGCGACCGGAGAAACTTTTTTGAAAAAAAGTTTCTCCGGACTCTTCAAAAAACTTTTTTCTTTCAAAAAATCATAGAGAAACAAAGTGATTTTTCCAAAGAAACTTTTTTGAAAAAAAGTTTCTCCGGACTCTTCAAAAAACTTTTTTCTTTCAATAAAGATACTAAAAACAAAGTGATTTTTCGCAAAAAAGTTAAAAGCGATTTGTGTAGATTGTGCAAAAAATCCAAAAAATGTGTCTTGTTTATGGCAAAACTGCCGATTGAAATTTGCTGCGAAATATAGTATAATTGATTTACGAGTTGAAACCGTGGGGCAAATACGGGTTTAATTCGGATTGACATTCAAATTTATGGAGGATTATTTATGAAGATCAAGTCAATTGTTGCAGGTGTCGCTGCCGCAGGAACTCTTGCGCTTTCATCTGTTGCTTTTGCAGCTGCTCCCGATGAGATTGCTGACGACGCTGCCGTTGAAGATGAAGTTGTCGGAGAGCGTGTAGACGAGGCTGCCGATGAAATCGTCGATGATGACGCACTCCTTGGCGAAAATGCCGCTGAGATTACTCCCGAGGACATTGCCGCAAAGCTGAGCGAGATTTACGGCGATGAGCAGATCAACGCTATGTTCGACCGGATGCGTGCCGAAATAGAAGAGGCAGACGGCGTGGAAAGTATCGTTGCTTCCGCTATGGAACAGTTCAATACTTTTGCAGAGGCTGCAAAGGCTGACCCCGAGTCGGTTTTCGGCAATAGCGTAAGCGAAGAGGAAATCGCAGTTATACTTGAACAGCTCGACGCTGTTGACACTGAGCAGATTGAAGTTATCCTGACCGGTGTGTATACTGCTCTTGAAGAGTCCGGTGACCCGTATGAGTTTATCACAAGCGTTCTTTCTGATTGCAGCGATGATATGCTCCAGAGCGTAGCTGCCGCTGTTGATATTGCAGCACAGTTGGGTGCCGGCTTCGATGTTACCGATCCCGGAACAAACGGAGATCTTTCGGTTGACGACGGTGCAGACGGTGCAGACGGTGCGGACGGCACAGAGGGCGGCGACAACGTTGACACAGGTGTTGAGGGCGTTGCTGCTGTTATCGGTATAGTTGCTGTTGCAGGCGCTGCCGTTGTAATTTCTCGCAAGAGAACTTGATTTACATAGCTTAATAAATTAAACCCGTTAAGGCGTTCGCTTTGACGGGTTTTTGCATAAATGATATAATCTTGCAGACTTTGATACAAAGCAGAGGAAAAAATTGAAAAGTATGCCTTTGCGGTATATGTTGCTGATGGCTGAAAGTTGAGGTGTGTTATGGTTAGAGAAATTAGAGAAAACGAATTGCATGAGTTGTTGGAATTGTATTTATTTCTGCATGAAGAAACCGTCCCCGAAAATACGGAATATTTGATGAATACATGGAAAGGCATTATCAGCGATAAAAATCACCATATTATCGTTAAAGTAATCGGCGAAAAAATTGTTTCTTCCTGCGTATGCGTGATCATTCCCAATTTGACAAGAAATATAAGACCTTATGCTTTGGTTGAAAATGTTGTTACCCACAAAGATTTCAGAAAAAAGGGATATGCGACGGAATGTTTGAATTATGCGAAGGTGATTGCAGAAAGAGAAAATTGTTATAAAATGATGTTGCTTACCGGATCAAAAAATGATTCGACTTTACGATTTTACAGTAATGCCGGATATAACAGTACAGATAAGACTGCTTTCATTCAATGGCTGAACTAGATTTAAATTTGTTTTGACCCCGCCTGTGACAGGGTCGTTTTTTTATGGCAGCGAATTAAATTTTCTCCATTCTTGCGTTATTCTTCATAACAGGTTTAACGCCCTTGGTATCAAAATTGATCGTGATGATAGCGTCGCCGCCGACGGGCTTTACCTCTGTGACCGTTCCCTCGCCGAAAACCTTGTGCCGAACTCTGTCGCCGACCTCAAAATGCTCTCCTGCGGCAGTATTTATAGCAGCAGCAGACTTCATCTTTTCCGATTGCTCTTTCAGAAAGCTCTTCTGTACGGGACGTGCAAACGACATTCCTCTTGCAAAATTATTCTTCGGCTTTTCCTCTTTTATCTCGCAGTATTCTTCGGGAATTTCCCTCACAAACGTTGAAAGCCTGTTGGCGGACGTATGTCCGTAGAGCAAACGGTACCCCGTGTGCGTTATGTAGAGCTTTTTCTTTGCACGGGTTATCGCCACATAAGCCAGACGGCGCTCCTCTTCCATATCAGAGGCGCTGTTTATGCTCATAATCGACGGGAAAACGTTGTCCTCGGCAGCCACAATAAATACCACGGGAAACTCCAGACCCTTTGCGCTGTGCATCGTCATAAGCGAAACACGGTCGGTTTCTGCGTCGTAGCTGTCAATATCCGACTGCAAAGCCGCCTGTTCGAGAAAATCGGGAAGAGCGGCGTCGGGCTGCTCTTTAAGCAGCTCCAGAGCGTTCGATTTCAGCTCGCTGATATTTTCCATTCTTGCTGCGCCCTCATCGCCCTGAGTTTTAAGCATTTGGATATAGCCTGTTTTTTCCGCAACAGCGTCTATAAATTCGTCGAGTTTCAGGCTGTCCGAAAGCTCGTCAAGCTCATCGAAAAGATTTGCGGCGGCTTTAAGCACGTTTGTCTTTCGTGAGAGCGTTTCAAACCTTGAGGCGTCCCTGCACACGTCCAGCGGACTGATGCCCAAGCCCTCGCTTATGCGGATAATTTCCTCTACAGTGGTGTCGCCTATGCCTCTTTTCGGCTCGTTTATTATCCTGCGGAACCGCACAGCGTCATAAGGATTATTTATAAGCGCAAGATAGCTCAAAATATCCTTTATTTCCTTTCGGTCGAAAAATCTCAGACCGCCGACTATTTTATAAGGAATAGCCGAGCGTGCAAGTGCCGTTTCAAACGTCCTCGACAAAGCGTTGCTGCGGTAAAGAATTGCAAAATCGGAATATTTTGCCCCGTTTTCGACCGCATCGGCGATAATATCCGCAACGCCCTTTCCCTCGCTCTGCTCGTTGGGATATTTCATAACGGAAAGCTTTTCTCCCTCGCCAAGCTCGCTCCACAGCTTTTTCGGCTTGCGCTGAGCGTTGTTTTTTATGACGGCGTTCGCTGCGTCAAGAATATTTGTGGTAGAGCGGTAATTCTGCTCCAGACGGACTACAGTGCAGTTTCTGTACTGCTTTTCAAAGCTGAGGATATTTTCAATCGTCGCTCCTCTGAAACGATATATCGACTGGTCGTCGTCGCCCACAACGCAAAGATTTCCGTTATCTCCCGCAAGAAGAGAAATAAGCCGGTATTGTGCAAAATTTGTGTCCTGATACTCGTCGACCATAATATATTTGTACAAATTCCTGTAATGCTCCAGTACATCTGGGAAATTTTCAAAAAGCTTTACCGTGAGATAAATTATATCGTCAAAGTCAACGGCATTTGCCGAGGAAAGCGCTTTCTGATAATTTGCGTAAACCTCTGCGGTTTTGAGGTCTATCATCTCACCGCCCTCTTGTGCGGTTTTGGCAAAGCTTTCGGGGGAGATCATTCTGTCTTTAAGACGGGAAATATTGTTTCTGAAAACCTTTACGCCTGTGATTTTCTCGTCGATATTACACTGTTTCATAACGTCTTTTATCAGGCGCTTTGAGTCATCGTCGTCATAAATCGTAAATCCTGCCCTGAAACCCAGTTTTTCAATCTCACGGCGAAGAATTTTCACACAGGCGGAATGGAACGTAGAGGCATTGATTTTGTCTGCGTCCTCGCCCAGCATTTGAAAAAGCCTGTCCTTCAGTTCTCCTGCGGCTTTGTTGGTAAATGTGATAGCAAGAATATTCCAAGGATTTACGGGATTTACAGCGATAATTCTGCTAAGCCTTTCGATATTTTCGGAGGTTTTTTCCATATCGGGGAAATCCTGCAAAAACTGCTCGTCGGCAGCGGAAAGCTCACGGGACTGCTCGTCGTGAAAAGCGTTTCCGAAACGTATCAGATTTGCAATTCTGTTTACCAGAACGGTAGTTTTTCCGCTGCCTGCGCCTGCGATTATCAAAACCGCACCGTTTACCTTGAAAACAGCCTGCTTTTGCATATTATTTGCCCTTGAAAATGCACTTTCAAGAGCGTTTTGCTTTAAAGTTTTGTAATCCAAAATTATACCCTTCCTTTAAATGTCGAAAATGTCGGGCGAAAATATTCGTCCGACATCTCTCGAATATTATTCTGTCATATAATTTTATTCCGCCGAAGAAGTCGTTGGCTTTGCCGACGAAGAGCTGTTTTCCAACGGGAAGAAAGGATTTACCTCGTTGCCGATAGCCTGCGGAAGTACGCCGTTCCAGTTGTTTATTTTGAGGTAATCGACATAATTCGGGCTGTTTGCAAGCTGTTCCTGAACCGCCTTGATAGCGTAAGCCTCTGCGTCAGCCTTGATTTTCTGCGAGTCAGCCTCCGCCTGTGCAGCGATAACCTTCTGCTTTGCCTCTTCTTCCTTTTCAGCAGTCTTGTTCTGCATTTTGAGAGCGTCCTGTGCGGCAATTACCTTTGCCTGAATTGACTGCTCGAAAGCCTCGTCAAAGGAGAGATTTTCAATCGCAAAGGCGGTGACAATTATGCCGCTTGGTTCAAGAGCGTCTTTAAGAGCCTCGTAGATGGCATTCTGCACCTCTGAACGAGTCTGTACAAGGTCCTCTGCACGCACCTTGCCTATTTCGTTTTTGGCGATTTTTGCCACATTCGGCACAAGCAGCTTTGTTTCCACGTTGGATATGCCTATTGAGCGTATTATCTCGGAAAGTTTTGTTCCGTCGTAATAGTAGTTCATTTTGAGCGAAAGCTGGTCTACCGTCTGCGTATCGCTTGTGTAAGCGTTTGTCTGGACGGAATAAATCTGCTCACGGGTATCGACTTCTTCGATTTTCTCGATAAAGGGGATATGGACATTAAGACCTGCGGACAAATCGCTTGAAACGATTTTTCCGAACTGATACTTAACGCCGATATATCCCTCGTTTACAACGGAAAAGCTGTTGAACAATGCCACCAGCACAAACACCGTGACAAGACCGATAAGCACCCAAAAGCTCAGCGATTTTTTTCCGCTGTCGTTTGACGTATTATTTGTGATATTCATAATTCTTCCTTTCAATATTTTCGGACTGCATTTTATTTAATTCCTGCCGAAATAAGCTCTGAATATTTATCCTCAACGGAAATATTCGGCAAAACCGATTTCCTGCTTATTCCCGCCTCTGCAAACGCCCGTGTGAGCATAAGCTTTATTCTGTTTACCTGATTTACTTCGGACGCACCGGGGTCGAAATCCACTGCAACGATATTGCTTTCGGGATGACGGCGGCGCAGCTCTCCGATAACGCCTTTGCCCGTAACGTGATTTGGCAGGCAGGCAAACGGCTGCATACAAACGATATTCGGCACGCCCTCGTTGATAAGCTCCAGCATTTCCGCCGACAAAAACCAGCCTTCTCCTGCGATATTACCGGGCGAAACGATAGGCTTTACCATTTCTCTCATCTCGAAAATATCGCCGGGGCAGCCGAATTTTGTGCCTGTGACTGACTCTCTGTAAGCCTTTTCCATAAATCTCATAGCCTTGATAGCCGCATTTTCGGCGAATTTTTTCGTCTTTGAGCAGTACAAAAGCTCTGATTTTGTTACCCCGTGAGAGCAGATATAGTAGAAAAATCCCATAAGGTCGGGTACGACCACCTCGCAGCCCTCGTTTTCGAGAAGTCCTATAATATCGTTATTTGCAACGGGGTGGAATTTTACGAGAATTTCTCCTACAAGACCGACTCTCGGCTTTTTTATATCCAAAACGGGGAAATTGTTAAACTCCTCGACTATTGCACGGATATTATTGTTGAATATTTTCATCGAAAGCGACTTCATATCCTCACGGAGCTTTAGCCGCCACTTCTGATAGAGAGCGTTTGCCGCACCTTTTTCGGTTTCGTAGGGACGAACCTTGTACAGACAGCGTGAAAGCACATCTCCGTAAATCATCGCCATAAACGCTCTTACCGCCATTGTCACGGTGAGCTTAAATCCGCTTTGCTTTTCAAGTCCCACAACGTTCAGCGAAATCAGCGGAACATTGTCAAAACCTGCGTCTTTAAGCGCTTTTTTCAACATTCCGACGTAATTTGTCGCTCTGCAGGCGCCGCCCGTCTGCGTTATAAGCACCGAAGTGTTGTTTATGTCGTATTTTCCGCTTTCAAGTGCGTGAATAAGCTGTCCGACAATAAGTATCGACGGATAACAAGCGTCGTTGTTTACATATTTCAGACCCGTATCGACTACTTCCTTTGAGCAGTCACGCAAAATATCCACGTCATATCCGCTGTATCGGAAAGCCATTTCCAGCAAATCAAAATGAATAGGCGCCATCTGCGGACAGAGTATTTTGTGGTTTTTACGCATTTGTTTAGTGAATTCGGGCTGTTTTATGTAACCGATATGACCTCTTACGGGCTTGTATTTATGTCTTGCCCTCTCGTCTACGACGGAAATAAGTGAGCGCAGACGTATTCTTGCAGCGCCCAGATTATTTACCTCGTCGATTTTAAGGCAGGTGTAGAGCTTTCCGAAACCTCTTAGAATTTCCTGCACCTCGTCCGTTGTGATAGCGTCAAGACCGCAGCCGAAGGAATTGAGCTGAACCAGTTCCAGGCACTCGTTTTCACCCACAACGTGAGCCGCTGCATAAAGTCTTGTATGGTATGTCCACTGATCGACCACACGTATAGGACGGACCACTTTTTCTATATGCGCCACGGAATCTTCCGTAAGAATTGCAAATCCGTAGCCTGAAATCATTTCGGGCAGACCGTGGTTGATTTCGGGGTCGATATGATACGGGCGACCGGCAAGAACAATGCCTCTCTTA
The DNA here is from genome assembly GCA_947624555.1 of uncultured Clostridia bacterium. Taxonomy (GTDB): domain Bacteria; phylum Bacillota; class Clostridia; order Oscillospirales; family Ruminococcaceae; genus CAG-115. The sequence goes on from CANQKW010000038.1 coordinate 6,996, forward strand.
TGATTATCCTTGAGATATTTCAGCGTTTCCTCGCCTTTTTTACGCATTGTTTCCTTGAACGCTGCGTCCTCCGCATAAGCCTTTTCGAGAGCGTCAACTATCTCCTTTTTAGTGATATTTTTATCGGGAATGCTCTGCGAAAACTCCTCGAAGAGCCTTTCTCCCATACGCTTTTCATTAAAAATCGGCAAAAACGGGTTCATAAGCTTTACGCTTTCGCGAAGTTCGGGTACGGAGTTTTTTATTACCTCGCTGTACGTAGCGACCACAGGGCAGTTATAGTGATTGTCAGCGCCAATATCGTCCGACATTTCGTACGGCATTGACGGGTAGAAAATAAGGTCGATGCCCTCGTCGATAAGCGACTGTATATGACCGTGAGCAAGCTTTGCGGGATAGCACACGCTTTCGCTCGGCATAGTTTCAATGCCCTTGTCGTATATTGCTCTTGTGGATTTCGGCGAAAGCTGTACCGAAAAGCCCAACTCTGTAAAAAGCGTATGCCAGAACGGATAGTTTTCGTACATTCCCAGCACACGGGGAAGTCCTATTACTCCTCTGGGAGCGTTTTCCTTTGCAAGGCTTTCTCTGTCGAACAAAAGATGATATTTAAAGTCGTAAAGATTGGGCAGTTTTTCCTCCGAAGAAACGTTTCCTGCGCCTCTTTCGCAGCGGTTGTTGCTGATATAGCGCTTGCCGTCGAAAAATTTTGTTATCGTAAGCAGGCAGTTGTTCGAGCATTTTCCGCAGCGTGCAGTTGTTTTTTCAGCCTTAAAGCTGTCAAGCTCCTCCGCAGAGGCTATAGTGCTGCCCTTGCCGTCGTCACGCTCTATAGCGATAAGCGCTGAGCCGTAAGCGCCCATAAGTCCTGCTTTATCGGGACGGACAACGTCCTTTCCGACAATTTTTTCAAAGGCACGCAAAACGCTGTCGTTCATAAATGTGCCGCCCTGGACGATGATTTTCGTTCCCATTGACGCCGTATCACGGAGTTTTATTACCTTGAACAGCGCATTTTTGCAGACGGAATAGGACAATCCTGCCGAAATATCGGCAACGGTAGCTCCCTCTTTCTGCGCCTGTTTTACACGGGAGTTCATAAATACCGTACAGCGTGAACCGAGGTCAACGGGATTTTCAGCCGAAAGACCCAGCACGGCGAATTCCGCAGAAGTCATACCGAGAGCGTTTGCGAAATTCTCGATAAAAGAACCGCAGCCCGAAGAGCACGCCTCGTTGAGCAGAATACTCTCGATCTCGCCGTTTTTTACACGCATACATTTCATATCCTGACCGCCGATGTCAAGGATAAATTCCGCTCCCGGAAGTATTTTATCGGCAGCCTTGTAGTGAGCCATAGTTTCAATTTCGCCGTAATCCGCACGGAGAGCCGCCTTGATAAGATGCTCTCCGTAGCCTGTGGTGCAGGTTTTGGCGATAAAAGCGTCCTGCGGAAGTATCGAATAGATCTCCTTCAAAATCTCAATCACGGACTTCAGCGGATCGCCATGGTTATTGTCATAGTGCGAATAGAGTATTTCCGCATTTTTGTTGAGCAGTACAGCCTTTGTAGTGGTCGAGCCTGCGTCTATTCCGAGGTAACATTCGCCCTTGTGTTCTTTGAGGTCGGCAACGGGGATAATTGACTTTGCGTGCCTCTCCCTAAATTTTTTAAGCTCCTCTTCGTCCTTGAAAAGCGGCTCAAGCCTTTCAACTTCACGGAGCTGATTTGTTTCAAGATTGCCCGACTTGCTTACAAGTCCGTCAATCGACATTTCCTCTGCCTCATCGGAAAGCGCACAGCCCATAGCCACGAAAAGGTTTGCGTTTTCGGGGAAAATGACGTTTTCGGGCTTTAAGCCGAGCGTTTCAATAAATCTCTGTCTTAATTCCGAGAGATAGTGCAAAGGTCCGCCGAGAAACGCAACGTTTCCTTTTATCGGTTTTCCGCACGCAAGACCGCTTATAGTCTGATTTACAACGGATTGAAAGACAGATGCGGCAATATCGCTCCTTTTTGCACCCTCGTTAAGCAGCGGCTGAATGTCGCTCTTGGCGAAAACGCCGCAGCGTGATGCTATCGGATAAATCGTGGTATGCTTTTTGGAAAGCTCGTTAAGACCGCCGATATCCGTATTGAGCAGCGCAGCCATCTGGTCGATAAACGCACCCGTACCGCCTGCACAAGTGCCGTTCATACGCTGTTCAAGACCGCCCGTGAGGTAAGTTATCTTAGCGTCCTCGCCGCCAAGTTCAATAGCGACGTCTGTTTGGGGAATAAGCGTCCTGATAGCGTCGGTACCTGCCGCTACCTCCTGCACAAACGGGATACCGAGCCATTTTGACACGGAAATACCGCCGGAGCCTGTTACGGCAATCATAGCGTTTTCGCCCGAAAGCTCGTTGCCAAGTTCTGAGATTATGTCGGCGACAGTTTTTCTTATATCGGAGAAATGCCGCTGATAGCGGCTGTAAAGCAGCTCGCCGTTTTCGCCGATAACGGCAGCTTTAACGGTTGTAGAGCCAATATCGAGTCCCACTCGCCTCATTATGTATCTGACCTTTCTATTTGCAGTTTACAGTGTATAGTGCACAGTGCACAGTAAGATGTGCTGCGCTTGCAGCGCAGTTATCAAAAAGTTTTTTGAAGAGTCCGGAGAAAATTTTTTTCAAAAAAGTTTCTTCGGTGGGGTGTGGGGCGACGCCCCACAAATACGGTTCAAAAGCGCTAAAGTGGCATGGGGGAAAACAAGAGTTTTCCCCCATTTTTTGCGTTTAAGGAACGCAAAAAACGAGCCTATTTTGCAGTGCACAGTAAGATGTTCCGCAACTGCGGTACGCTTTCGTGTGGCTGTGCCCCACGCCCCATTTTTTGATTTTCCTTCAAAAAAAGATAAGTAAACAAAGTGATTTTTCGCAAAAATGCTTTTGGAAAAGCAATTTTATTATAACACAAATGCCCCGAAAAGTCAACAGACAAAGAAAGCTAAAATGTGAAAAAAGCGTGAAATATACAGTAATAAAATGTCTTTTTCGACGAACGGAAGATTCTTCCATAAGCACTTTTGGGTCGGATTTCCCGACCCAAAAACTAAAATCAAAAGCAAAATTTTCCGCACCTGCGGCGAAGTCTTGTTTCCTTCCGAAAATGAAAGAAAAACATAGCGATTTTTCGTGATTTTACAGCGGTTTGAAACAAATCTCGCCCTTGTCTACCGTCGCACGGCAGCGATTTTCCGTCGCATTCACCAAAAGCGTGCTGGAGTTTATCCTCAGCTTTACGCCGGGGTAAATCATCCTCTTGACCGAAACAGACAAATTCTGCGTCAGCTCAAGAGCCTCGTTTATCTCGTCTATCCTTACCTTTGACTTTTTGATCTCGGACTGGATTTTCAGACGGCTGCGCAAAGCCTCATTCTTCATCTGCTCCCTTTCGGGAGGAAGTTTTGCCGTTTTGGAAATCTCTGTCAATGTATTGACAATCTTTCCCAACTGGTCAAGTTTGTCGGTATAATCCTTGATTTGCTTATCAAGCATTTCCCGCTCTTCCATAAGAACAGCGTTGTTTCCCAGCGTAAGCTCGGTTTTAGTGTAATTCTCCGAGCCTATCACCGACGCCTCGATATTGTCAAGAGCGGTAAATTTTCCGCCCATAATAACGCCCTTTCCCGAGGCGATAATGCTTTTACCTGCAAAGACCTCTCCGCCGATAAACGAGTCGCTCGTGACGTTGCCCTCGCATTTTATAACGGAATTTTCGCAAAAACCGAGCTTTACATCTCCCTGACAGTTGACTTTGCTGTTGATAATGCCGATTTTTACAGTGATATTTCCGTCTGCGGTGAGTTCGGAGTTATTAGCCGTTCCGAGCACGCTTATATCCTTTTTAGAGGTAATTCTAAATCCCTCAAAAACGTTGCCCTTGATGCTTACGCTGCCGATAAAATCAATATTTCCCGTAGACGTATCGACGTCGCCGTTTATCACAAGCGTTTCATCAACGTTGAATGCGCCGTTTCTGTATGAGAGATTTCCGTCAACCGCAGCGATAATCTGCGTGCCCTCGTTTACGAGAGAAACGCCCTTTCCCAGCGAATATTTTGCAGGAGTGCCCTTCTTCTGGAGAACCACTCTTCCCATAATATCACGTCCGGGAGTGCCCTCTGTCGGCATAGAAATTTCGGCGATAGGCGTGCCTGCCGTTATATTGCGGACAAGACCCAAATTCTTATAGTCCACGATGCCGTGTTCGTTCTCGACGGGAGCGATATTCTGATCTATCCTGTAAAAATATTTGATCTCCCCGTCAACGCCGTCCTCGGGAGGATCCCAGCGAGCGGCACAGATATTCTCGTCATACTTTTTATTTTCGACGGCATCTCTGATATCGTCCTCTAAAATTCCATAGGATATGTTTCTTGCCTCAAGAGCGTCAGCAATAGTTTCAACAGTAATATCTCTTCCGCCGTTTTCGGGTCTTGAGAACGACAGGAAAGCTGTGGTATAGTTAGGATTTACAGATATGTCTACAACAGAATGTTTAACTTCTTCCGTCATAATGTTTCCCCCTCCCGTCAAGATTATAAAATTACACAAAACCAAAGCTTAATGCCGAATGCTCATTTATTTTACCGCAGTCAGCGGTTATCGGTCGTTTCATAATAATTATACCATATTAATAGTACAAATGCAACAACCACAAGAAAATTTGTTGAAAAAATACAATTTTTTTAGTGATTTTTTAACATTTTTAAATATTCTTGCTTATATCAAACGGCGTAGTCTGATAAACGTAATAATTCAGCCAGTTGGTAAACAGCAGCGCCGAATGTGCTCTCCAGCGGAGAACGGGCGGTTTTTCGGGATCATCGTCGGGATAGTAATGCTTTGGTATTTCGGGGTCAAGTCCCCGTTCAAGGTCGCGGCGATATTCTGCGTCGAGCGTTCCTGCGTCGTATTCCGAGTGACCCGTGATGAAAAATCTGCTGCCGCTGTGGTTTCCCGCGGCATAAACTCCTGCCTCGTCCGAAATCGCCATAAGCCTGAGTTCGGGGTTTTTGAGAATATCCTCGGCACGGGTTTCGGTATGCCTTGAATGAGGGGCGGCAAATTCCCCGTCAAATCCGTGGAAAAGCCGTGCCTTGGGCGTGAGCAGCCTGTGCATAAAAATGCCCGACATTTTCTTTTCAAGCGGATATTTCGGTATCCCGTAGTGATAATACAGCCCTGCCTGAGCGCCCCAGCAAATATGCAGCGTCGAATGAACGTGAGAGGTCGTCCATTCCATTATTTCGCAAAGCTCGTCCCAGTAATCCACCTCGGTAAAGTCAAGCTGCTCCACGGGAGCGCCCGTTATGATAAATCCGTCGTAATTATTGCCTTTTATCTCGTCAAAATTTTTGTAAAACTCCAGAAGATGCTCCTGCGAGGTGTTTTTGCTGCTGTGCGACGACAGCCCCACAAGCTCCACCTCGATTTGAAGAGGAGTATTTGACAGACAGCGCAAAATCTGCGTTTCCGTGACGATTTTTGTCGGCATAAGATTAAGAAGTCCGATTTTCAGCGGTCGTATATCCTGATGAAGAGCACGATATTCCGTCATAACGAAAATATGCTCGTTTTCAAGTATGCTCTGCGCAGGCAGTCCGTCTGCTATCTTTATAGGCATATTTTAAACCTTCCCTTGTTTTGTAGTATACGGTATTTTGTATTGCTCCGTCAAAGTAACTTTTTTCCCGTATATTTTGCTGAAAATAATACTCTGCGGCATAAAATATCAAAAATTTACAAAAATCTTTATTTTTTCTCCCAAACTGTCTTTATGTACGCTTTGCTGCAGGGAGAGCAATACAAACAAAACCCCTGATACATTATATTACAATATCGGCGATTTGTCAAGAGCGCAAAACTTTCGTCAAAATATCCTAAACAATACGGGAAAAAATGTGATAAATTAACATTGAAAAAAAATGGATAATGTGCTAAAATATCTCTATAGTATCGCCTTTTTTGAGGCGATAGGTTTGCAATAAACAAGGAGGATATTATGACAAACAGTAAATCAAAAAGAGCTTTGTCGCTGCTGTGCGCATTTTTAATGCTTGCGGCTTTGTCGGCTTTCTTCTGCATTGACACTACCGTCGCTTTTGCGGCTGAAACAAGCGGAAGCTGGGAGTACAAGACAGTAAGCGGCGGAGCAGACATTATCGCATACCACGGCACCGAGGCGGACGTTGTTATCCCCACAAAGCTTAATAACGGAGTTAAAGTCGTATCTGTGTCGGGCGTTCGCTCGTCCAAAAAAGAAACATTAAAGACGATTACCTTTTCTTCGGGCATAAAGAAAATAGGAAACGGCGCTCTCAAGGGCTATACCAAGCTTGAAAAGGTAACGTTCAAGGGCAGCACTATTCAGGAAATAGGTATGGGCGCATTTGACGGCTGCACAAGCCTTAAATCTATCACTATCCCCAATTCCGTCAAGACGATAGGTTCGGGCGCATTTGCAGGCTGTACCTCTCTTACCTCGGCTGTTCTTACAGGAAAAGTCACCGAGATCCCCGACAGACTGTTCTTCGGCTGCTCTTCGCTTTCGGTAGTAACCTTCCCCATAAACGCATCATCAATCGGAGATAACGCATTTACAGGCTGCAAAAAGCTCAAAACGGTAAATTTCCCCACAAAACTCGTTTCTATCGGAACTTCCGCATTTGAAAACTGCACTTCGCTGTCGTCCCCCGTTCTTCCGTCGAGCAACCTGCTCACAATAGGCGAGGCTGCATTCAGAGGCTGCACGGCTATGACGACGATTTTCATACCGAACTCTGTAAAAACCATTAAGAACAGCGCATTTAACGGCTGTTCAAGTCTTACCGCAGCATATATCTCCCCGTCGTTAAGATCTTTGGGAACCGATACCTTCAAAGCCTGCCCGAAACTTAAAACCATAGTTTTCGGCGGAGAAAACGGTTCTTTCAGCAATTTTATCGACCTCACCGCAAAGCCTACGGTTTATTATCCCTCGAAATATAAGACCTCGTGGGGACGTTTGAGTTACAACAACACCAAGTCTTACACTTCCTATACGGCAACGCCTTCTACAAAAACCGTTAATCTTGACGTAAATAAGACAAAGACTGTTTCTGTGACTGTAAATCCCAAAAATTCTCCTCTCGGAAAGGCTTATTCATTCGTAAGTAGCGATCCCACGGTTGCAACCGTAAGCGCTACGGGAACTATCCAGGCTAAGAGCGCAGGCAAGGCAACAATCACCCTGACAACGGTTCTCGGCACTAAGACGAATATTACGGTTAATATCAAGCCGTCTGCTCCTACAAACGTTAAGGCTACGCCTAATTCCGTTACATCTATCAAAGTAAGCTGGAGCTCTGTAAAGGGTGCGTCGGGATATAAGCTTTACCGTTCCACCTCGAAGAGCGGCACTTATTCCCTGGTTACAACAACGACCTCGACCTCTTATATTGATAAGGGCGTTAAGACAGGAAGTACATATTATTATAAGGTTCTTTCCTATGCAGGACAGGGCTCTTCCACACTTAATTCGGCATACAGCGCTGTAGTTTCCCGTGCTGCGACTTCTCCTGCTCCTGCAACGGTCAAGGCAGCAAGAACGACAAGCGGCACAGCGACAATCACCTGGTCCAAATCTCTCGGTGCAACGGGCTATGAAGTATATATGGCGACTTCAAAATCGGGCACATACACGAAAATAGCCTCCGTAAAATCAAGCACACTCTCTTACAAAAAGACCGGTCTTACTGCAGGCAAGACTTATTACTTCAAGGTTTGCTCTTACGTAACATCGGGCGGCAAAAATGTTTACAGCCCGTACTCAACGGTTAAGTCCGTTAAGGTTTGATTTTAACAGCAGAAAAGCGTCGAAATTTTTCGGCGCTTTTTTTGCTGAAACTAGAAAAAAAGCACTTGACAAAATCTTTGCAATATGGTATAATAAAGAATGTAAGTGCTTTATGCATAGACGACCGGCGGTCAGGACCGTTTTCACCTGAAGTGAATTTCATATTTTTGTCGGCATTTGGAGAAATACCCAAGTGGTGAAGGGGCTCCCCTGCTAAGGGAGTAGGTCGGGCAACCGGCGCGAGGGTTCAAATCCCTCTTTCTCCGCCAGCAGGGCAATGCCCTGCACCTTTTACGCCCCACATTTGCTGTGAGGCGTTTTGTTTTGTAACGATTTCGGGGAAATATTTTTGCAAAGTTCCACAAGGGCATCGCCCTTGACCCTTTTCGCCTCGCAGGTTGCTGTGAGGCGTTTTGTTTTGTCACGATTTCGGGGAAATATTTTTGCAAAGTTCCATAAGGGCATTGTCCTTGACCTTTTACGCCCCACATTCGCTGTGAGGCGTTTTTTCATCAACAATACCAAAAAACCTGCTCCCGAAGGAGCAGGCATAATTTTAATCTTTTTTAGGCTGCTTATAGTACGCTACTATCTGATGATAACAGTTCTTGAGGAGCTTGATGTAATCGGGGTCAAATCTTCCTCTGTCGATGTCAAGCTCTTTCATAATAAACTCAAACTGAATGTCGTTATACTCCTCACGCTTGAAAAACAGCTTGTCAAATTCGATACAAAGGCGGCACATATTCGTATAGTAGGAAATCTCCGAGCCTTTCAGCTTGTGCGGATAACCCATACCGTCGTAACGCTCGTGGTGGTGCATACAAATCTCAGCGCACGCATCAACGAAGAAACTGCAAGCCTTATCCTTATTCAATCTGATGATATAAGCGCCCAATTTAGCGTGATCCTCGTAGATTATCAGACCGTCGTCAATCATTTGGTGATTATTGACTATCTCATCGGGGATACCCATTCTTCCTATATCGTAGAAGAACGCCGCCTTGCTTATGAGCATAATCTTATCTCTGTCAAGGTCGCTCTTTTTGGTATGCACGGCATATTCTTCAAGGAGTATCGCAAGCAGATCCGAAACTCTGTCATAAGAACCAATGTCATGATTGGAGTTTTTGAGATAGCTCGAATACACATTTCTAAGCTGATTATAATACGTCATAGACGCATTTACGTCAATCTCCGGGGCTGCGTTTTCGCTGCTCTTGCTTGATGAAGAGGCATTCTCCGTGCCTTCCTCTTCTTCCTCTGTACGCTCGTGAACGTGATAGATAGAACGCAGCTTTGTAATAACATTATGCGGATTGAACGGTTTTCCCAAAAATCCCGAAATATTGTACTTAATTCCCCGTTCAACGTTTTCCTTAGTCGCCTCTGCCGTCATAAGTACAACGGGTATCTTTGCGTTGCTTTCACGCAGAATTTTCAGTACGGTAAATCCGTCCAGAACGGGCATTGAAATATCCAGCAAAACGCCGTCTATCTTGCCGCCCTCGTTCTTATTTTCGAGGAGCTGCAAAGCCTCGTAACCGTTTTCGACCTCAACCGTCTGAAAATCAGGCTCAAGTATATTTTTAAGGATCGAACGGTCTATTTCTGAGTCGTCCACGACAAGCAGTCTTGTTGCATTTGCGTGAGCTTTTCTGTTAGCGGAAAGCTCAATTTGCTTTTCACGTATCTTATCGAGAGAAAGCTCAAACGCTTTAAGCACTTTCGGGTTAAAAACGCCGCACTCGCCGTTCATAATCATCTTGACAGCGGTATCGTGGTCGAAAGCCTTTTTGTAAACTCTTGGTGAAACAAGGGCGTCATACACGTCAACAACAGACACTACCTGCGACCAGATGCTTATTTTATCGCCCTCCAGCTTATCGGGATAACCTTTTCCGTCCCAACGCTCGTGGTGATGCCGAGCAATATCATAGCTGTAATTATACACACTGTCGTCAAGAAGATAAGGCATTTTCTGAAGTATCTCGCAGCCCTTGACGGTGTGCTGTTTCATAATCTCAAATTCTTCGGGAGTAAGCTTACCCGGCTTATTGAGAATACTGTCGGGTACGGCGATTTTTCCCACATCGTGCAGAACCGAGGCGCTTACTATCCTGTCTATTTCCGCCTTCGGCAGCCGATATTCGGGGAACAGATTGCTCACCTTGTTCATAAGTATGTCGGTAAGACCGCACATACGTTTGATATGCTCTCCAGACTCCGCATCACGGAATTCAACAAGCGTTGCAAGAGCCTCGACCATTGATTTATTGTACTTACTTATCTTTTTGACCTGCTCATTAACAAGTTTTTCCAGGTCATTCCTATGACTGAAAAGCTCGATTATATTCTCGATCCTGCACCTGAGAAACGTCATCATAAAAGGCTTTACGATTATATCGACAGCGCCCAGGTTATATGCGTTCATCAGCATATTTTCGTCGTTCTCGGCGGTTATGATAAATACGGGGATATGAACAATAGAGCCGTTTTCGTTCATCTTCTGAAGAACAGCCATTCCGTTCATTTCGGGCATAACCATATCGAGCAGCACAGCCGCAATATCGTTTGACTGATCCGACAGCACAGCCAGAGCCTCTTTGCCGTTTTCAGCCTCGATTATATCATATTTATCCCTGAAAGCTTCCGCAAGTATTTCTCTGTTGACTTCCATATCGTCAACGATAAGTATACTCCTCTTCATATCAAATCACCTTTCATTTCAAAATATGACGAATTACTGTATGTATTTTTTTATGCAGGAGAGAATCTGTTCCTGCACGGGCATAAGGTCTACGAGGATTTTTCTTGCCTCTTCGGGATCATCGGCTCTGAGCCGATTTACTATTTCGGTATAACCCGTATAAAGCGGCGTAAGCGAAAGGTTTCCCGTAACTCCTTTTATTGTGTGAGCGTTTTCTGTTGCACCTTTATAGTCGCCCGTATCAATAAGACAGAGCACCTCAAGCTTTTCGATATTGGCGGGAAATTTCATAAGCATTTTCACATACAGATCACGGTTATTCATAAATCTTGAAAGAGCCTCGTCTGTATTGACATTCAATTCTTTTAATTCTGAGATAATATCCACTTTTTCTCCTCCTTATACGGCTTTGAAACAAATGAAAGCGGACAAAGCCTTAAATTTTAACGCTCTTTGGAGCAAAGCCGACCGACGGCGGATTTCGACAAGCCCACACTTATATTATATACTAAACATAAAACTAATTCAATAGGTTTATTGAATTTGTTAAAAAAGTTTTTTGAAGAGCCCGTCAGCAGTTTACAGTGCACAGTGCACAGTGAATAGTAAGAGGTGCCGCAACTGCGTTGCAGTTATTAAAAAAAGTTTTTTGAAGAGCCCGGAGAAACTTTTTTTCAAAAAAGTTTCTTCGGTGGGGTGTGGGGCAAAGCCCCACGAAAGGGGTGTGGGGCGACGCCCCACGAAAAGGGTGTGGGGCGACGCCCCACAAACATGTTTCAAAAGCGCTAAAGGGGCATGTGGGAAAGCAAGAGTTTTCCCCCATTTTGCGCTTGGAAAGCGCAAAACGAGCCGCAAACTAAGATTTTCTTTCAAAAAAGAGAAACAAAGCAGTTATTCATGACGAAATTGGTTGGGATAGCAGGATTTGAACCTGCGCATGAGGGAGTCAAAGTCCCTTGCCTTACCGCTTGGCGATATCCCAATATAGAAGAAAAGGTTAGAGGCAGGAACATAATTCTCACTTCTAACCGTTTCGTTTAATGGGGTGGGTAGTGGGAATCGAACCCACGGTCTTCGGGACCACAATCCGACGCTTTAACCAGCTAAGCCATACCCACCGTATTACAGCCTACAGTCAAAAGTTTAGAGGAAACAGCAAAAGACACGCTTTCGGCAAGCAAAAGTCCTGAAATTATGAATAATATAACGAACGCAAAAGCTGCTTTGCTGTACTGTCAACTGTATACTGCCGACTGGCACGCCATGAAGGATTCGAACCTTCGACCTACCGCTTAGAAGGCGGTTGCTCTATCCAGCTGAGCTAATGGCGCA
>CANQKW010000039.1 GCA_947624555.1 uncultured Clostridia bacterium
GGTAGCGTCTGTAACTGTGTCAACGGTGCCGGTATACTTGTCAGAGCCAGCTCCCTTAAAGTCCGGTCCGTCGTCTTTGGTATTAAGAAGTGTTGCACGAGCCTTCCAAGCGCCGCTCTTGTATTCGAGCTCAAAGCCGCGGTCTACATTTTTATCATCAATAACTGTACCGTCGGTAGGTACACCTACCGCAGACGAGCTATCTTTATCATTAGCATTAGCATAAGTATCACCGTCGATGACGCCGTTGGACAGGTGGTATTTATCTTCATTAGTGTCTTCTCCTGTAACTGAACCCTGGTTCGCATCACCCGGAGTGTAACTACCAATCTTGTCCTTGTTAACTCTAAGGATTTCAAGAAGGTTTACGGGAGCTGTGCCGTCCTTCAAGGTGTGGAAAACAAGGGTGTTAAGGTCAACATCTTTAGTACTAGCAGTACCGTTAACAACAACTTTCTTACCGGTAATAGCCGTACGAAGTGTCGTTTCGTCTTTAGCTATAGCATACTTTACTGCAGTGTCGTAATATGCAAGCAGCTTACCGTCAGAATCCGTTGCATAGCAGAGAGTAGCAGTCTTTCCGGCAGCTACGCCTACGGTCAAAGATGCGCTTGCAAGACGTTTGTTGTTGTACTTCTTCTCAACAGTACCTGCAACGGTAGCTGCTGTAAGAGATCCGCTAGTTGCTGTCGTAGCAGTGCCCTTGAATTCGAAACCGCCGTCAGATGCTCCGTCCAATTTGTCGATTGCCCCGATAACAGCTTCAAGCTGATCTTTCTCAAAGTCAGCAGCAAGTCTTGTCTGATACTCTTCAAGGAGCTCTTCGATAGTGTACTTAACAGCAAATTCAGTATCATCAGCAACGAAACCGTCAAGAATGGTCTTACCGTCAAGAAGTTTCTTGTAATTTGCAACGATTGTATCGTCGGTCGTTACAGAAACGCCCTTGATGTTGTTGAGGGTCTGCTGAGAAGTCTGAGCGTCGGGAAGAACGTAAGCAACGTGGTTTACGAGAGTACCCCAAGCTACGTCCAGACCATTGTATGTGTTGTAAAGGTTAGAGGTCTTGATATCGCTCTTGTTTATGGAGATATAACCTCTTCTCCAAGCGTCATACTTAACGGGGTCAAGAGAAGCCTCATAGTCTGCAAGAGCCTTATCAAACTCAGCCTTGGAAACCTGAGTCTTCTTATCAAGTCCGCTAATTGCTTCTTCAAGAGTAACATAAGCGTCTGTGATAGCAGAGCTGCTTGTCGACTTTACAACAGTCTTTGCTCTGTCGTAAGCGTTCTTGAAAGTCTGGTAGCTTGGTGCAGTGTAGATAAGGTCATCAGAGTAAGCATTGAGCTTATTCTTGCCGTCGTAAACGTCCTTTGCGCTGTCCATAAGGTTCTGAAGATCCTCGGCAGTATGAATCACAGCACGCTCAACAACAGCAACCATCATCTGGTAAGCAGCAGTAGCGTCTGTATCGTCATAAGTAGTTCCGCCGGTAGTTACCTTAGTAACATAGTCAAGAGCGTCACGGAGATAACCGGACATCTTCTGACCGAACTCATAGATCTTCTTGGTCTTGAATGTATTTACATCAATTCCGTCCTGTGTCTGTGCGATAAGACCTGCAACCATATCGTTAAGGTTTGCCTTGGTAACGGTCTCTACAGCAAGGTAGTCTGTGTCGTCAGCAAACGCAACGAGCGATACGGAAGTAAGCGCCATTACGGATGCCATAGAAGAAGCCAAAATTCTTTTCTTCAACATATTTTTCCTCCTAAAAATAATTGTTTTTAAAACATCTTTATGAGTTATCGGGCACTCAATGATGTATTAAACGGATTTCTGTCCGCTTGTTTGGGTAGTCACGGAAGTTCCCGAAAAAGTTTCAGCCTATTTTAATTTTTTTCGGGAAGTTTTCCGCTTGCAAACCCGTAGTCACGGACATCAGCAAAAAAGTTTCATTAAAATTTCACTTTTGCTTTACAATCTATAATATAACACGTTTTGCCGCATTCCGTCAATAGGCATTTTATATAAACTTACAATTTATTTCGGGATTTTTTATAGCTTTTGCACAATTTCTGCTGTTTTTGCGGCTTTTACAGCGATTTTAAATTGCCAAAATTTATGTGTTTTTTTTGTTAATTTTTAACAAAAATGCGGTTTTCTATTGATTTTTTGAATTATTTTCGGTATAATAAGTAAGTTAAGATTTATTTGTCGCTGTAGCTCAGCAGGATAGAGCGGCCGCCTCCTAAGCGGCAGGTCGGAGGTTCGAATCCCCTCAGCGACGCCATACGGACTTAAACGTCCTCTGCGTTTTGATAAATAGAAAATCCCCTGAAATCAATCGGGGGATTTTTGATATTATAGTCGGGAAATCAGCTCTTCTTATTTCCGCAGCCCTTGCAGAAATTAGCAGTGGCACTATTTACCGTGTTGCAGTTGGGGCAAGTCCAACCCTGTGCCGCCTGCTGAGCAGGAGCAGGTGCAGGAGTGGGTACAGGAGCAACGGGCTGCTGATACATAGGCTGCGGCGCAATGGGCTGCGACGCAACAGGCTGCTGTGCAACGGGTTGCTGCATCATAGGCTGATTTACCATAGGCTGCTGATACTGAGGAGCAGGAGAAGATGAAATAGGAAGATTTGTGTAAGCGCTTTCGGGGAGCTGCGGCAAATTGTTGCTCTTGCGATATGTCTGGTCGATTCGCATTTCCACATTATTTGTATGCTCAAGATAAATCATAATCATTGTAAAGAAGAACAGCGCAGGCACAAAAACCTCACAGAATGCCGCAAATCCTACTACACTGTATGTCACTGCGTTTATAATAGCTGCCACCGTTCCGAGAACCAGAATTGCCCACGCAAGAATAAAGCCGATTTTTCTCCAAAGTGATTTCATAAGTATATCCTCCCGAACAAAATTTTAATATTTTCCAAATGTATTATATCACAATTTTTCTGCTTTGTCAATGGGGAGCCGCTATTTTTTTACATTATCCCCTTGAAAAATACGCAAAAAAATGTTATAATAGTGTGTATTGAGTATTTGTAAACTGCGAAAATTTGAAAAATGTGCATTTAATTGCACTCGTACTCGCATTAAAATATCTTTAAACAGAGGTGTCATTTATGGACGATATGAAAGGACTAAAAAGAACAAGTTTCTGCGGAGAGGTCACGCTTGAGGCAGGAGAAGTCGTTGTCGGCGGCTGGGTCGCAAGGGTTCGTGACAAGGGCGGCATTATTTTTATAGACTTGCGTGACAGAACGGGTATCGTTCAACTCACCTTTGACGAAACAACAGAAAAAAGCATTTTCGAGAAAGCCGAAACTATCCGTTCCGAAGATGTTCTTATGGTCAAAGGCACAGTAAAAGCAAGAGAAAGCGTAAACAGCGAAATCAAAACGGGCGGCGTGGAAATTCTCCCCAAAGATCTGAGAATTTTATCAAAAGCTCAGACCCCTCCCTTTGAAATTGTAAGCAATTCAAAGACAAACGAAGAATTAAGGCTGAAATACCGCTATCTTGACCTCAGAAGAAAGCCCCTTCAGGATAACCTTATTATGCGGCATAAAATTGCCAAATGTGCAAGAGAATATTTCTATGAAAACGGCTTTCTTGAAATTGAAACTCCGATGATGATAAAATCCACTCCCGAAGGCGCAAGAGATTATATCGTTCCTTCAAGGATACACAACGGAAAGTTTTATGCCTTGCCGCAGTCGCCGCAGATGTACAAGCAGCTCCTGATGATTTCGGGATTTGACAAATATATCCAGCTTGCACGCTGTTTCCGTGACGAAGACCTGAGAGCTGACAGACAGCCCGAATTTACACAGATAGACCTTGAAATGTCGTTTGTTGACGTTGACGATATTCTTGAATGTCTGGAGGGATTTTTCAAGCGGCTTTACAAGGAAATTCTCGACATTGAAATCGAAACTCCCCTGCCCCGGCTTACTTTTGACGAGGCTATGAGCAGATTTGGCTCGGATAAGCCCGATACACGTTTCGGTATGGAGATTACCGATATTTCCGAAACCGTAAAAGACAGCGAATTTGCAGTTTTCAAAAATGCGCTCGAAAACGGCGGTTCGGTAAGAGGTATCGTTGCGAAAAACGGTGCGTCGATCCTCACACGCAAGGAAATGGACAAGCTCACCGAATTTATAAAGGGTATAGGAGCAAAGGGTCTGGCTTATGTGCGTTGGGTCGACGACGCTCCGTCCTGCTCGTTCGCAAAGTTTATGAAAGAGGGAGAGCTTGAAAAGATTCTTACAGCTCTCGGCTGCGAAAAGGGCGACGCTGCGCTTATCATCGCAGACAAGGATAAAGTCGTTCTTCCTACTCTCGGGGCGCTTCGCCTGAAAGTGGCAAAACAGCTTGACATTATACCGCAGAAGTGGAATTTTGTCTGGATCACGGAATTTCCGTTCTTTGAATATGACGACGAAAAAGGCGAATGGGCGGCTATGCACCACCCGTTTACAATGCCTCTCGAAGAGCATATACCGTATCTTGAAAGCGACAAGGGACGTGTCCGTGCAAAGTGTTACGACCTCGTTCTTAACGGCGTTGAACTGCTTTCGGGTTCTATCAGAATAAACAACCCCGAACTACAGCAGAAAATGTTTGAAATGTTAGGTATGACCGATGAGGAAATTCAGCTCAAATTCGGTTTCCTTGTAGACGCTTACAAGTACGGTGCTCCTCCTCACGGCGGTGCGGGAATAGGTCTTGACAGACTTGCAATGCTTATGTGCGGCTGTGACAGCCTTAGAGATGTCATCGCTTTCCCGAAAGTACAGAACGCCTCAGAGCTTATGAGCGAGGCTCCCGGTACAGTTTCTGCCGAACAGCTTGAAGAGTTGGGCATCAGTATCGTTGAGGGTTGATTGATATTATGGATAAAAAAGATTACAAAAATCTGATCTCAATGTCCGCCAACGGCGACGCAAAAGCTTTTGCACGGCTATACGAAAGCGTTTACCGAGATATGTACTATACGGCGTTTTACACGCTAAAAAGCGAAAATGACGCTATCGAGGCGGTGACGGGGGCGGCACGGGACGGCTTTAATTCCGCCTCCAGGCTGAGAAACGAAACACAATTCCGTGTTTTTATGATGAAAACGCTCTGTTCGCGGATAAAAACGTTCTTTAGGGAATATTCCGATGATACGCTTTCGGATAATCAGCCCGAAATCAAGAAAAAGCTTTTTGAACTTCCCGAAACAGAAAGACTGCCTGTCGTTCTGCACGTAGTCGGAAGATTTTCTCCCGAAGAAATTTCTTCGTTTACGGGAATAACAGCAGGCGGCGTTAAAAAAAGAATTATAAAAGCGGCAAATAAACTGAATATCGAAAACTGACTACGGGGAAATCACGGGGGACAGAAAAATGACTTTTGAGGAAATGCGTGCGGAAATGCGCCAAAAGGTTGTGCCTGAAAATGTTATTCCGCAAAATATAACAGAATATCTTATGGACGACTTTGCTGAGCTGCCTGAGCTTGACGCTTTCACGTTCCTCAACCGTCTGCGGGCGCTGGGAATAGGCTCTGCGGATTTTCAGTATCTGCTTGAAGGCTGCGGTGCTCCGCAGGAATGTGTTGAAAAGATAAAGAATAACCCTGCGATGAACCTCCAAAATCTCATTCTCACACTCGAAAGTTCGGGTATGACGTCGCAGGACTATACCTCGATACTTTATACGGCAAGACAGATTTGGGAAAGAACGCTTACTATCCGAATTGAACAAATCGAAGAAGAAACCGAATATGAGCAGGCTGAAAAAACGGAGGAAATTCCGCAGGAAACCGAAGATGTTCCCGAAGAGTATGTCAATGCGGAAGATGAGCCGTCGGAAGAATACCGTGCTCCTGCAAGACCGAAGGTCGCCGAAGAATATTATGACGCTTTTTCCGATGAAGAAAGCGAGGACGAAGATAACGACGAACCTTCATTGACAGAAGTTCTTGAACAGGTAAAACTGCTCGAAAAGGAAATGTCATACTCAGACGATGAGGAAGAAACGGCGATTTCCTACGAGGACGAACCCGAGGACTCCTATGAAGAAATCCCCGACGAGCAGGCGGACGCAAACGGCGAGCTTACCGAAAATTTTTCGAGAGTTTTTGATATAATAAAGGAGAAGAAATTCTCCGCCGAAGAACCCGAAAATGCGGAAGTGATGTCTGTCACGACAATTCTTTCCGAAATGGGAAAAGCGACTGTTCGGGAAGAAAAGAAAGGTTATGTTCCGGTTAAAGATTTTGACGATATTAAAGAGGCGCAGAGGGAAAAGCTCGCCGAGGAATTGCTTGATACGGACGATGAGGAAGAAACCTATCCCGAAGAAAAAAGTCAGCCCCATAACGGCGATACGACATCTCTTATAAATATCGACCCTGAGCTGCTGAAAAAGAATTCTGCTCTTACGGACGAAAATAAGACAGACGAAGAGTCCGAAACGGAAGAAACCGGTGATGACGATAATTACATCGGCGAACGGCGAAAATCCGAAAAGCACTATCATCTGAAGTCAATAATTGCCGCCGCTTTGGGCGCTGTGGCTCTTACGGTGCTTGCCGTTATGGTAGGAAAATTTGCAAAAAAATCCCCCGAAATATATACGGCGTCGGAAAACAACGACATTTTTACGAAAATTTACGACTCCTATAATGCAGGAATAACAGGCGGAGAAACCGTCTGCGAATATTCGGGAGAAGTCAAAATTTTCGGAGATCTGCTTGTAAATAACAGCGGATTTACCGCTTTTTCGGACAAAGAATTTGTTTATACGATAAAAGACGGAAAAATATCGGCTAAAAAAATCGACGGCTCGGCAATAAGCGAAAGCGTAATCGCTCCACCGGATAACACCGACGTTGTCACGGCATTTGAGCAGGACGACGCTCTTTACTGTATTTTTTCGGGCGAAGAATGCGGTTATATGAAGATCCGTAACGGAACGGTTCTTTATACTGTCAGACAAGACGGAAAGCTTTGCGACTTCTCGGTCGAGGGCGACAGGATAGCTTTCGGGTCGGTTTATGTACCGAAATATTCAAGGGATTTCTCCTCAGACGATACCGAGGTTTATCTGCCAAATCTCGGCGTAGGAGAAAAAGCTCCTCTTACCGCCGAAGATATTGTAATAAGCGGCACTGACGGCTGTTCGTTTGCGGTATGCGCCGAGTATTCTCTCAAAGACGGAAAAGTCGAAGAGTCAAAGGCTGTTCTCGGAAATCCCGTTCTGGCAAGCGCTAATTTCAAGGCTGCCCTTAACGGCAAAACCGATAACGAAGAATACGGCTTATTGATAAGTTTCAAAGACGAGCTTATTTCAAAAAAATGCGATACGATAACAGCGGCGGCGTTCGGCGATGATTTTGCGGTCACTATTGACGGAGATCTGGTCAATGTAAGAGATGATAACTTTACTGCGAAAAGCATTATTTCAAATCTCCCCGAACAAGCCGAAAATCTGAAAATCGACGGCAAAAATCTGCTTATGGGCAACAAGGACGGATTTTTTGCGGCATTTAACTGTGAAAACGTGTCAACGCCTGCAATTAACAAGCTTACCAAAACAGACGGCGTTTTCTCAGGCGACAATGCGATGCTTTTCAGCCTGACAGACAGCCTGGAAATCACCTGCTGCAAAAACGAAAACGGGACGCTCAAAACAATCGGACAGTTCACAAAAGCGCTTACCGAAGAAGAGCTTGATACCCTAAGGCTCAAAGGAACGGAAACAATAGTGTTCACAGGAGAGTCCTGCGGTGTGGCTTATGAGTACTTTGACGGCATTTCCGTGGTTTGCGAATATGTCGTTTTCGGAAAGGAAAATGCCGTAAAAACGCTTTATGACGATAAAACAGGATTTACGCTGGCTTTCTGCGAGGACGGAAAGATATACGCCGTAAGCTCCGAAGGAGTACGGGCGGTTTCGGAAGGCTGACAATTTCCTCTTGACAGAAAGCGGTTTTATGGTGTATAATAAGCGCATAGAGTATATTAACTGCATTACTTTCGGGAGCAGCCGCTATGAAAGATAAAAAACGCGAGCGTATCATCAAAATCAGCCGTATTGCGGCGATAATCGTTGCTGTTGTAATGATTATAGGAGTTTTGGTTCAGCCGTTTTTTCGCTGATTTGGGATTTGCTTTATAAATAAGGAATGATATAATGGGTCTGTTTTACAAGGACGGCGTGGCAGGCAGCGGCGTTTCCAAAAACGGTGCGAAAAAAAAGCCTGTATTACGTTTTTTTGAGCTTTTCGGGAATAAATTCTGGGATTTTTTCAAAATAAATCTTGTATATTTTCTTTTCTGCATACCTATTGTCACAATAGGTCCTGCAACAGCGGCTATGACTGCGCTTATGAGAAATATTTATCTCGGAAAACCGCAGTTTATTTTCTACGATTTTAAACTCCAGTTCAAAAAGAATTTCAAACAGGCTTTGCCTATCGGTCTTCTTGATGTTCTGGCGATAGCTCTTGCGGTTTTTGCGATATTCTATTACGCACAAAACCCCGATATGGACACGGTTACGACTGTTTTTTACGTTATGTGTCTTGTGGGAGTGGCTGTGCTCATTATGATGAGCTTTTATATCTATCCGCAGATAGTTGCGCTGGACCTTAAACTGGGCGCTATCGTAAGAAACTCTCTGCTTATGGTTTTCTTAAATCCTATCGGCGATATTATAGGCTTTGCGATTATTTTCGGTTACGGTGCGCTTATCTGGTATTTTTACATCTTCGTGCTGCCGCTTACGCCTATCGTGCCGCTTGCGTGGATTTGTTTTATTTCATTCTTCTGCTGCTACCCCGCTATTCAAAAGTATATTATAAATCCTTATTACGAAAAAACAGGAGAAAAAAATCCCGAAATCCCCGACTACGACGAGGACGCTGTTTTTGAGGATTTAGGCGGAAAAGAAACTCCTATCAACATTAAAAAGGACGAAAAAGGAAAAAATCAACACAGAAAAATAATTAAATAATTTTTTCAAAATTCAACACATAAGGAAGGGTTTTATTATGTCATCAAGCGTTATTGTCGGAACCCAATGGGGCGACGAGGGCAAGGGAAAAATTATTGACATTATGGCAAAAAAAGCAGACTTGGTTATAAGGTCAAGCGGCGGAAACAACGCAGGTCACACCGTAGTCCACGGAAACGATGTCTACAAGCTGCACCTGCTGCCGTCGGGAATTTTGTACCCGAACACCACCTGCCTCGTGGGAAGCGGAGTTGTCGTTGACCCGAAAGTGCTGCTGGAAGAAATTTCTGAAATGAATAAGAGAAATGTCACCTGCGATAACCTTAAAATCGACTCAAGAGCAGATATAATTATGCCGTGGCACCGTGAGCTTGACAGGCTTGAAGAGGATTTCAAGGCAAAGCAATCGGGAGTAAACGTCGGTACAACCGGCAGAGGCATAGGTCCTTGTTATACCGATAAAGCAAGACGTATCGGCATAAGAATGTATGATCTTTGCCGCCCCGAATGCCTCAAAAAGCTTATAAAAACCACGGGCGAGATAAACAATTTGATGATTGAAAAGGTTTACGGCGGAAAACCGCTTGACCTCGACGCTGTTTATGAGGAATACAAGGCTTACGGCGAAAAACTTGCAAAATACGAGGCGGACGGTTCCGTCATCACCTTTGAGGCATATAATGAGGGAAAAACCGTTCTTTTCGAGGGAGCGCAGGCTACTCTTCTCGATATAGATTTCGGAACTTATCCTTTCGTAACGTCCTCTCACCCCATCGCAGGCGGCGCTTGCATCGGAACAGGCGTTGGTCCTAAGCTTATAGACGAGGTAATCGGTGTCGGAAAGAGTTACACCACAAGAGTAGGAAACGGTCCGTTCCCCACGGAGCTTTTTGATGAGCTGGGTGAGACTATCAGAAACCGAGGCGGCGAATTCGGCACTACCACGGGCAGACCCAGAAGAACAGGCTGGTTCGACGCAGTAATTATGCGCCACGCTGTCAGGGTAAACGGTCTTACTGCCCTTGCTATCAACAAATTTGATACGCTTAGCGGAATTGGAACGCTTAAAGTTTGCACTGCTTACAAAAAATCGGACGGATCTGTTGTCAAGGACTTCCCCGTTACCCTTGAAGAGCTTGCGGACTGCACTCCTGTCTATGAGGAAATTGAAGGGTATGAAGGCGATTTATCGAACTGCCGTACCTTTGAAGAACTTCCCGAAAAGTGCCGCCGCTATATCTCTCGTCTTGAAGAGCTTTGCGGCTGCCCGATAAAAATTATCGGCGTAGGCGCAGGCAACGACCAGGTGATTTTCCGCTGATGAAAATAGTTTTTATCGGTGATGTTGTCGGAAAAACAGGCTGCGAGGCATTGTCAAAGGAGCTTTTTAAAATCAAAAAAGACTTCGGCGCAGAGCTTATCATAGTAAACGGCGAAAACAGCGCAGAGGGCAACGGCATTGACAAACGCTCTATGCAGGCTGTTTTTGACGCAGGGGCTGATGTCATCACTACGGGAAACCACGCATTCAACAAGTATGAGATAAATGAGGAATTTGAGCGCTGCGAAAGGCTGATAAGACCTGCGAATATGGGCGAGGCTCTGTCGGGAAGAGGCGTGTGCGAGCTGGATTTCGGCGGTTTTCAGGTGTGCGTTGTAAACCTTATCGGAACGGCTTTTATGCAGCCCTGCGATAATCCGTTCAAGTGTGCAAAAGAGCTGCTGGAAAAAATCACGGCGAAAGTCATTGTCGTGGATTTTCACGCAGAGGCGACCTCAGAAAAGCGTGCTATGGGATTTTTCCTGTCGGGAAAGGTTTCGGCGGTGCTGGGAACTCATACTCACGTACAAACTGCCGATGAGCAGATAATCGACGGCACGGGATATATAACAGATGTCGGTATGACAGGTCCTGTTGACTCGGTGCTCGGCGTTGACAAGAATATAATTATCGAAAAATTTCTGACCTATCGTCACATAAGGCACGTTTTCGCAGCCGGCGAATGTTCGGTCTGCGGGGTTTGTCTTGACGTTGATACAAAAAGCGGAAAATGCGTTTCAATAGAACGTTTTTGCAGAAAAGTTTAAGGCAAGACCGCCTGACGGCAGTGCATATTATTTGCTTGCCTGAAAAATATCATAAAATATACAGAAAAATGGAAAGGTGAAACGTAAAAGTTTCAGACGGTGATCAAAATGGAAGTAGTTAAAGTTTCGGCACACTCTGTACCAAAATCCGTAGCAGGAGCTATCGCAGCAGTTATCCGCGAAAACAGAGAGGTTGAGGTGCAGGCGGTCGGCGCAGGTGCGGCTAATCAGGCTGTTAAGTCAATCGCTATCGCAAGAAGCTATATGGCTCTTGTCGGGGTAGATTTGATTTGTATTCCTGCTTTTACTACCGTTGTTATTGACGGAGAAGAACGCACGGCTATGAAGTTTATCGTTGAACCGAGGTAATTTTGAGGAAAATTCTTCTGATAACCACAGGCGGTACAATAGCCTGTCCCGATACCGACGAAAACAGGACGCCGAACGCTTTCCTGAACAGTGCGGAAAAACTGCTTGAAAAGTTGGAAAATCTGCCTGAAAATATCAGTATCGAAAGCGTTTCTCCGTTTTGCAGGGACAGCACGAATATGTCGCCGAAGGAATGGACCGAGCTTGCCGTTCTTATAAGAGAACAGTACGAAAATTATGACGGATTTGTTATAACACACGGCACGGACACTTTGGGTTATGCGGCGGCGGCGCTCTCCTGCCTTGTAAAAAACAGCAGAAAACCTGTTGTACTAACGGGAAGTATGAAACCTTTTTCGGAGGAAAATTCCGACGCCCCCGATAATTTGAGAAATGCGATAATTTTTGCCGCAGATGAAAAATCCTGCGGTGTTGTCGTTGCGTTTGACCGAAAAATAATAGACGGACGCTGCGCCGTTAAAACAAGGACTGACAGCGTTTGTGCATTTGAAAGCGTAAATGAAATTGATTTTGTCGGCGGCGAAACGCAGTTTTTCGACAGAATGGACGAAAGATTATCCGTGATAATGCTTGTCCCGGGCGCAGAGCCTCCCGTTATCCCCGAAGATACGAGGGCTGTTATCGTATTGGGATTTGGCACGGGCGGTCTGCCCGAAAACGAAAAGTATCAAAAATTGCTTGACGAGCTTGTCGGACGGGGCGTTTATGTCATAATGTCTACACAGGTGCTCAGGGGAGGGAGCAATCTCTCGCTGTACGAGGTAGGAGAAAGAATTATCAACAAATATCCCGTGGCAGACGCAGGAAAAATGACGGTTGAATATGCCTCAATGAAGGCTATGTGGGCTTTGGCTTATTCGGATAATTTTGACGGCTTTAAACGGTTATTTTTACAGTAAACGGAAATTTTTCACGTTTATTACAGTAATTTACGAAAGGCAATTTCTTTTATGAACTGTATCTCAACTGAACAGCTTAATTTTGCTGCAAAAACGCCCGAAAAACTGATCGAGCATGGCGAGAAAATCTATGCGGAACAAATAGAGAATGCAGCTAAAAAGATATACGAAAGCAGAAGTGAACGTCCTGTCGTGCTCCTTTCGGGACCTTCGGGTTCGGGAAAAACGACTTCGGCACACAAAATCGCACATTTGCTGGAAAGCTACGGCTGCAAAGCGCATACGATTTCGATGGATAACTATTTTCTCCCTATGCACGAAAACGAGGCGGCTCGTGACGAGAACGGAAAAATAGATTTTGAAAGCCCGATGAGGCTTGATATTCCGTTGTTCAAAAAACATCTTGAAATGCTTTTCAAGGGCGAAACGATAAATATTCCGACATTTGATTTTGCTAAGCAGGAGCGCAATAAAGGTATGCCGCTCACGAGAGGAAAAGGCGATATTGTTATCCTTGAAGGTATACACGCACTTAATCCGTTGGTTACGGGAGATACGGAGGATTTTACGAGCTGCGTTTATGTCAGCGTCAGAACAAGAATTTCCGAAGGAGATAAAATGCTTCACCCGTCAAAAATACGTCTTATGCGCAGACTTATTCGGGATAAGCTGTATCGGGGAAGAGATATTACGGAAACGTTTGAATTTTTCAAGTCGGTTGAATACGGAGAAAATCGCTACATTATGCCGTACAAGAACCGTGCGCATTTCGATATTGACACGTTTATCGAGTACGAGGCTCTCGTTTATAAGAATATTCTTCTGCCTGAGCTTGTTGACGCTGCTCCGATGTATGCCGATTACGGAGATTATTCAGATATTGAGCATTTTTTGAAACTTCTTGACCCTATGGACAGAAAACTTGTGCCCGAAAGCTCTCTGATAAAGGAATTTATCGGAGATTAAAGATCAAAAAATCCCCCTGATTGGGGGATTTTTCGGTTTTTATATCATTCAAGCTCAAATGCGCCCGTGTAAAGGCTGTAATACTGTCCTTTTTCGGCAATCAGCTTTTCGTGACTTCCTCGCTCTATAATTCTTCCGTGGTCAAGCACCATTATAACATCGGAATTTTTTACCGTAGAAAGCCTGTGGGCAATAACAAATACCGTCCTGCCTTTCATCAAAGCGTCCATTCCCTTTTGAACTATCGCCTCGGTTCTTGTATCAATCGAGCTTGTCGCCTCGTCAAGTATCATGACAGGCGGGTCGGCAACCGCAGCTCTTGCTATCGAGATAAGCTGACGCTGTCCCTGCGAAAGACCGCTGCCGTCGCCTTTAAGGACCGTATTGTATCCGTCGGGCAGCATTCTTATAAAACCGTCAGCGTTTGCAAGCTTAGCGGCAGCGATACACTCCTCGTCGGTAGCATCGGGCTTGCCGTAACGGAGATTATCCATAACCGTGCCCGTAAACAAGTTTACGTCCTGCAAAACTATACCCAAAGAACGGCGAAGGTCGGCTTTTTTTATTTTGTTGATGTTTATTCCGTCGTAACGTATCTTGCCGTCGTCTATATCGTAAAAGCGGTTGATAAGATTGGTGATAGTGGTTTTTCCTGCTCCTGTCGCACCGACAAAGGCTACTTTCTGTCCCGGCTCAGCGTAGATATTTATGTCCTGCAAAACCAACTTTTCGGGGACATAGCCGAAATCGACGTCACGCAGAACAATATCTCCCTTTAATTCCTCGTAGGTGATTGTGCCGTCTGCGCTGTGAGGATGTTTCCACGCCCAAAGTCTTGTATGTTCATCGGTTTCGGTGAGATTTCCGTTTTCATCACGCTTTGCATTTACAAGCGTAACATATCCGTCATCGGTTTCGCTTTCTTCATCAAGGAGATTGAAAATTCTTCCTGCGCCTGCCATTGCCATTGCAACGGAATTTAGCTGCTGAGAAACCTGTCCGATAGGACCGATAAAGCTGCGCGAAAGCTGAAGGAACGACGCAATAGAGCCAAGCGTAAGCACATTTACCGAAAAGCAGGCAACATTTGTAACGCCGTTTATTGCAAGCGTTCCGCCGATTATTGCTATCACAACATACAGGAAATAACCCATACAGTTGTTGATAGGCATAAGAACGTTTGCAAAAGCGTTTGCTTTGCATACATTTTCGGAAAGATCAAAATTGAGTTCGTCGAAGGCCTGCTTTGCCTTTTCTTCACGGCAGAACAGCTTAATTACACGCTGTCCGTTTATCATTTCTTCTATATAGCCGTTGAGTTTTGCCATAGACGACTGCTGACGGATAAAGAATTTACCCGATTTTCCCGCAACTTTTGCGGTAACAGTCATAATCAGAGCCAAAAATGCCACAACCACCAACGTCAGCCACACGGACAAGCTCAGCATTGAGCAGAAAACGGAAACAACCGTTATAGCGGAAGATGCAAACGACGGCAGCGACTGCGAAAGCATTTGCTGCATAGCGTCGGCGTCGTTGGTGTAAAAGCTCATAATATCGCCGTGAGTATGCGTGTCATAATACTTTATGGGCAGGGTCTGCATATGCGAGAACATTTCGTCACGCACTTTTTTAAGAACGCCCTGCGAAACATTTGCCATAATTCTTGCCTGAAAAAGTGCGCACAATGCTCCTGCGGCATATAAACAGCCCATCGTGACAAGCGTCTTGATAAGTCCCGAAAAATCCGCCTCGCCGCCTAATTTTGTTTCCTCAACGATAGGCTTGATATTATCGTCTATCAGGGTTTTTATGAAAAGTGAACTTGAAACGCTTGCCAAAGCGCTGACTATAATGCACACCGCAACCAAAATAAGCTGGATACGGAACGGTTTCATATAGGTCAAAAGCCGTTTTAACACCTGCGCATCAAACTTCATAGGTACTCGTGCGCCCCTCGGAGGTCTGCCTGTTCTCTGCGGAATTTTTTCTCCCTTTATTTCGCTCATTCTTCCGCCTCCCCCTTTGTCTGAGAATCGTATATTTCACGGTAGATAAGACTTCTCTCATACAATTCGTCGTGAGTGCCGATATCCGCAATTTTTCCGTTATCCATTATGATGATTTTATCCGCCTCGCAGACGGAAGAAACACGCTGGGCTATAATGATTTTCGTAGTATTGGGAATATCTTCCTTAAACGCACGCCTTATCATAGCGTCGGTATGCGTGTCGACTGCCGATGTCGAATCGTCAAGAATAAGTATTTTAGGCTTTTTGAGCAGTGCTCTGGCAATACACAAGCGCTGTTTCTGACCGCCCGAAACATTTGTTCCGCCCTGTTCGATATAAGTGTTGTATTTATCTGGCATAGCCTGTATGAAATCATCTGCACAGGCGGATTTGCACGCCTGCTCTACTTCTTCATCGGTGGCATTTTCGTTGCCCCAACGAATATTTTCTGCGACAGTGCCCGAAAACAGCGTGTTTTTCTGGAGAACCATAGCGACGCTGTTTCTCAATGCCTCAAGATTATAGTCACGGACATTTTCTCCGCCGACAAGGACCTCTCCCTCAACAGTATCGTATAATCTCGGAATCATCTGCACCAGCGTTGATTTTGAAGAGCCTGTGCCTCCGATTATTCCGATAGTCTGACCGCTTTCTATTTTAAGATCTATATGGTCGAGAGCGTTGCTTTCTGCTGTTTTGAAATATTTGAAACTTACATTTCTGAACTCGACAGAGCCGTCTTTGACCTCTTTAAGATTGCGCTCGCCGTCATTTATATCGCTTTTTTCGTTAAGGACTTCGCATACACGGTCGGCGCTCGCTTTGGACATCGTGAGCATTACGAAAATCATAGACAGCATCATAAGGCTCATCAAAATCTGCATTGTATAGGTGAAAAGCGACATCAGACTTCCCGTCGAAAGACCGATAGCCTCGTTGTCTCCGCTTGCAACTACCGCCTGTGCGCCCAGCCACGAAATAAGTATCATACAGGTATATACGGAGATCTGCATTGCAGGCGCATTGAAAGCAACGGTTTTCTCAGCTTTTGTAAACAGATTGAAAACCTTTTCTGAGATTTTCCTGAATTTGCTCTTTTCGTGTTCCTCACGGACAAAGCTCTTTACAACACGTATTCCTCTCAGATTTTCTTCAACAACACAGTTCAAATCATCATAAGTCGTGAAAACCTTTCCGAATATCGGAAACGCTATTTTGATTATTACTGCAAGCACAATAACAAGGAACGGTATTACCCAAAGGAAAACCATTGAAAGCTCGCTGCTCGCCCTGTATGCGAAAATAAATGCGAAAATAAGCATCGCAGGAGCACGGAAAACAATTCTCGTAAGCATCTGGAAAGACATCTGAACGTTTGTAACATCTGTTGTCAGACGTGTAACAAGGCTTGCGGGCGAAAATTTATCTATATTTGAAAAGCTGAAATTCTGGATATTATAGTACATATCGTGGCGGACGTTTCTTGAAAAGTACGACGAGGCACGCGAAGCGGTATAGCCTGCCGTTACCCCGAAGAACATAGCCCCCAATGTCTGCACGGCAAGAATAATGCCGTATCTCAGCACAGCGTCCATATCTCCCAGAGTAATGCCCTCGTCAATAAGCTTTGCCATAACCGTCGGGATCGAAACCTCAATAAACGACTCGATAAGTACGAAAATCGGCGTCAAAATCGCATGGAGTTTTGCCTGACGGACGCATTTTGCCAGCGTTTTAATCATTGAATATCTCCTTTCTTTAAGCTGTTTACTCTTTTTTAGTGTATACTATCTATTATAATGTAATATTTTTCAATTGTCAAGCAATTTGTTGTAAAAAATCACTTAATCTGTAGGAATGATTTTGTTAATATTGACAATATCCTATCGGGAATATCGGCTGTTTTGCCGCAGAACGTCAAATGCAAAAGTAAATGCAACACAAAGCAGAAAACAAGGATAAAAAAGATATGAAAACAGCGGAAAACAAGTT
>CANQKW010000040.1 GCA_947624555.1 uncultured Clostridia bacterium
CATTTATTGCCTGCCTGCACGGAAATAGCCTCAGGGCAGGTCGGCAAATCTACCGTGGTAACGCCACCGGAGCTACCCGACCCCCCTAACGGTTCTCGGTCATTAAGAATTTTTACTTGATTTACCGTGACAAATTTATTATAAACACTCGTTTCAACCGCCGTACCGCTTAGCAAACCGACTTGTCCGACAGTTGCGTAATTGTTGTTTTCAGACATTTTTTCTCCTTTCATCCGGTGGATTTGCGGCAGCGTTGTGCCGCCGCAAATCCACGCAGAATAAGATACAGAATAAGATTACGTAATACCGAGAGCCTCTTTAAACTCTTCGTCTGTCGCAGTATACTCGGCAAACATTTCGGCTATAGTCTTGCCCGAACCTTTAGGATTGCCGTTTCCGTCGTCAACGAGAATTTGGTCTGCCTTGCGAGACTCATCGGTGACCTTATCCGCCTTTTTGGAGATATCAACAAACAAACCGTTGTCCTGCGTAATCGCATTGTTTTCCTTTTCGGAAATCTTAACGTCAACCGTAATCTTGTTGTCGTCAGACACGGTTACTTTTGCAGTTTCACCGTCAACGCCCGTATAAACATCAATCAAAGCCTCAAGAGATGCAAAGCTGTAAATAGTTTCGTCACCGTTTGCAACGGCAAATACGACAACAGGCTTGTCATCAAGATTAGGATTGGCAGAGCCGGGATAAGTTGCGTCAGACCAAGCGAATTTGTTTACAACCGTTGTCTTAGTGCCATCAAGATACTTGTCCTTGATAAGGTCAGCTACCGTAATGGTATAAGCAGGACTTCCTGAACCGTCCTCGGTCTTAAAAAAGTTGATTTTTCCCGTCGAATTGTCAACGGAAATGGTCTTGAAACCTTTTGCGTCCTGCTCGTCAATATAATCTTTTACGATTACAAGTTGCGTAACCTTTACGAGCTTGTCATTTGTTTCTACTGCCATAATTTTCTCCTTTCAGAAATTAAAAAAATATGTAAAACGGCTTATCCGTTTTATCCAAAGTTGTTACGAGAATATGTCCCTGATTTCTTCATCGGTTGCAATATTTTCTCCGGATATATCAGAACCGCTTGAACCACTCCCATAGCCACCTGTTGAGCCGAAAAGGCACACGATCCCCAAAACGCCGCCGAGAATGACCTCGCCCTTGCCCTTGAGATAAATCGTGCCGCCGCAGTCGGGACAGCAGGCGCATTCTCCTGCGCCTATCGGGAGAACCCCGTCCGCTCCCTCGGCAATATCAGGGGAAGCGCTCGCATAAAGCGTTCCCGAGCCGTTATTCTTGACGGAAACGTGATAACCGCCGAGGTTTTCGACCTTAATCTCTGTGCCGTCAAGATTAACTGTTTTGATCATAAAAACATCTCCTTTTCATTGATTGTATCATTTTTACAACTGAAATAAAATGCACAATTCAGTCTTTGTCGAAATAGATGCGCTTGCCGCTCGGAGCCTCCATAAAGAACACAATATTTCCCTCAGCATCTCTTTCAGTGCCAAATTTAAAATCCCCCAAGTTCGGTGGGTGAAGCCTTCCGTCTGAATAAAACTCCCACCCCGAAAATTTGGATTTTTCTTTGCCGAGAATGTATTCGTAAGGAATATAGCCATCAAAAGACAAAAACTCAACATTACCCGAGGCATAAGCAAGATTACCTAAAGAATTACCCGAGGGGGTGTAAACTTCAATTCCCGCAACGCCCGAAGTAACCAAATTACCGCCTTCATGGTGACGGAGATACTCGGTATACTTTCCGTTCTGTGTCGCAGGATAATTCCTTTGATTTTTTTTTAGCAAATCGTTTTGAGTGGCATACCGGTCAAGAAGTTTCGGCTTACTTTCTCCGAGTGTGATTTTAACCGTAAACTCAGTTTCTGAGCGCTTGACGGTTGCCGCAGAAATAACGCTGTCAAGCTGCACTTTCTTTTCGGAATCGTATACCGTAACAATATCGCCTACATCATAAACCGAACCGAAATCAAGCGGATTTCCTGCCTCGACCGTGAGACTGTCGGTAATCGCAAACTTATCCGTCATTTCTCTGCGTCCGTACAATACTATATCATCGGCATTGTTTTTGTCGGCAACTGACAGTGAAACATATTCCTCACGGCGATTCCAGCTTGCAGGAATTTCCTGAGGAGTTTCTTGTTCAGTTTCTCCCGTATTTTCCTCAAAGACAAAGCCGTCGTGAATACTGCCTGCGTCGCACCACAGGGCGTTTTTGTTATCGGAAATTCCCACTTCTCGTTCCGTTTTGACAATATTATGCAGACCTGCCGAAAAAATCACCCGGTTTCTTTCCGACTGCCCGGCAGATTTGTCAATCTGTTCCGCAACGTCAAATAAAATCAGCGGCTCATCGGGTGCAATTCTGGTCTGATCAACGTTAAGTCTTATCCTATAGCCCAGATTTGCCGATTCGCATAGCGCACGGACAACATCTTCCACGCACTCTTTTCCGCAATAGTAAGAGTCCTCGGGAATGCCTCTCGACATATCCTCGCATACTGCAAAACGAGGATAGTTCCGCTCAGGCGAGGGAGAATTGATCATATTGTAATCGACAAAATGCTTGACACAGGTTTCGGTTGTGCCTGTTATCAGATCCTTTGGGTCCGTTTTGTCCATTTCTTCAGGAGCAGGCATTGTAAGCCTGTCCAACAGCATACCGTTAAGATCGCACCCCGTGATTGTGATTGAGGTTTCGCTGCGTTTAATGTTCTTGGCGATAAAGCAAAGATCGTCGTCTTGCGAATAAATAAGCGTGTTGATCATAATTTTATCGGCGCACTCGCTGTCGGACGGTATTTCAAGCGCAAATGTTCCGGTTTTGCAGAAATATTTATCAAATTCAAACCGTATTATGTTACTGATTTCTCCTAGTTTGCATTTTGTAATCTTGTCCTCATCGTTAGGCAGGGAAAACAAGTGTAAAATCATTTATATCGCCCCCTCAGTACACTCCCGCATAAGCTCTCCTCCAGCGTATTCTTGCATATTGCGGCTGACCGCCTGCGTGTATGCGGTTTATTCCCGGAGCTAAGTACCAATAGTCGCTCCAGACGCTGATAAGATGACTGCAAAGTTCTCCGGCGCTGTTTTTTACGGTGCATTCGCCGCAGTCGATAGTAAAGTTTCCGACGGCGGTTTCGTCTAGCCCGACACCTTTTCCAACGGTAAAATTATAAATCAGAATTATTTGCGCTCCTGCCGAAATATCAATTTGTACAGGCACGGCAATTCCGCAGTCGTTGTTGATTTCAATGTCTGATATGCCCGAAAACGAAACAACATTTTCGACAGTGTCAAGCCACAGCGGTTTGTCAGCCGTAACGCTTATGCTTGCCGAGAACAGAAACGGCAGAATTTCCTTCGGTCGGGAAAGTTCCGTGCAGCGGACCTTGATAAATCGTGAGTTTGTCCCGTCTGTCCAGGTTAAAACTCCCGAACTTCCCGGGGCAAAAACTGCCTGAAGCTTTTCCCATTTCCCAAGCGCAATTCTTCGGGAATAGCCTCTTTCGTCTTTTCCGCCGAAATTCACAACGAACGGTATCGTACGAGGATTGAGAGAACCGCTGATAAAATACTGACCGTCAAGGTCAAACGGCTTATACACTATGTCTGTAGTGCCGCAGGAACAGCCGTCAAAACTTTCCAGAAACATCATCGGGGTATCTGTAGAAAATTCCGCAGACAGTCCGTTTGTTTTGTTCTCAAATTTAATCTTTCTCAATCAAACCACCCCACTTGAAATTTTTCTCATAATCTCGTCTTCGATCTGCTGTTCTGTCTTGTTTAATCCGTTGATTACAATGTTATACACATTCTGCGCTGTTTCGCTTGTGAAATCGCTTGAATTGATATACGGCGCAGCGTCCTTAAAAGCTGAAATAATGTTGTTCCATTGCGTTTGAGTGAGCTTGGTAATATCAGAAGCGCTGTTCATAAGAGTGCTTGCCTGCTGAGAAGCTGCTTGAATAATGTCTTTTTGGTCGTTTTTACTGCGCCTATATTTAGCCTCGTCCCAATTCTCGTAAAGGTCGGAAAGCTCTTTTTCAAGGCTTTTGCGGGTGTAAATATCAAGTTTTTCGTATTGGAGACGCTTGGTAATGCTGTCGATTTTGCTTTGATATTCCTCATCCTCTTTGTCACGGTTATGCTTTTCAAGTTCTTTGTCGATACCGTCAAGAAGACCTTGAAACTCGTTCCTTATATCCGAGAAAACGCCTTTGATTTTGTCCGAGGTTTTATCAACGGCAGAACCGATTTTGTCGGCGGCACTTTCCGCACTGCCGACGATCTGTTTGGTGACCCTGTTCCAGTCCTCTCCATTTTGATCAAAATACTTGTTGCGGAGCTTTTCAAGCTGTTTGTAATAATTCTCTTGAGATATTTCTTGTGCGGCAAGCGCAGCGTCAAGGTCCTTTTTCTCGGCGTCATAAGCGGCACGGGCTTCAGCCTTTCTGCGCTCGGCTTTAGCTTGCTCGTTGGCTGCTACACCGCTCAGAGCAGGTTTAGGAATATCACCGTCATTGTCGAAATTCCCTTGTGAATAATTTTCAAGAATACCTTGATATTTCTCCTTATCGGCAATGTCTTGTTCCATCTGGTCTATAAGCGCTATTATTTGCTTATATGTATCGGTTGCTGATTTGCCCTCTCTCGCAAGTTTTGTTTTAAATTCCTTGAGGTCGGCGAGTCTTTCTTCAAATGTTCCCGAGAGATAAATCATTCGGTCATCAAGGAACGAAAAAGGTCCTTTTAATGCGGTGGATAAAGCACCTTGTGCGGCGCTTGCACCTATCGTAGAACCCATGTCAATTGTACTAAGTCCCGAATAATCTATTCCGCTGAAAACATTTCCGACATTTATCGCAGTTTTTTCAGATTCTGCATTTTTTAGTTTATCAAGAGCTTCCTGCGCTGTATCCTTTGAGATTTTATCATATTCTTCTCTCTTGGCATTAAGGATTTCAAGCACTTTCGCTTGATTAGAAAATGCATCTGTTACAAGGTCAATGCCGTCTGCCTCTGCTCCGAATTCGTTGATAAGTCTGTCTTGCAGATCTTTCAGACGAGCTGTTTTTGTGGCAGTGTCATCGGTAGATTTCGTGATTTCGTCATATTCCCTTGCAATATCGCCCATTTCAGCGGCTTTGTCGTGATACTCCTCGGAGATCTGTTTCAGCTCCTCAACATTTTCCATGTACTCACGAGTTTTTTCGTTGCAGTCGTCAAGGTGACTTTTCAATTCTGTAAGTCCGCCTGCAAGCAATCCTATAGCCGCCGCTGCGATCGCATAAGGATTAGATGAAACAGCTGCATTGTGAGCGTTCTGGGCTGTTGTCGCCGCTGTTGTTGCCGTTTTCAGACCTTGGAAGGCGCTGATAATACTTTTGATACTGCCGACAAAGCTTGTGAAAATGTCCTTTGCCTTCATAGCCGCTTTATAAGCAATAATTGCGGTTAAAACTGCCTGAATTTCAACCCGAAAATCGGTAAGAAATTTCAGGACATTGGTAGTTGCTCCGATAAATCCCGGAAGTACTTCTCCTGCAAAGTCGATAAGCTCTTCTGCTGCATTTCCGGCACTTTCCGCAAGACCGTCAAGCGAGTTTCCGAGCTCGCCGTTTACAACGCTGTTATTCAGATTGTCGATTTTCTCGGTAACATTGTCAAGGCTGTCGCCGATTGCTCTGGAGAATTTCTCATAAATCGCAATTCCAAGCCCCTCAATAGCGCTTTTCAGAATAGTTGCTTTGCCGGCAACATTATTCTGCATTGTTTCAGCCATTTTTTCCGCAGCGCCGTCACAGTTCTCGATAGCGGAACGCAGCTTGTTGATATCAGCCTCTCCTGCATTAACGAGTGAAAGAAATCCGGAAAGCGCTTTGTCGCCTGCGATTATAGCGGCATTGTTGGTCTTTTCTTCATCTGTCATCAGCGAGAATGCCGAACGAAGCTCTCCGAGAACCTCGTTCAGCGACTTCATAGAGCCGTCAGCGTTGGCGGCGTTTATCTCCATTTTGCCGAAAGCCGCCGCCTCAATCTCGACTCCCTGGGCGAGATTAGTGAGCATTGTGCGCATTGACGTGCCTGCGGTAGAAGCCTTGATGCCGCTGTTTGCCATAATTCCGAGCATTTCGGCGGTCTCGTCAATGGAATATCCCATTGTACCGGCAAGGGGAGCAACATACTTAAAGCTCTCGCCGAGCATAGAAACATTGGTATTTGCGTTTGCTGAGGCTGCTGCCAGTACGTCCGCAAAATGTCCTACATCTTCCGCTTTCATTCCGAAAGCGGTAAGGGCGTCTGTGATGATATCCGAAGTTTCCGCAAGGTCGCCGCCCGAAGCCGCTGCAAGTCTGATCACTCCGTCAATGCCTGCAAGCATTTGTTCGGCGTCCCAGTCTGCCATAGCCATATAATTCATGGCCTGCGCAACTTCTGTAGCGGAGAATTTTGTTGCCGCTCCCAGATCCTTCGCCTTTTTCGTCAGCGCTTCAAGATTTTCGCCGTATGCGCCCGAAATTGCCTCGACCTGCGACATAGCTGCTTCAAATTCCGTTCCAACACCATAGCAGTAAATTGCCAATTGCCGTAAGTCGTTGCTCAGGACATTTATAGCGCCCATTATAGCTTCCGAGCCGAGATTTGCCTTGATTATATCGCCCATTGAAATATACGCCGAAGATACTTCCTGAGCAGTTTCTCTCTGTTCGTCGAGTTCTCGGTTTACATTTCGCACATCGCTCTGTAAGCGCTGCTGAGCAGCCGCAAGGGTACCCAGATTAGTGCGGCATCTTGAAATAGCGTCCGTAAGCTCCTGCATACGTTTGCGCTCGGCTGAGGTGGCATCAGCACCGTTGTTTGTCGAGGATTTGAGCTTGCTCAATTCCTGCTGATACTTGCGCATTTCAGCATTGACATCTTTGATTTTCTGCTTGTTTTCGACAACCTGCGTATTAAGGTCACGCAGTTTCTGAATAGTTTCGTTCGTGCCTGCCGCAAATCCGCTCGCATTAGCGGTAAAATTTGCCGTCAGCGTGCGCTGTTCGCTGTCCATTTTTTCTCCTTTCGGGCATAAAAAAGCGCCTTGATTTCTCAAAGTGCTTAATTATATTTGATTAAATCTTATTCGGCATATTTCCCAAAGTCAATACTGTATCAAAAATCTCTCTCCCTCGTGCAGCATCTCAATCTGAGCAAGGCAGACGGCGTTGATCAATGCAACGACCAAATCGACCTTGCCCGATGACTTTTTTTTGTTGACGTATTTATTCAAATTTGTGTCCTCGGTGCATCGAGCATTTGCAAAGTTGATTTCAAGCAGCTTATTTTGGTCGAAGAAAAACTCTCTGCTCAAAATTTTTTCCTTGAGGAGTTTGGTTGCAGGGTGCAGGACGCTTGAATGTTGCTTTAGCTCAACACATTCTATCGGATTATCGGCGTTCTCGAGTTTCTGCACCGTGGAAATTGCATTATAGCGGTCAAATCCGCATTGAACGATTTTTACTCCGTATTGCTTTTCTATATCGAGAATAAAGCGCTCTACAAAGCCGTAATCAATAACCTCTCCACCACAGCCAAAACACTCCTTATCCGCAATATGTCGCTTGTAATCGACCTCTTCCTTGACGGTCTTTATTTGTATCTTATCTTTTGGGAGAAATCCCCATACCTTGGCAAAAAGCCGCTCTGACTCGTCAAAAGTAACCATAGCGACTGCTGTATTGTCTTCCGTCTGCGATAGGTCAAGACCGAGCCAGACACGCCGCCCTTTCCAGAAATCAAGGTTCTCGGGAACGGAGCAAGCCGCTACATAAACAGCGTCAACATATCCCTCTACGCCAAGGCCTTTGTATTGTATGTTACAATGCTTGCAGAGAAAATTTTCCCGTCTGCCCTCATACAGAACAGCAAGCGTTCTCTCCTCGATAAGATCGTCGAAAAATTCTTTATTATTAAGTGTGACAGGGTTTGCTTGATACAAAACGTTGTCGTCCGTCTGCCAGTTCAGCCGGATTTCCTCGTCCGGCTCATAGAGGAGTGCAAAATAATTTCCCCGTCCCTCGTACAGCTTGTTAAGCTGCCTTTTGGCAAGGTCGATTTCTGCGAGAAGACCATTGTTGTCGTTTGGGTACTGCGTGGAGATAAGCACACCGAGCTTGTCACGAAGATTGATTTGCGAGGAACGCATTGCCTGAACAGGATAACCGTCCATAGCGCCTACTTCATCAGCAAGGAACATATGAGCGAGCTTACCGTCCAGCTTATCCTTGGAGTAGGCAAGGGGAGTGTAGTTTGTTTCAGCGGCAAGGCAGCGCACCTCGGAGCGCATTATCCGGAAATGCTTTAATAGTGCCGGGGAGCTTTCGATAATCTTGTTTATTGCAATTTTCAGCTCGCTCGACAATTTCAAATCGGGCGCAACCGAGAAAAGCCTTGAGAATTTCGGCAAAGTCAGCATACCGATAATAAAAATTACCGCCGAAGTAAAGGTCTTGAAATTCTTACGTGCTATTTCAAGCAAGCCTGTTGTATAATACCGCCTGCCGTTCTCGTATTTCGTGCAGAAAACCGCTGTTATAAGCAGTATTGCGTAGTCCTCAAGCCCGTCATACATATTGCATTGCAAATCAGGATGAACGATTATTTTGAGGATTGCAGAAATCCTGCGGTATTCCTTATCGTCAACGTAAACGCTCTCGGTTTTCCCGTCAACGATATCCTTCCACTTCCTGCATTGCTTTCGTACATACTGTCCGATTTGGGAGTTTTCTCTTGCGGCGAAGCAGGCGTATTTATAAGCTCTGCTGTCCTTTACGCTGTCCACCGTAAACATCTCCTTCCGTTCAAGATAATAGAGGAGCAATTTGTTGACTCATTTCCTTAGTCCATTCCTTCTGTATCATATAATTCCATTCTCTCAGGCGGTTTAATATATCCCTTGAAAACGGCAAATTTCTCCCAGCGCAAAAACAGCTCCCGCAGCGTAGAGGACCAGAAAAAATCTTCTGGTTTCCTCATAATATCGCACACAAAGCAGCGCAAGGCAGCATAATCTATACCGTTGTTTTCGTGTTGTTTTGTGTTCGGAATTAAAAGCGGATCAGGTTCGGGAAGAGCGAGCAAAACGGCTTCGATGCATTTTTCCCAAACTTTCAGAGCCCCTGCCGCCTTGAAAATCTCTGCGGCACGCAGCTTTCCGGCTTTCTCGACAAGCCCGGAATAAAAAAAGCGGAAAATCGTTTCTCTGCTGATTTTCTCCGCAAAAATATCAACATAATCAAGTCCTGCGTTCTCAAGTTCAAGCAGAGCGTTCATATCATACCTCAGGTGGAGCTGTACTTCTCCGAAAGGAAAAGTACAGCTCAGAGGTTTAAGTTCTCTCAACATCACATCGTGCCGTAGAAATCAGGTTGTGTAAACCAATTCTCGATAAATTCTTTTTCGGTATCGGGGTCAACGCCATAGCGAGAATATTTGTCCTCTCCCGTGGAAATCAGCGGAGAATATGTTCCGCTCATTGACGCAGTACCGTAGCTTACCGATGTGCCTTCTCTCTGCTTAGCGTCCTCTCCCTGGGGAGTCCAGGTAACCTTGGGAAACTTGTACAGATTAAGCTTTCCGTCGGGTCGTTCTGTCATATATGCAACGCAAATGTGCGGCACGATATCCGAGGCGCTTGAAATCTCTGTTCCTTCTGATGTCTGTCGCTCACCGAAGAGATAAGCGTTATCTCCGGGCTTATATCCTCGGATAGTGACATCAATTGTGCCGCCGTCTTTTGCTACATAGTCCTCTGCTTTAACGCCGTCACCGTATTGTTCTGCGGTCTGCATTTTCGGTGTATATTTTGCCGAATTAAGCTCGTTTGGGAATGTGTGAGCCTCTGATTCGTAAGTTGTGCCTGCTTCGCTGTCCGTAAGCAGCTTGAACATCACAAGACGTTTAACATTAACGCTGGATTTGCCGTCTAAATTTGGCATAAAAATTACCTCCTGAAATCTTTCCTGACAATATCGAATAATTTTTCGTTGAATTCTTTAACCGCCTTATCTTTTGCGAGGAAAAGCCCCGGGCGGATATGCGGATTTTGCGGAAAATCGCCCTTTTTTCGACTGAGCTTATCGGTGAGCCGGGAGCGCCGTGCGGACCTGCCGGGTCTGCCGAACTCGATAACAAGCAGCTCGGGATATTGCTTTAGGGTAGGCGAATCATACCCGATTTTCAGTTTATAAACCTTTCCCCGTAAGCTTTCGTCACGGGTTATTTTGATCAAATCTTCTTTGACAAAGCGGTATTGATGGCTTTTTTTGTCACGCTTGAAGCTTGCCTTTGCAAAAATCCTCACTTGTTCTTTTCGGATAATTTCGGCAGCACGATAAGCCGCATCAGCCGAGGAACTATCAACGTCCTTTTTCGCACGGTTCAAGTCGTTTATCAGCGCCGAAATCTGCCCCTCAAAGCCGCTGAAATTAATAAAATCATCAGGCACGCTCCTCACCCCTTGTAAAATCAAGATAATAATGCGTGATATACGGGAACATTGCGTCTGTGCCTGTTTCGCCGCCGCTGCTGTAGCAAAAACCTGCCCCGTACATAGCGGTTTTTATCTCCTCGTACAAGTCAAAATCAAGCCTCGGAGTAAAGATATTCAGTGATACAAGATACTCGTTGGCATGATTTTCGCCTTCGGAGTAGTCAGCGCCTTTTTCCGTGATGTTGTATACGATATACTTTTCGGGAACATTGTCTGCGGAAAATTCGGGCGTATATCCGTACACGGGGAGAATATCGCATACAGCTTTCTCAATACGGTCTGCAACGCTCACAAAATCAACCCCTTTCAAGCAGTAGCTTAATGTAAAGCTCATTGTTTGCAGAGCCTGTCTGCACGATTTTATATCGCTTTCCGAGATATTCGGCGTGGGTGTACCCCTTATATTCCCGACGCCACATAATCACAGAAAGCGACAGCTCCTGTCCTGTGGTAAGCGCCGTCAGTTTAGTGACGGCGCCCACGTCGGAAACATCAGCCCAGACGTTTGCCTTGGCAGTTTCTCTCGGTTCGTTCCGTCCCGTTGGCGATACAAGCGTAATCAAAGTGATTTTCTTGTTGAATCGCATAAAATCACCTCACAGGAAATTGCGGCAGTGCAAATTCATAATCTGCACTGCCATAGGATTTAGCTTGTCGTTGTCAACGATCATAGTGCGGCTGTTGTACATATCACCGATTATGGCAAGAAACGGATAAACGAGGTCGGGAAGCTTGTCTGCTTCCTCGGCAGAAAGTCCTGTGTAGTCGATAATCTGCTTTATCGCTGCCGCCTTGTAAACCTCGAGCAGCTCGTCGCTGTCGCTGTCCGAAATACCGCAGTGGTCTTTAATCAGACTTAGCTTTACCTCGCTTATCTTCATTTTGATTTTTCTCCTCGATAACCTCGACATAGCCTGTTTCTATCAAATCGTCAACAATTTTGTTGTTTTTGATTTCTTTCTCTTCGCCTTTTGCCATAGTAAGTCCTCCGCAAAAGCTGATTTTTGCTTTGATTTTCATATTTCACACCTCACGCTTTCATAGTAAGAGCAGAAATCTTCTGAGCATTTTCGATTTTTGCATCAATTTCAAGCCAAGCCACAACACCCAGAGCGTGCTGAGTAGCATATAACTCACGCAGAACTTCAATGTTGACAGCTTCTGTTGTCTTGACGGCAAGACCGCTGAAATCGCCGTAGTAAATCGCATTCTTTCCTGCCTCTAAATCGGGCATTTTGCCCGAGATATAAACAGGTTTTCCAAAGAGCGTATACCCCCACTTTGTGGTAGCGTCCTTGTTTAGCAGATAATTGCCTTCTCCGTCCTTCAGCTTGCGGATAGCCGAGCGTGTTTTTCTGCTCATAATCCAACAGGCGTTTGCTTGATAAGCGTCCGGAACGCTGTCCTGCACTTCAATCAGTTCGTCTGCCGTGATAACGCTTGTCGAGGCAGACGTGACCTTCTGCGTAACGCCGCCGGCAAGTCCCGAAATTTTGCCCGCAGAACCGTTGATGAGCTGATTGTCAATCCATTCAACCGCCGCCAGCGCAACCTTGTTTACAACGTAATTGAGAATATCAAACTGCGAGTTGTTCAAAAGCGATTTTGAAACCTTGCAGAGTGCTCCTGCAAGAAATCCCGTAAGAGAAATGCTCTTTATCTGACCGCCGGAGCTTTCAATCTTTGTAAACTCGTCTGCGTAAGCCATTGTGACAGTGCTTGCGCTCTCATCATAATAAGGGATATTGAGCGTGCCGCCGACAGGGTAGAGGGTCGCCATTCCGTAAATCGGTGAGATCTCCTTGATTTCCTCGATAATCTTGTTAGCGATAGAAGTAGGTATCGTTGCGCCGTTTGCCTGCATAGTCCAATTGTTGTCTGCACGGGTTTCAATCTCCATAGGCTTACCTCTCGTGATATAGTCCACAAACACACGTGCTTCGATTTCTTCGGGACTTTCGGTCTGATTTGCGGAAACGTTGTTTGTAAGACTGCGCTGTTCCTCGATAGAGGCAATTGTCGCAGAAAGCTTGTTTGCCTGCGATTTCAGCTCTTCAAAATGCTTTTGCTCCTCGTCGGTAAAAGACCTGACTTCCAATGTGCTGTCGTCTTTTTTGGTTTCGAGAGCGTCGACCATTTTGCGCATCTCCGCAAGAACAGCCGAACGCTGTTCCATCAATTCTTTAAGCATAATTTTTTCTCCTCTCTTAATTATCCGCATTCCAATGCGGCAATTTGCATCTTGTAATTGTTGATTTCCTGCGAAATATTTCTTTTTTCTACAGGCAGTTCATTTTTTACTTCGGGAGTATCGTCTATTGCTCTTTGTTCGATTTCAACTGTTTCGGAAGAACGCATTTCAACGCTCGTCCCGAAGTAAGCCGGCGTTTTCGTGAGAATTGATACTTCGAGAAGTTCCATATCCTCAATTGTGCGTCGCTGGACTTTGCCCACACAATCCCACTTTACGACCGGTTTTTGAAAACCGAAACTCCAGCCCCGAAGCTGTCCTTTTTCTGCGGCGGCTCTGACCTCGGGGTCGGTGATTTCTGCCTCCGCATAAAGTCCGATATTGTCCTCAACGAGCTTTAAAGTGCCGTCAGCTGTGCCGCCGATATCTCGCTCGTGGTTAAACATCATTCTTATGTCTTTGCTCCTGCCGATAGCTTTTGCAAACGCTCCTGCCGAAACTCTCTCCACAAAATCGCCTGTTGCGCCCTGAGCCATTCGTGCAGGAAGTATTCGGCTGTCACGCTCCACGGCATTGACATACCCTGAAATTCTGACCGTTCCACCGCATCTGATTTCTACTTTCATATTATTTTCACCCCCTTTAAAAAGGCATAGAAAAAGCGCTTTACATTGCTGTAAAACGCTTATTTTCTCATTTCATAATGCTCTTCGTTTGTCAAAGCGCCTTGCATTAGATTTGCTGTTTTGTCGGTATTCGGAGTATAAATTCTGCCCGTTTTCGGGTCGAGCAAAACGTCCTGCAAGCCGAGCTTAATATAATTGACCCCAAGCGGCTCTTTATCTTCCATATATCGAACCTCGTCGATTTGCAGAAAATTGTTTTGCAATCCGACAGCATATGCTTGATAACGTTCGAGCGTGTCCGCACGAAGAATTTCGATTATATTGAGAGCAAAATACAGCGGCTCTTTGCAGTGCTTTTCCTTTTCTGTGAGCAAAGAACGATTTAGAGACGCCTGAAACGCCGAAACGACCGGCATAACCGCTGTTTTTATTCCGCCGACAACCGCCGCCTTGTCCGCCGTACCGCTCGTTATTGCAGGAGACAGCCCGAAAATCTGCGATACCTGTGCGGCATTTGTAATTTTATTCTGATTGAGCTGCATTTCCATAGGCGAGGAGGCGGACGGATTATATTTAATTCCGTTATTCAGCACCATTGCCATATTGTCGGGGTTTTCATACATCTCTCTCCAACGACTTCGAAGCCTTTCCATTTCCTCTTCGGAGAGCTTATGCTCGCTTTGCAGAAAGCCCTTCTTGTTGCCGCCCGACTGCGATATGCTCTTCTCAAATTTCATTTGATTATATACGGACAGTAAAAGCGTTTTATGTTCTTCAACAATGCCGACGCCCGTGACTCCGTTCTTGGAATTTCTTGTTAAGATAACAAAATCCCACGGATAATAACGCTTGCCGTGCACCCAAATATCGGCGTCCTTGAAAATAGGATCAGCGTTGATCTGTACGGAAACAGCGTCGTTTCTGACATACCGCAGGCAGACGTTAATTCTGTCGATATATAAATAACCTGCGCCGTAAATCAGCATATCGGAAACAAATGCTTTTTTAGCTTCGATAGCAGACATCAGCGGCTCTGCCTCGTCATTTAATGCAAAAAGCCGATTGTCGTTTATTATTTTTTCCGCTTTTTTTCCGGGTATTTCCCGAAAAAGCTCCACCGGCAAATCTGCGACGGTCTGAGCTATAAAGTCAACCGCCGATGAAAATGCCGGTATTTCAAGCGCCATTTGCGGAGTGAGCGTTGTTTCTCCCATAAGAGCGTTTAACAGAACAGTATCAACGGAGATTTCGTTTTCAGCCGAGCGTGTTTCGGCTTTTTTTCGCTTGAACAGACTCATTCCTGTCCCTCTCTTAATGCCTTGATAAGGGCGTCCTCTTCCTCGGGCTTAGCCGCTTCCTTCGGGATAGTGCGAAGTGCTGCCGATACGCTCATACAATTCTCCTTTTCGATAGCAAACATTGCCTCTCGCTTCTGTTTTATTTTGCAGTCCAGATCCGAAATCTGCCGAAAAAGCTTGCTGCGTTGATCCAGCAGTTCGTTGTTCTGTTCCAGAAAAGTCTTTAAAAGCTCTCCGAGAGCAACCGCCTCTTCAATTCCTTCAAAACTCTCGATTTTCTCCGAAACAGTTTCAATGCAAACGGTGATTTTTGCTGATAGTTCCCGTAGCTGCGCCGTTTCTGCACGAACTGCAAGCATTTCGCTCTTGTAGAATTCCTCTTCGGAGAACAGCTCGCAGTAGCGGTTATATTCGGGAGCATAAAGTGCATCATCTTTGCCGATAGCTTGCATAAGCTTGATGAGCCGAAGATATTCCTTGTGAGCTATGGGGTCGTTTTTGACGG
The DNA here is from genome assembly GCA_947624555.1 of uncultured Clostridia bacterium. Taxonomy (GTDB): domain Bacteria; phylum Bacillota; class Clostridia; order Oscillospirales; family Ruminococcaceae; genus CAG-115. Next base: position 15,191 of record CANQKW010000040.1, read on the forward strand.
ACTGCCGCTCAAAGCAGCGCTTTCCCGAAAGGACCGCCGCCTCTGCTTTTTCTCGCTGTTCGAGTTCGGCTTTGGTGCGGTGCGACTTTTTCTCGCTCTTGATGACCGAAACAGGCTTTGACGGTCTTGCCATATTCTCACCTCAAATCTCTCATTTTGGGAATATCTTGTGTAAAGAGGGGGGCGTCCGATGTCGTTTGTCTTGCAAAAGTCAACTGCAAGGGCAGGGGGGATTGTCAGAGTTCCGGGAATTTAGGCTCTTCTTCGGCGAGCTTTTTCAGCTCTCGCTTGCTTATTCGACCGCTCTCAGCTTGTTCGTGATGAAAGCGGCAAAGCGTGATGAGATTATCATCATCAAGCCGCTTATCATAATCAACGTGAATAGGCACAATATGATGAATCGATAATTCCCGATTAGTCAGGACTCCTGCCATAAGGCAAAGCCGACAGCAATGCAGATCACGTTCAAGAATGCGAGCGGCTTTTCGTTTCCAGACCTGCGTATTGCGGAACTTATCGGCTTCGCTGTTTCGCTTTCGACTAGCGTAAATCGGCTTAGGACAGCGTCCTGCGTGTATGCTGTGGCATACTGTACAATATCTTTTCATAATTTCATAATACCATTATAGCACAGATGCTATGTGACATTCAATGACATCTTTACTTTTTCGAGAGCTTTTTCGTGAAATCTGTAAATTTGTCTATGGCTGTAATTCATTTTCTTTGCAATCTTGTCAAAGGTCAAGCCGTTTATGTAATGTAGCTCGAGGATAATCCGCAAGCGTTCTTCATGTACGGTTTTTATCGCTGCTCTAATTTCGCTCTGGACATCTGTGAGCCTGCCGATTTCTTCGTTAATCTCCCGTTCAAGGTCAACAATGCGAGATGTGATTTCGCTTACTCGGTCATACGGAAAACTGCCGTGAGTGCCGCTCCGGTTTGTACCGCCGACCGTCTGAGCTCTGCGGCGGAGCTCCTCAACCTGCGCAAGCTTAGCATTTATCTCCTCGTCAAGCCTGCGGTAGCGAGATAGATATTCTTTAGCCGTCATTATTCTCCCCCCCTCGAGATATTTCTATTTTTCCTAAATCATTTGAGAGCTAAGGCGCATTTTGCGATACCCAAAATAACCATACCTTCACGGCAGAATTCTTTGTCGGAGAGTATATATGTTATTTTAAAAATTAAGTTTTCTCCGGTATACAATCCGCCGTCTGCCTTTTGAGCGTCGGGCGGCTGCATTTCCATAAGATCATCGTAAGGATCAATGCTCTCGGGTATAAATTCATTTACTGCGAGAAAATCTCCTACACGATAGGGACGGTCCTTTTTGCGGACTTCAAACGTTTTGCTCCCGTCCTTGAGCGCCTTAAAATAATCCGGCAAGCACTTTACAGCGTGTATCATTCAAGCTCCTCCTGTGCGTTATCTGTTTCTTCATATGTTTTCTCCGTACTGTTCCGCACTGCGTTGATAATAGTCAAGCATTGGCTTTCTATCGCCTTGATAGCTGTTTCGGAAAATACTGTCGCTGCAATCAAAGCCTCTTGAAACAATCCGTGCTTTACGCAAACAATCGGAGCTTGGCCAAACCTGATGTAAAAAGCTGTGTTCTCGTCCATTATCACGGGTGCAAGCTGCGTTTCGGGAATAATTGCAAAATGATTGCTTTCCGAAAAGCACAAAAACTTTTCATCGCAGTAAATGAGCGTCTGCGGTTCGGATTGCACAGCAATTTCAATCTCTGCCTCAATTATATTGCTTATGTCGACTTCGGAAATAACAGACTCGTCAATATCCTTTTGGGAAAAATCGAAAACTGCCGTGTATTCCGTAGTTTTCATTTTCGGAAGTCCGTCCATTACATAGTATGCGCCGCCTGCGCCAACCCACTGCGTGCCGTCTTTGAGTGTGCAAACTTCCAAAGTTTTACGCTTTCTGCAAAGTTGTGCCACTTTTTTCTTACTAATCATTACTGCACCTCCCAAACAATCTTTTGTCCGCAGCTCTCGCAATAGGTGATTTTGTGATTTGCCTGTCCAATCCTGCACTCAATATGCGCTGTGCAGCTGGGGCAGTTTCCGTACATAGTTTTCACGGTCGTAATCCCGAGCGGCTGTTGTGCGCATTCTTTTTCGGTGTA
>CANQKW010000041.1 GCA_947624555.1 uncultured Clostridia bacterium
TGACGAAATTGCGAAGATCGGTGCAGAATACGAAGAGAAGATACGTGCGGTATTGTACGAACAAGAGCCGGAAAAATCTCCCGAAACAGGTCTTGATATGTCGGCAATAATTGCACTTATCGTACTGTCAGGCTGCTTTACGATAGTTTTTGCAAGGAAGAAAGCAAGAAACAGATAAGCCTGAAAACACTGCGGCATAAAAAGGGGAAATCTTTGAAAAAAGGTTTCCCTGATTTTTTGCCTAACTTCTAAAAATGCGTGCGGTATTGTACAAAATTTATGACGGCAAGAAAAAATTACAATTACCTCTTGACAAACGATGAATAATGTGATAAAATACATATGTAAATTTAACATATGTATAGGGGGAGGGATATGAGAAAGTATATAGAGGAAAATTTCTCTGAAATCTATACTAATTTCAGAGATTTTCAATTTGACCGAAAATACAGATGTTATTGGAAAAAATGCCTTGAGGCAGTAGACGACGAGGAACTTTTGTCGCATATCATATTCTGCAACGACGTGTTTTGCATACCGCCCGTTAAAACGTTTCTTACCTATTACAAGGACGATTTTATATTATTGACGAAAAAACGCGACGCAGAATTGCCGTTGTTCGTGAAAAGGAGCATTGGCGCTTTCTGGGGTATGGTGTTTAGGTTCGGGCTCGGATACAAAGGGCAAAAAAACGTTTGTGTGTCAATGAACGAGTATTTCAAGGTGCGGACGGCAACTTATTTTACTAAGGAGGAAATGTGAATATGGGTTACACAAGAAATGATATTTTGGAGCAGTGCAAAGCGACTTTCCAAAGCATAAGCACATTTTATAAACAGCCGTTTATAAATTACAGGGGCAAAACCGATGACACCGACGAGTATTACACGGAAGTTGCTGCTGAATTTTTGTGCGGTCATATAACCGAATTTACGAACGGTATAGACGCAATTACAAGGGAAAGCAACTATAAAATTTCAAGTCACGACGGCGCTGTAAAAAATCCCGACAGCGGGCGTGATGAGGAAATTATTGCAATGAAGATGTACGGAAAGGAGTATGATTTTGTCGGGAAAATTATTGATTATCAGACGCCGCTTAAAAACAAGCAAAGCGACGAGGCAGGCAAAATCGACCTGCTGGCTTTTGACGGAAAAACGCTGCGTATTCTTGAATTAAAAAAGCCTGACAGCATTGAAACAATGCTGCGCTGTGTGCTGGAGGGCTATACATATCTCAAAACGGTGAATGTTTCTAAACTGCTTGCGGATTTTAATCTGCCGGGCAGTACAATCGTCAGAGCTTGTCCGTTTGTATTCAAAAACGGTGAGCAGTATCAAGAAATTTTAGGACAGCGCCCTCATCTCAAACGGCTTATGGATTTGCTTTGCAGCAAACCTTATTATATAAGCGAAATAAACGGAAAATTTTTTGTTACGGAGGAATAAAACAATGGATAAACTTGACATTCAGGAAAAAGTATGGGGCGGCATTTTCGGAGGAATTGCCATAATTGCCGCAATAGCGGAAATGTTTTTCAACGGTATAGATGCCGCTGCTGTTGCAGGAACGATAAAGGACGTATTCGGTACTCTTATCGTAATTGTTTTGTTTATAACATTCATTCGTCAGATACCGAAAAAAGCGAAAGATTTCAAGGGCATTTTCAAGGCTGAAATGGAAAAGAATATCGCTAAATACAGCCCTTTGATAGCGATAGATTCCGATATTGAGGGCAGGTATAAAATAGCGTCAAGACTGGACGCAATCTACGACAACAACCCCGGCGCATATCATGCGTTTTTTGATTTTGATTACGAAACCAAAATTGAATTCTATATTAGCAAAACCGTATTTTATGGCAGAGGCGGTTCAGATGATGAATTTGACGAGCTCCAGGGCAGAATTGTAAGCGATGTTTCGAGAAAAATTGAAAAGAATTTCGGAGAAATCGTGTCCGAGTGTTCCAAATCCGATAAGGGTATTAAAATAACGTTCAAAAACAGCCTTTCGTCCAACGAGGATGCAGTTAAAGCGGCGGAAATTGTTGATAATGTAATGCTCCTGCTTATTGCCGAATATAAAAAGAAATAACGGCGGATAAATGAACGTACATATAATTCGAGGGAAAAATCAAATCGGCGGCAACATCATAGAAATTTCCACGGATAAAACAAAAATCCTGCTTGACGCAGGACTTGAACTTGACGGTGAAAACGAGCTGCCCGATATTAAGGGATTTTTCGATTTTGCAGGATATGATGCGGTTTTTGTTTCACACTATCACTCCGACCACCTGGGGCTTGTTTATCACGCACATAAGGACATTCCCGTGTATATGGGCGAGGGCTGCTATAATATAATCAGTGCGTCAGACCGCTATAAAAATCAGAAAACAATTACTCCGACAGGATTTTTGCGGCATAAGCAGAAAATTGTTGTCGGAGATATTACTGTCACGCCGTTTTTGTGCGACCACTCCGCTTTTGACAGCTATATGATCTTGTGCGAAGCAGGCGGAGAAAGCGTGCTGTACACGGGAGATTTTCGCTCAAACGGAAGAAAAACGTTTGATATGCTGATGAATTCTCTTCCAAAAAAGGTTGACAAGCTGATTTGCGAGGGTACAACGCTTTCAAGAAACGGCTATATCCCACAAACCGAAACTGCGCTTGAAGAAAAAGCGGTAAAGCTGTTTTCGGAGCATAAAGGACCGGTTTTTGTCCTTCAATCGTCAATGAATATCGACAGAATAGTGACAATGTATCGGGCAGCAAAGAGGACGGGGCGTGTTTTTCTTGAGGACGCATATATGGCGGAAATTACGACAGCCGCAGGCGAGCATATCCCGAACCCGAAATTCGGCGATGTTTACGCTTTTATAACCAACCCGTCAAAATATGAATTTTTAGGAAAATATCAGCGAAAAATCGGCAAGGACAGAATATCCAAAATGCGCTTTGTAATGTGCGTCAGGACGACAATGCTGAATTATCTGAAATCGCTTTCCGAAAAGATGAATTTTAAGGACGGTATTTTGATTTATTCGTTCTGGAGCGGTTATCGTGAAAATGATGATATGAAAGAATTTTTGTCAGAATGTGAAAAAATGGGGCTTTTTATCGAAACTCTGCACACAAGCGGTCACGCAGATGAAAATACTATCAGACGGCTGATTGAAAGAGTAAAACCCACGGTAATTATTCCCGTTCACACGGAAAATGCGCAGAGATTTGAAGAAATTGCGAGCGATATTATCGTAGAAGAGTAGAGGTTTTGATGCTTCATAGAATTTTCCACAGAGTGGGGTTTTGCATATCACGGAACATATTGATTTGAGCCTCTGCACGGTCGCAGGCAGCATAAATCTCATCATTGCCTTCCTGTGCAAAGGAATGAATTTCTGCCACAGATGAGGTTATCTCCAGAGCGTGTCCCAAATCGTTTACCAGAATTGACAGGTCTGCGAATTTATTCCATTCTTCGGTGAGCTCTTCTGCCTGCTGCGAGGATTTTTCAATATCGCCTGCCTCGTAGGCTTTTTCAACGGAATGGATCTTATCAAGCATTTTATCCGTGAAAGAATTGACAGCGTACACGGAATAAAAGCTGCCGAAGGCTATCGACGTTAAAATGATAACGCTTAAAACGATACGTTTCATTGTTTCTCCTTTGCAATTATGTTTGTTTTGCCGTTTTTGTCGGCTGTCATAAGAAATACGTTCTTTTCAGAAAGATTTTTCTCACGGAGCGTTTTGGTGAGCCAATTTTCCCCAAGACCCAACAATTTCATCTGCTCGCGGTCACGGACGCCGTCACGGATAATTACAGACGGAGGATTTTCCGTAGAGCCGTTTTTGTTTATGTCTTGCTTTTCGGCAGGCTGGTAGTCTTTCTTTAACAGAAAATTTATCTTTCCCGTGGTTTCGACAATAGCATAATGAATTTGCTCTATGTCGAAAATCTGCTGATTACGCATAGACTCCGTAAGGTCGTCAACGGTGTAGCGAAGTCGTTTCATTTCCTTTTGAAGGATTTTTCCCTCGCTGATTATAATTCTCGGTGAACCTATCATGAGCTTTCTCACTTTTGAGAATTTCAGCATAAATCCCGACATAATCACATCAAGACAGACCAGCGTTAAAATAGGTACAATTCCCATTATCATGGGAACGCTGCTGTCCTCAACGGGAATTGCGGCAATATTCGAGATAAGAATGGTAACTACAAGCTCGGACGGCTGAAGTTCTCCTAGCTGCCTTTTGCCCATTAGCCGCAAAGAAAAGGTTATTACAATGTATAAAAATACTGCTCGTATCAAAACAATTGCCACAAAATCACCTCTTTTTTATTATGTAACAAGATTTGCAAAATATTCTGAATTTTGTCATATTCGTTTTTTCGCTTTTCGGAAGAGCATAGCAGCACCTCTTGCTCTTGACATAAACGGTAAAATATGCTATAATAAACGCAGGGCGTTTATTATATTATGTCCACGCACATACGCAAATCAAAGATTTGCTCCGTGCGGTAATGGACAATTATACCATAAATTCTCCGAATTTATGCTATAATAAATACTATACATTTATGTGTGCGCTTTCTTAAATAAATTGTAACAATATCCGAAAGGGGAAAGATTATGATACAATATGATGAAACAAGGCTGGCTATGGAGGCTCTGGAGCCTCAGCTTGAAGAACTTCGCAGTGCGCTTAATCTTGACGGCATAAAAATTAAGCTTGACGAGCTTGAAATGAAAACGACCGAGCCGAATTTCTGGGATGACGCAGAAAAATCGGGCGCTATTTTACAGCAGATAGGACGCTACAAGCAGACAATAGGCGATTTTGAAAAGCTGAAAGCCGACCGTGATGACGTTCTTACCATGATAGAGCTTGCCGAGGAAGAAAATGACGAAACTATGGCGGACGAGGTAAATCAGCTCGGTGCAAGCGTTAAGGCTGCTTTTGAAGAACAAAAGCTTGCTACTCTTCTTACGGGAGAATACGACAACAGCAACGCTATTTTGTCTTTTCACGCAGGTGCAGGCGGTACGGAGGCGCAGGATTGGGTTTCAATGCTTGTGAGAATGTACACGAAATGGGCGGACAGACACGGTTTTAATACTGAAATTCTTGATATTCTTGACGGAGATGAGGCAGGTATAAAAAGTGCGTCTATCCATATTTCCGGATTTAACGCTTACGGATTTCTTAAAAGCGAACACGGCGTTCATCGTCTGGTGCGTGTTTCTCCGTTTGACGCCGCAGGCAGACGACACACAAGCTTTGCATCGGTAGAAGTTATGCCCGAAATTGAAAAGGATATTTCGGTTGAAATTCGTCCCGAAGATATAGAAATGGAGGTTTACCGTGCAAGCGGCGCAGGCGGTCAGCATATCAACAAGACAAGCTCTGCGGTAAGACTGATACACAAGCCCACAGGTATCGTTACGGCTTGTCAGACACAGCGTTCGCAGGTACAAAACCGTGATTTTGCTATGAAAATGCTGATGTCAAAGCTAATCCAGATAAAAGAGCAGGAACATCTCGATAAAATCAGCGATATAAAGGGCGAACAGCTTAAAATCGAATGGGGAAGTCAGATACGTTCCTATGTGTTTATGCCGTACACTCTTGCGAAAGACCACCGCACAGGCTTTGAAAGCGGAAATATCAACGCAGTTATGGACGGAGATCTTGACGGGTTTATAAATGCTTATCTTAAGGCGAAGAGCCTTGGAGAAATCTGATTTTATGAAAAAAAACGATATAATACCGCTTGAAATAACAGGTCTTACCTCAGAGGGTAGCGGTGTGGGCCATTTTGACGGGATAGCGGTTTTCGTGCCGTTTACGGCGGTCGGCGATGCGGTAAATGTGCGTATTTTGAAGGACTGCGGAAGGTATGCCTACGCTAAACTTGAAGAGATAATAAAGCCTTCTCCCGACAGAATTGAAAATGACTGTCCTGTTTTCGGGAAATGCGGCGGATGCGCTTATCGGCATATAAGCTATTCTGCGGAATTGCGTGCCAAGGAAATTACAGTCCGTGACGCTTTTGAGAGAATAGGAAAGCTTTCTCCCGAATTTCTTTCGATAGAACGGGGAGATAAAACAGAACGTTACAGAAATAAACTCCAGATGCCCGTAGGAAATGACGGTGAATTGACGGCAGGATTTTTTGCTCCCAGAAGTCACCGCATAATCCCCGTAAAAGACTGCAAATTACAGCCCGAAATTTTCTCGGAGATAACCGATTTCATCATTGAAGAGGCAAAAATGCTGAAAATATCGGCGTATAACGAGGAAAAGCACAACGGAGTACTGCGCCATATTTTTTTGAGAAAGTCCGCAAACGACCCGAACGGCGGACTTTGCTGTGTTCTTGTCGCAAGAAGAAATGTCCCCGAATTTAAGACTCTTGCAGGAAAGCTTTGCGGAAAATTTCCGCAGATAACCGGTGTTGTTTTGAATATCAATCCCGATAAAACTAATGTTATTCTCGGTGAAAAGGAAATCCTGCTCAGAGGAAAATCAGAAATTTCCGATAAAATGTGCGGAGTTTCACTTAAAATTTCACCGAAATCTTTTTATCAGGTCAACACAAACGCTGCGGAAAAGCTGTACAAAAAGGCTGCCGAATTTGCAGGAAAAGCGGAGCTGATACTTGATTTATACTGCGGTATCGGGTCGGTCGGTCTGTCTATGGCGAAAAATACGAAAAAGCTTATCGGGGTGGAAATTGTCGGTGACGCCGTATTGAATGCCGAAGAAAACGCTTTAGCTCACGGGATAGAAAATGCGGAGTTTATTGTCGGTGACGCTGAAATTGCCGCAAGAACTCTCGCAGACAGGGGCGTTTGTCCCGATGTAATACTTCTTGATCCGCCCAGAAAAGGCTGCAGCGAGGAAACGCTCAGGATTTGCGCTGAAATGCGTCCTCGGAAAATCGTGATGATTTCCTGCAATCCCTCAACGGCGGCGCGGGACTGCAAATTTTTAAAAGAGCTTGGATATGAAACAAAAACCGTCCAGCCGTTCGACCTGTTTCCCAGGACGACACATGTGGAGTGTATAATGTGGATACAAAGAAAGGAATAGAGAGGAGGCTCAGGATTTTACAGGCGAATTTGCCATATCAGTATTTAAGTTATATACCTTGCGGTAACAATTCTTACTTCAAGGATAATAATGTGAATGGGTATATTGACGCATATATAAATATGTCTAAATCACCCATTTTTATTGAAAGGAAATTATTAAAATAAAATTTAGAAAACTATTTAATTAAATTTCTATTTGTTATGAAAGGAAGTATGTAAAATGAAAAAGTTAAACAAATTTCAGCATTTCGATTTTGTCACTTGGGCAAAGGATAAAAAGTTTATGGTTCAAGGCGTTAAATTCAACGACAAGAGAGGTTGTGTTAGTCTTGACGTGGTTATTACAGAAGATAACACAGACTACGGAGAACCAAATGTAAGCAACGTTTTTGAAAAGTTTAAGGTACATTGTGTAAGAGACGTTAACGAGAACGATGTTAACAAGTATCATATAATGGACAAAATAGTATTTACAAATATCGGCAAGTGCTCTGTGTGGGGCGATTATTCCAGTCAGCTTAGTGTAGAAGCAATTGTTGAGGTAGAAAAGAAATGATACATATTAGCAAAAGAAAATACTATCGTAATTTCTTATTTGCTATGTTTGCAACAGGCGCACTAATTTTACTTAGTGCGCTTTTTGCTAACAAATATTTATTTCATATCAATTTGGTAAATGAAATATGCAAATGTGCTTTAATTAGTGAAATTACAATAGTTTTTATAATCTGCATAATCGTATTACTGAAAAATAAAGGCTTTAAAAGTTATATAACCAATATGATTTTGTTGGAGTATATAGAGCGCAATCTAATATCTATCGGCGCATACAAAAAGATAGATGATAAAATTTACGTTGAACTTCCTAAAATCAAAATAAAATGCGACCGTATAATTATAAATCTTGAAAACTTAAAAATCCGCGCTGTTATAGAAAGATATTTAGGTTCATTCAGTACCGCTCTTCCTGAACGTTTTATAGTAGAAGATTATTATATTTCACAAAATAATTCAGAAGTTATTATCATCTTTGAAGATACAAAGAAATATAAATGCGAGGAATACTCCGTTGAAGAATATAAAAATCTGATTAAGTCTTTAGATGATTTAGACCTCTATTTTGACAGAAAACATATAGTAAATATAAACGACTATCCGCATTTTTTAATCAGCGGACAAAGCGGGTCGGGCAAATCATATTTTGCTAATGAATTGGTTGTTCAGGCGATAATAAAGAAGTGGCAGGTCGTAATATGCGATTTAAAGCGTTCTTATGGGCTTTATAGGGACTTTGCAGACTATGTGTATGAAATAGATAGTATACTTGACAAAATTCATTCTGTAGAGTCTGAGATGTCAACCAGAATGGAGAAACTTCAAACTGAACTTGACAAAAATCCGAGAGCTTTAGCCGTAGATATAGGGTACAAACCTATGCTTGTTGTAATAGAGGAATATATTTCATTACAGGCTTCACTTGACAAAAAGCAAAAAGAAGAACTTGAAAGAGCAGTCAAAAATATTAGCGTGCTTGCAAGACAATGCAATATTCATTTAATGATTGTTATGCAATCGGCAGGAACTGAAAATATACAGTCAACTACACGAAGCAATCTGACTAAAATATTATTTGGAAATCCGCAGTCAAATATTATAACGGCGACTTTTGGAAATGGAGTAGATGTTCCTAATGTTCATTCAAAGATGAATAAAGGAGAGGGGCTTATACAGCTTGACAGAATAACAATACTGCGTGTGCCTAAGATAAACGATATTGAAGATTTCAAGAATGTAATCGACTGAGCCGCCGCAGGCAAGGCTCAGTCGATTTTTTATAATTTATGTATATTGTATATATTCGTTTATATTAAGTCTAAAATGTTTATATTTATAACTGTTTATAGTTTTATGTTTGGCTTTAATCATTCCTAAAGCCAAACTACAATGTATATTGTATATTAAAAAAGCGTCTACAAACACCAACAAAAAAGTCCATCAACCTACACCGTACATACGACTTTCATCATATACGGCGTTCCATCATTAAATAAAAAAAATTGTAAAATATTTTTTGTGAAAAAATTTTATTATATAAAGTAAGATGCAAGTCTTTTATAACTTGCACCAAAAAATATTTTTTGCAAGGAGTTTTCCTTAATCATAATTTTTGTAGATTTGATTAGAAATTATGATAAGGACAACTATCAGGAGAACACATTCTCAGATTATGTCTGGTAACGGCTGCAATTTCATCAAGAACACTTTGAGGAATATTGTACATATCGTACCAAAACTGTACTGAATAGTTATACTCTTTACGACCTATTATAGCACGAGGTTGAAACTCCCATTCGCCAAGCTGTTCAAAAGAGTAAGGCGAAGTGTACTGAATACTATCTCCGCAATAAATACACTTTTTGGTGAGATAAGTTTCAATTGCCCAAACTCTAACTCCACATGAACCAGAACCACCATCAAGAAGTAACGGTAAACCATAAGGTGCGCCCATTTCAGGAGTCATAAGAATTTCGCGTAACTCATGTCGTGGGTCAACTCCAGGTGTACATAAACCATATCTTTCTGCAAGAGTTGCATCAAAACCATTATCCATAACATCGTGCATTTCTTCGTGCCATTTCGGTTCAGTCTTAGTGTAAATTTCTTCCCATACATGCCCGTCAGCGTCACAATTGTGAGTTGGAGTTGACGTTGTAGTCGAAGAAGAAGTAGGCTTTTCTACAGGCTTAGAAGAAGTTGTCGTAGAAGAACTTGACTTCGAGGAAGAAGTAGGCTTTGACGAAGTTGTAGTCGAAGAAGATGTAGTCGGTTCAGGCTTCTTAGAGGTTGTAGTCGAGGAAACTGTCGGTTCGGTCTTTTTAGAAGTTGTAGTAGTCGAAGAAGAAGCAACAGGTTCGGACTTCTTAGAGGTCGTAGAAGAAACGGGATTTTCTTTAACGGTTTCAGAAGAAGTAGAAGTTGTAGTAGAAGTTTCTTCTTTATCTTCTTTATTCTCTACGGTTTCAGAAGTAGAAGTCGTAGGAGAAGAAGTTTCTTCTTTTTCCTCTACCCTTTCAGTAGTTGTAGAGGTCGTAGAAGTCGTAGATACGGACTCAATCTCGTTTGTATAAGAATTGTTGTTTTCAAACTCGTTTACGGTCGAGCAACCAGAAAGCATTAAAACTGCAATTGCCATAGCGATTATCTTTTTAATCATAATAAGCACCTCCAAAAAATTTGTTTATTTATTTTATATTTATATTATAACATATTTTTTTGGAATTTGTAAATAGTTTTTGATGCTTTTCTTAAAAGATTTTCACAAAAAAATTTATTTAATGACTAGTGGCTGTTCCTCTATTCACATTACATGAATTTCATCGGTCGTGCCACCGCTCTCACAATCTATTAAAACAGCTTATTTTCTTCGTCTGTTAACTAAAATCGTTAGATTGCTTTCCAAGTCCCGCATAAACTATCATAGTAGTAACTTAGGTGCTTTCTATGCAGTGAGATTTTTTGAGTATGATGTTAGGCAAAATCATTTGTGCAATTTGACGAATAAAACCTAAAAAACAACCCTCTTAATTAAATAGCACTTTATTGCATTCCCACGAAATTAGCGCAGAACTTTCAAAAAACTATTGACAAAGTGATTTTTGGGGGATATAATACAAACAAAGAAGGGAGGGTATAAGATATTTACAAACAATTTCTAAAAATCAAATCACACGAAAGACTATTTAATTTTAACAAAGTGAGGTGCTAACAATGAATGAAAAAAACAGGCAAATGCGAACCGCATTTATCAGAGTATCAGCTACAAACATTATTACAAAAGACAATGAAGAACTTAAAGTAAAGGCAGGTGAAGTTATTGAATATCAACTTAAAGATGTTCTTAACATTATTGATGAATGGCTTTTAACAAAGAAGTTTAATTACTTCATCATTGAACATCATAATGAAGAAGATAGTAAACATTGGCATATAGTGTTGGATTTTCCTAAAAATTCTACTTGTAATTTTAAAACATTAAAAAACAAATTTCCATATGGTTTTATCGACACTTGCAGAACGGGTGTAAAAAATTGTGTGAGATATTTATGCCATGCAGATAATCCCGAAAAAGCACAGTATTCATGGGACGAGATAATAACAAATTCTCCTGATAAACTTGAAACCTTTAAAATCCCAGGCAATGCAAATGTCAACATAGAAAGGCAAAAGATTGTTGATAAAATTATATCGGGCGAAATAAAAGAATTTGAAGTAAATAAAATTGCTCCCGATATTTATATTAAATACAAGAATGCAATTAAAAATGCATTTGAGTACAGACAGCAAATTCTGGTTACAAATCCAAATCGAGATGTAAAAGTATATGTTCTTCAAGGACCGCCCAGAATAGGAAAGTCAACATTCTGCAAAGTATGGGCAAAAGAGAATAATAAAAGCATATGTTTTTCATCTGCTTCTCGTGACGCATGGCAGGATTACGCAGGACAAGACGTATTTGTCTATGATGATTTTGATTATAGCGTTATAAAAATAGATGATTTTAAAAAAGCTCTAGACCCGCACACTAATTCGACCGTATCGCGCAGATACCGAAACGCATTATTCACAGGTGATACAATATTTATTTGTACCAATACACCAATAGAAGAATGGTATAAATTTGATAATGACCTTTCAAGACAGGCGATATTTAAAAGAATTAGCTTTGTATTAGAGTTTTTTCCTAAAATAGAAAAAGTTTGTTCAACCTATTTTGAAAATGAAGGAGTAGTAAAATATGTTATAAACAAAATTGATATAACTAAAGATTTTTTTACCGAGTACGACAAATTTTCGTCCAGACAATCAAGAATTATAAAATTGATACCTATAGGAGAAAGAGAGTTTGATTTAAATAAATATATTGATATAGATTTAGACGGAAATAAAGATGATGAATTTTTATCTAATCTGGATAAAATCTAAAATTTTCATTAATTATATTGCAATTTATACCTATATATGGTATAATAATATTAAAGAACCACAATTTGTGAAAGAAAGGAAAAAATATTATGTCAGAGAAAAAAATTCAAATCATTGAGCCAGAACAGCAAATGAAACAAAACAACAAAAAATTAAATGTCGCTGCGTATGCCAGAGTAAGCACATCTTCAGTTGAGCAGAGAGATTCGTTCATTAATCAGCAGAAGTATTATGAAGCAAAAATCAAAAGTAATCCCGATTATAATTTTGTAGGTGTATTTGCTGACGAAGCTATTAGCGGAACAACAGACAAAAGACCAAATTTTCAAAGAATGATAAATCTTGCCGAGCGTAATAAAATAGATATAATCTATACCAAAAGTATTTCTCGGTTTTCTCGTAATGTTGCAGATTTATCCCATTATTGTGAATTGTTGAAAAACCACGGTGTTAATTTGATATTTGAAGAAGATAATATTGAATTGTTAAAATCCTCAGGCACGTTATTATTGACAATATTAGGTGCTATCGCTCAAATGGAAGTTGAAAACACAAGCGAGCATGTCAATTGGACTTTACAAAAGAAAATGGAAAACGGTGAACTTGTCGGTCAAGCAAATCCGCTTGGTTATGATGTTGTAGACGGAAAGTTAGTTGTCAATGAAGAAGAAGCCGAAACTGTAAAATACATTTTCAAAAGATACTTAGAAGGCGCAGGGGCTTCAAAAATAGCTAAAGAGCTTGAAGCATTGGGCGCAAAAACCAAACGTAATAATACAAAGTGGTCTGATACTACTGTTTTAGGAATCATAAAGAATGAAAAATATACAGGCAAACTGCTTCAAGGTAAAACATATACGGTAAATCCTATCGGTCATAAGAGAAAAGATAATAAAGGCGAAGCCAGAAGTTTTATCGTTGATAACAATCATGAAGCTATTATTTCTTTGGAAGATTGGAATAAAGCACAGGAAATAATCGAGAGCAGATGTGTTTCTTATTCAGACAGCAGAAAAAAAGGTACATCACGCAATTCAAGACAAAACGTATTTACTTCAAAAATAGAATGTGCTTATTGCGGTAAGAATTTTATTAGAAGAACAATTCACGCAGGCACAAAGTATGAAAAGATAGTGTGGAATTGCTCAACTTTTTGTAAACAAGGCAAAGCAAGCTGTCCTCATTGTAAAGCAATTGAAGAAGATTTTATTAAACAATGTGCGGTAAAAGTTATACAAAATTTGGTTGAAGATACCGATGGTATGTTTTATCTTACTAAAGAAAAATTGAATTCTTTGTTAAAAAATTCCGAATTAAAGAAAAACAAACTGTTAGAGCAGGCGGAAACATACAAAAGAAATATTAACGCCAAAGAAAAATTCAAGAGCAAGTTACTTGATATGCATTTAGAAGGAACTATAACAAGAGAAGAATTCATTGAGCGCAGGGAACAGGTTAATCATGAAATAGAGTCTATTCAAAAATTGTTAGACGATTTAACTTCTGATATAGAATCGGTGAATGAAACAAATAACAGAAGCAAGCTGATTAACAAACTCATTAGTGAGGGTTCTGTCGATTGCTTTAATGAAGAGCTATTTAATTTAATAATAAATAAAGTCAGAGTCGGAGGAATGAGGTGGACGGACTTTGTAGACGACCCTAAATCACTTCACTTTGAATTAAACCATTTGAACCTTATTACTGATATGAACAGCAAAGTTATAAATGGTGAACTCGTATATACTCCCGGTTTTGATATGTTAGAAGATTTAGCTAATAATGAAGAAATGTGTTCTCTTAATGATGACGACACAGGTATTCTCTGTAGATACGCCGAACGATTTCAGCCTGCTCAGGATCAATGACAAGATTGCCTTCCGCATCTTTGGTGTAGCCGAGAAAACGATTGTGGTTTACTTGCACTTTGCCTTGCTGGTAACGGTATTGAATACCAAGTTTCACGTTTTGCGAGAGGCTCTGGCTTTCCTGTTGTGCAAGTGACGCCATGATGGTCAAGAGGACTTCGCCCTTTGAATCCATTGTGTTTATCGCTTCTTTTTCAAAATAAACGGGGATATTCTTATCTTTCAGTTGTCGTATGTATTTTAGACAATCCAGCGTATTACGGGCAAATCGGCTTATCGATTTGGTGATGATCATGTCGATGTTTCCCGACATACATTCCTCAATCATGCGGTTAAACTCGTCACGCTTTTTGGTGTTAGTACCCGATATGCCGTCGTCTGCGAAAATGCCCGCCATGATCCAGTCGGGATTTTTTGAGATGTACTCCGTGTAGTGTTCTATCTGAGCCTCGTAGCTGGTAGCCTGCTCATCGCTGTCGGTACTGACACGACAGTATGCCGCTACACGCAGTTTTGGCTTTTCTGTTTTATCAACGGTGTTCCCGATTTGCTTTTTTGCAGGAATGATCATTACGTTTCCCATTATTTTACCTCACATTCAATTCGGCTGTATAAATATTCAGCCTGTTCAGTCGGATCGTCAAAATGTTTGTCAATATCCAAAACGAAAAATTGCGTAGGAGCTGTGAAAACTCGTTCTTTTTTAACTATGTTTTCTCTTCCAAGAGCAGCCGCCCTTTTCGCAATTTCTTCTTTTGCCCTTGTGTAAGTTTCCGCATCGATAATCTGGGGATAGAAATTATCTCCAAGGTAATGCTGATTTGTCATCAGCTTTTTAGCCGTAGCATGATATGTATCTATTCCCGCTTTTTCAGCGGCAGTTTTGAGAGCCATACCTGAGAGATAATTTTCGTAGAGCATTCGTATTTTTGCAGCCGCATCCTCATCAATTATTGCCACGCCGTTTTCGATTCGATACCCGTATGGAACATGTCCCATATTTTCACAACCTTTCTTTAAGTTTTAGTCCGCAATTCAATTCAAAGACGATTTCATTTCTTGAAACGACTATAATACGGTCTACAGTATTTGTAAACAATTCATCATTAAAGCCTTCAAGCATTACACCTTTTTCAGTAAAATTCAAAAGGTCAAGTGCCGCAGTAATATGTGCCGCCTCACCGGAAATACTCTTTGTGAGGTTTTCTATTTCTGACCGACAGCGGTCGGACTGCGTTAAAAGCCGATTGCTTTCTTCCGTGAAGATAATCTGGTCGATGTAGCCTTGCGCCATCAGTTTTGAGAGCGTTTCACGTTTCTGAGCGTTGTCGATAAGCTCACTTTGCAGCTTTTGTATTTTATTCAAAGCATATTCTTTGCCGCATTTTTTCAAAGATTCTATATACGGTTTTAACACTAAGCGATGACCGAACACCAGCTTGTTTATCATCCGAACAAAAGCGGCTTTTATTTCATCATCCCTGACATATTTCATTGAACAAATATCTTTATCATAAATATGAGTGTTGCAGCACCAAGCGACATATTTATGTGTTGTTGATGAATGTATGCGCCTTTTGAAGGTGTCGCCGCACTCGCCGCATATGATTTTGCCTGAGAGGGAGTATCGGCGTTGGTACTTTTCGCTTCCCTTGACGACGCCTTTTTCGCGTCTGCGCTGCGCTATCATTGCATTTGCGGCATTAAAAGTTTCACGGCTGATAATGGCTTCATGATGCTCCGTTACTGCGTACTTATCTTTTTGACCGTTGTTTATATGTCTGTTGAACTGCGTATCAGTATAAGTTTTCTGAAAAATCACATCTCCCATATATTTTTCGTTTGTGATCATACCGCGCAAAGTGGTGGCTGTCCAGCGTCCGCCCTTTTTAGTGGGAACCCCGTTTTTATTTAGCTCATATGCTATGCTTTGTGTTCCATTCCCGGAAAGCACCTGCGCAAAGATCCAACGAACGATCTCGGCCTGCTCAGGTATGACCACAAGCCGCTTTCCGTTCCAAGCGTATCCGTATGGAGGACAGCAGAGTTTGAATGTGCCGTTTTGAAACCGTTTTTGTATAGACCATTTGCTGTTTTCGGAAATGGAATAGGATTCACCCTCAGCCATGCCGCTTAGGACCGAAAGAACAAATTCGCTTTCCATGGAGCTTGTATTCAGATTTTCCTTTTCAAAATAAATCGGAATATTCAAATCGAGCAGCTTACGGACCATTTCAAGGCAATCTGTTGTATTACGCGAAAAGCGGCTGATGGATTTTGTTATAATGAAGTCGATCTTGCCCGCCTCGCAGTCCTTTATCATTCTGAGCAGTTCAGGGCGCTTTTCTTTCTTAGTACCCGTTATTCCCTCGTCAAAATATATACCTGCAAACTCCCAATCTTCACGTCCGTTGATATATTTTTCATAGTGACTTTTTTGTGCTTCAAGGCTTCCCAACTGCGCGTCGCTGTCTGTAGAAACACGACAGTATGCCGCGACCTTGATAGCGTCAGAACTTTTGTGCTTAGGTGTATTGTCACATATTTTCGTGACTTTCTTCAATGCCGTCACCTCCGTTCAATAGTATATATAACTCTAAATGTTCGGTTTATCAAGTGATTTCGGCATTATTTCTGCAAGAAACGGAGAGAAATATCGTCGGTTCAAATCCGTTATTTTGTTGAATTGTGACAAGGAAATAAGTCCTGCATCAAGCATACTTTTCGTTAT
>CANQKW010000042.1 GCA_947624555.1 uncultured Clostridia bacterium
TCCGTATAGTAATACTATATTTCATCAAAGCAAATACCCGTGAATGGATTGTCGAAAACTGTCGGCAAATACCCAATATATAGGCTTTTGAGAATACGATTTAACAAGATGTTGTGATTTTGCACGAAAATAAGTTGCAGTTTAGCCGTTTTAAGTATAAATTTTTGTATAAAATGTACAAAAATATGAACAAAAATCTGTTTTGATTTTTTAGAAAAAGTTTCGATAATGCCCTTGAAATATTTGTAAGTTTGGTTTATAATATGAATGTGGGGAAAAGTGGTGAAAAAATACACGTTTTTGGTGAAAAGTTCATTACAGTTTAACACATATCCACTTAATCCTAAACGGGGAAAATAAAAAATCTACGAAAAAGCCGCTTGAGGAGGGCGGAAACGGTTTCTTTTCAGTGGGGATTGAGGCTGCTGGGAAAGGGGGTATAGAAATGTGCGGCGAGTATGAGCATATGGTCGACGCAAAGGGAAGAATGAATTTCCCCGCTAAGCTGCGCGAGGAGCTGGGCGAGCATTTCTATATTTCCAAAAGCTTCAATGAAAAGTGCCTAATCGTTTACACGAAGGAGAGCTGGGAGGCTTTGAAACAAAGCCTTAAAGGCAAGCCTTCGGAAATCGCAATGCCGATAGAAAGATTTATTTTCGGCAGTGCGTGCGAGGCAGAGCCTGACAAGCAGGGAAGAATTGCAATCGCACCTGCGCTGAGGGCTTATGCGGAAATAACGTCGGAGGTCATCGTTGTGGGAATGAGCGACCGTGCCGAAATCTGGGACAAGTCACTCTGGGCAGAATACAATCATAGGACAACTCCCCAAAATATTGCACAATTGGCAAGAAAGCTGGGAATTTAATGGAGTTTTCGCACATATCCGTGCTGCTAAAGGAAACAGTAGACGGCGCTTTTGGGGAAAAGTCGGGCGTTTACGCAGACCTTACGACGGGCGGCGGCGGTCACTCCTATGAGCTGGCAAAACGGCTCGACATCGAAAACGGCGGCAGGCTTATCTGCTTTGACCGTGATAAACAGGCGCTGGAGGCTGCGGGGAAACGGCTTTCGGGATTGCCTGTGACTTTCGTACATTCTGATTTCAGAGAGCTTGGAAAGGCTCTGGACAAGCTGGGCGTCGATAAGCTCGACGGGATAATCGCCGATCTGGGCGTGTCATCTCACCAGCTTGACGACGCAGAAAGAGGATTTTCATATCACGCAGATGCTCCTCTTGATATGAGAATGAGTATGGAAGGGCTTTCGGCAAGAGATGTCGTAAACGAATACGATGAAAATGCGCTGAAAAAAATTCTGTACGAGTACGGCGAGGAGAAATTTGCTCCGAGAATTGCTTTGGGTATCGTAAGGGCAAGAGAAAAAGCCCCGATAGAAACTACGGGAGAGCTTGCCAAAATAATCACAGAAAGCGTTCCTGCGGCATATCGGCGTGAAAAAAATCCTTGCAGAAAGAGCTTTCAGGCAATAAGAATTGAAGTGAATGACGAGCTTGCTGCTCTTGAAGAGATGCTTGCGGCAGGATTTGAGCGTTTAAAGACAGGCGGAAAATTTTCGGTGATAACGTTCCACTCGTTAGAGGACAGAATAGTAAAAGAGCGTTTTCGGGAGTTTTGCACGGGCTGTACCTGTCCGCCGGAATTTCCCATATGCGTCTGCAATAAAACGCCCCGTGCCGAGCATATCACGAAAAAACCGATAACTCCGTGCGAGGAGGAGCTGAAAAGCAATCCTCGTTCGAGGAGCGCAAAGCTCAGAATAATAAAAAAAATAAAGGAATGATCTCAGCGCTGTTGTGCGTTCGTTTAGGTTTGCATTGTCGGCGGAAAACGACAGCAGCAGTCGGGATAAATAAAGGAAGATGTCGGACGCAAAGCGTCCTCTGAAAAATGGGGGTAGTTCCAATGGGCTATTACACGGAAATTCCGATAGATAATACAAACCTTGCTTACGACTTGTCGAGATTTGACAGGTCGGAAAGAGAACAGCGCGAAAAAGCAGCTCCTAAGAGCAAAATGCACCTGGCTCCTGCGTTTTCGGCGTCAAAAAGCGGCTCTAAAATCAAGGTGGCTGCGGCGGCTCTTTTGCTTTTCGGGGCATTTTGCGCCGTAAACTGCTCAAATACACGCAGAGATGACGCCGCAAGGCTTGTCGAGCAGCAGCAGGCTGAGCTTGAAAGCGTAAAGGACGATAACGACCTGCTCAAAAGCAGACTGGACAGCAAGGTGAATACTGCATATATCGAGAAATATGCGGAAGAAACGCTGGGAATGACTAAGGTATCCGCTTCCCGAAAGGAATATATGAGCGTAAATACCGAAAGTCTTGTAGAAGTCGGCGGAGAGGACAGCGGAGGAGTTGTCGGCTCTGTTCAGACGTGGTTTGACGGATTTATGGAATACATCGGCTTGTGACAGCATAAGATAGAGGTAGTCAGAGATAAACAAGCTTTACAAGCTCTCATCGCACGGAAATCTTATTACAGTTATTCACAGGGCTTGTTGATGTTTCAGCAAGCCTTGTTTTATGTAAAACGGCAAAATAATCGTTTTTCGGCTCAAAAGCGCCCTTAATGACGCTTTGCAGTATTGTTTCGGAGGAACAAATGGCAGAAAACCGCAGAAAAACACAAAAAGCTCCGGACGGCGTTCTTAAAAAGGCGTATGTTTATTTTAAGAAAAAGGACGAGGAAGAGCTTACAAAAAAACCTGTTATCGGGTACAGAGGCAGACAGTTTGTAATAATGCTCATAATCATCGCTTTTGCGGTGTTTGTGGGTTTTCACCTGCTTAAATTTACCGTGCTTGACGGCGATAAGTGGAAAATGCTCGCTTACAACCAGCAGACAAGAGAGCTTACCATTCAGGCAAACCGAGGCACTATTTACGACGCAAACGGCACGGTGCTTGCTCAAAGCTCTACTGTGTGGAATATTGTTATCGCTCCAAATCCTATTTACGTTGCCGAGCAGGAGCGTTACAAGGAATATCAGGAAAAGCAGGAGAAATGGCTTTCCGACAACAATCCCGACAAACAGCCTCTCGGAGAGTACAAGCCGCTGAAAAATATTATCGCCGAAAAGCTTTCACAGCTGCTCGAAGTAAAGCAGGACGGTATGCTGGAAGCCTGCGAGGATATTGAAAACTACTATTACACGGTAAAACGCAAGGTAGAAAAGCCTGTTGTTACCGAAATACAGCAGTTTATGATCGAAAACGACATTCCCTCGAACTGTATTGTAATGGAAGAGTCCAGTAAGCGGTATTACCCGAACGGCACGCTTGCGGCTAATGTTATCGGATTTACAAACTTTGACGGAATAGGCGTTTACGGAATTGAGGCATATTACGACGACTATCTCAAAGGCACTAACGGAAAAGCGTTTTACACAACGGACGGTCTGGGTCAGGGCGTGCAGTACGCAAATGACAACTATTTTTCGGCTGTGGACGGATACAGTCTTGTACTTACAATTGACGAAGTAATGCAGCACTACCTCGAAAAGAACCTTGAGGCGTGCGTTTCTCAACATTCGGTAATAAACCGTGCCTGCGGAATTATAATGGACTGCAAAACGGGCGGAATTATCGCTATGGCGACTTCTCCTTCGTATGACCTGAACGATCCTTCTGAGATTACAAGCGTTTATGACCTGCAAAAGCTTGCCGACGCAAAGGAGAAGGGTGCGTCCGAAGAAGAGCTTGACACTCTTGAGGCGACTCTTCGAGAGGGACAGTGGAAAAATAAGGCTGTAACAGAGCTTTATTATCCCGGTTCTGTTTTCAAGTCGGTGACTTGTGCGGCGGCACTTGACACCGAGTCTATCAGTCTTGACTCGACTTTCACCTGCACAGGTACATTAAACGTTGCAGGAACGAATATCGACTGCTGGTACTGGTACGGAGGCGGTCACGGAACGCTTGACATACAGCAGGCTCTCACAAAGTCCTGTAACCCCTGTTTTATGCAGATAGGAGCGGCTTTGGGAGCAGATTATTTCAGCAGCTATTTTGAGAGTTTCGGCTTTACAGAGCCTACGGGCATAGACCTCCCCGGAGAGGAAAGAAGTATCTATGTTCCCCGTTCAAGAATGGGTCCCGTAGAACTTGCAACGTCGGCTTTCGGTCAGACAAACAAAATAACGCCTATCCAGATGATAACAGCATACTGTGCGCTTGTAAACGGCGGTTATCTTGTAACTCCTCACGTTGTTGACAAAATTATCGACAGCGAGGGTAATGTCGTAGAAACCAAAGAAACCGAAATAAAGCGTCAGGTCATCTCCGAGGAAACATCGTCTATGATGCGTAAGCTCCTTGAAACTGTCGTTGCGGACAACGGCGGTACAAACGCTTACATACAGGGTTACCGCATAGGCGGAAAGTCGGGTACTGCGGAAAAAATCGACGAATATAACGAGGCGTCGCTTACCGACCCCAACGCAAAAATGACCTATATCTCGACATTTGCGGCTTGCGTGCCTATGGACGACCCGCAGATAGTAATGCTGGTTATGGTAGATACCCCGACAGGTCCCGAATATTACGGCTCGGCTGTAGCTGCGCCTATCGTATCGCTTGTTTTCAGCGAGGGTCTGGAGCATATGGGCATATATCCTACCTATACCGCAGAAGAGCAGGCTAAAATGGACAGCACAGTGCCTTATGTTACGGGTTATCTTTCAATGAAAGCGGAGAGCCTTGTAAAATCCGCAAACTTCAATGTAAAGATAGTAGGCGACAACACCGGAGAGGCAGTTGTGACGATGCAGGTGCCTTATTCGGGAATAAGCATACCCAAAGGCTCTACGATAATTCTTTATTTCAATGACATCGACCCCGAATACGGCTATGTGCCGAACGTTATCGGTCTTAGTGCAGACAAGGCAAACGAGGCTATGACCAATGCGGGATTTAACATCAAATTCCTTGGCGGTGCGGCTAACAATGCGCAGGCAGTTGCGACCCAGCAGAGTTTCGGTTCGGGTGCTTATCTGCCAAAGGGCAGCGTAATTGAAGTCACCTTCAGCGTAAACAGCAGAGACGGATAATAAAAGCTTTGCCCGTCGGAGAATTTTGTGCGGTCGCTTTCGTGTGCACAAAAAATTTCCAGAAATCTTAATTTTTTCGGAGTTGTTATGACTTTAGCTAACCTCTTTTCGGGAATTGCCGATTTGCCCGAAAATCTGCAAAACAAAACGGTTTCGGGCGTCACCTCAGACAGCCGTGAGCTGCAAGAAAACTTCCTTTTTGTCTGCATAAAAGGCAATACCTTCGACGGACATATTGCAGCCGAAAAAGCCCTGCAAAACGGAGCGGCAGCAGTTGTTACACAGGAACTTCTCAATATTGACGGTGAAATAAACGTCAAAAACTCGCGGGAGATCTATCCCGAACTGCTCTCGAATTTTTACGGCAATCCCGAAAAAAAGCTTAAAATATGCGCTGTCACGGGCACAAACGGCAAGACAACGACTGTCGGCGTCTGCGCAGGGATAGTCCGTTCTCTGGGACATACGGCAGGCACAATAGGCACTTTGGGCGTTGATACGGGCAAGGGACTTGTGTATTCCCACGACGGACCGCCTACTGTCCCGGAACCCCGAAGATTGATGCAGCTTTTTGCGGAAATGGTGCAAAACGGCACGGAGTATTGCTTTGTGGAGGCGTCAAGTCAGGCTCTTGCACAGCATCGTTTTCCGAAGAATTGTTTTTGGGCAGGAGCTTTTACAAATCTTACCCGTGACCATCTTGACTATCACGGCACAATGGAGGCTTATTTTGAGGCGAAAAAGTCGCTTTTTGACAATTGCAGGACTGCCGTTGTCAGCATTGACAGCGAGTACGGCAAAAAGACAGCCGATTATTGCCGAAGAGCGGAAATCCCTCTGAAAACCGTTTCTGTGACGGGAAAAGCCGATTATTACGCAGAACTTGTCAGGTGTTTTGCGGACAGCTCCTGCTTTGTACTCACGGACGAAAATCACAAGAAAAGCTATCCCGTGAAATTTTCAATGACAGGAGAATATAACGTTTCCAACGCTTTGCTGGCGGCGGTTTTATGCGAAACGTCGGGATTTTCTCTTGAAGAGATTACAAAGGCTCTGGGGAAAATAAACGGCGTTGCAGGTCGTCTTGAAACGCTTTATACGGGAGATTTCACGGTCATACGAGATTACGCCCACACCGAGGACGGGCTTTTAAAGCTTTTGGGCACGCTTAAACCTCTTGCGAAAAATCGCCTTATATGCGTTTTCGGCGCAGCAGGAGAGCGTGACGCAGGCAAACGCCCCGATATGGGCAGAGCGGCAGCGGAATTTTCGGATTATCTCATAGTAACGACCGACAGTCCCCGTCACGAAAATCCTCAGCAGACGATAGACGATGTGGTAAAGGGCATACCTGACGGCTGTCCTCACGAGGAATTTGCCGACAGGGAAAAGGCGGTCATACGAGCGCTTGATATTGCCGAAAAAGGCGATATTGTGGCTCTTTGCGGAAAGGGTCACGAGGATTATCAAGCAATAGGCGACGAGTATTTTCACTTTGATGAAAAGGAAATCGTCGAAAAGTATTTTGATAAAAAGCGGTGATTTTATGTTTACAGCCGAAGAAACAGCAAGAGCGACAAACGGCAGGCTTTCGGGAGAAAATGCAAAGATAAGCTCGGTTTCGACCGATACCCGTTCGATAGAGCAGGGCGCACTTTTCATTGCAGTCAAGGGAGAAAGTTTTGACGGGAACGATTTTCTCGAAAAAGCCTTTGAATGCGGCGCAGCGGCGGTTATGACCGAGAGGGAAACGCTTGATTTTACAACGAAAAAGCCTGTTATCTTCGTAAAAGACACAAGAGCGGCACAGCTTGCTCTTGCACGTTATTACAGGGACAGATTTGACGTTAAGCTGTGCGGAGTCACCGGTTCTGTCGGAAAAACGTCCACCAAGGATATGATTTATGCCGTTCTTTCGGCGAAATTCAATACTCTCAGGACCGAGGGCAATTTCAACAACGATATTGGTCTGCCGAAAACGCTTTTTCGCCTGAACGAAAGCTATGACGCCGCTGTAATTGAAATGGGAATGAGCGCTTTGGGCGAGATTTCCGCACTTTCTTCGGCGGCACACCCCACCGCCGCAGTTATCACGAATATCGGCTATTGTCATATTGAAAATTTAGGCACAAGGGAGAATATTCTGAAAGCAAAGCTTGAAATTCTTGACGGAACAGACGCAGACGCTTTGCTTATCCTTTGCGGTGAGGACGAGCTGCTGAATACGGTAAAACTTGACAGGAGGATTATCCGCTACGGGTTCAGCAGTAAAAACGACGTTTACGCAGAGAATATAAATCACACGGATAACGGCGAGGAATTTACTCTTCGGTGCGGCAAAAACGCCTATCCTGCACGGATACCCGTCGTGGGACAGCATCATATTTTAAACGCTCTTGCGGCTTTTTGCGTCGGAAGAGAGTTCGGTTTGCCGCCCGATGTGATAATTCCGGCATTTATGAACTACGAGGCGTCGGGTATGCGGCAGAAAATCGAAAAACGGGGAGATGTGACGCTTATTCTTGACTGCTATAATGCGTCGCCAACGTCAATGGAAAGCTCGCTGTCGGTTTTGGGCAATATGAAGGGCAGAAGGCTTGCAGTCCTGGGAGATATGCTGGAATTGGGTGAAATGTCAAAGCAGCTCCATTCGGGAATAGCGGATTTCGTTGAGAAAAACGCAGATTTGTGCTTTTTGTACGGCACGGAAATGAAAGCTCTTCGTGATGAGCTTTTAAGACGGGAATATCCTGCTTTTCACAGCGAAAATAAGGGAGAACTCACCGAACTGCTTTTGCAGAATTTAAAAAGCGGCGATACGGTTTTATTCAAGGGCAGCCGAGGAATGAAAATGGAAGAGATCGCCGAAAAGGTTGGTAAATAAAGCTATGTTGACTTGTTGTATAGCCGCAGCGGCGGCATTTCTGATAAGCTGGCTTGTCGGAGTATTTCTTATCCCTCTTCTGCACAAGCTGAAATACGGACAGACGATACTCGATATAGGTCCGAAATGGCACAAGGAGAAAAAGGAAGGCACGCCGACAATGGGCGGCATTTCGTTCATTCTTGCGGTAACGCTTTGCTTTACTGTAGGAATGATAGTTTATGCGCTTACGGGCGTTGATTTTTCGGGTGCAGGAAAGCGCGAGCTTATCGTTTCCGTTTCGGGAATTGTAATGTCGGTGCTTTTCGGATTTACGGGCTTTCTCGACGACTTTATCAAGGTAAGAAAAAAGCGCAACGAGGGTCTTACTCCTATTCAGAAAATCATCTTTCAGGTGATGATAATTGCAGCATATTTTGCAACTGTCTACATCAGCGGCTTTGCAAGCACGGTAATTTCGTTTCCGTGGGGAGCTCAGTGGGATCTGGGACTTTTTTACTACCCGTTAATGGGTTTGGGCATATTGTATATTGTAAATGCGGTCAATCTCACGGACGGTATCGACGGACTCTGCACCTCAGTGACGGTGATTTATGCGGCTGTTTTTGCGGTCATTTCGGGCATACTCGGAATGATCGGGGAAACTCTTATTACATTTTGCACGGCAGGTGCGCTTTTGGGCTTTCTTATCTGGAATTTTCCGCCTGCAAAGGTGTTTATGGGCGACACAGGCTCAATGTTCCTCGGAGGAATAGTTTGTGCGCTGGGAGTAGGCTGCAAAGCGGAATTTCTTATGGTTACGGCAGGAATAGTCTATATTTTTGAGGCTCTTTCAGTGCTTATACAGACAACTGTTTTCAGGATAACAAAGAAAATTCATCATACAAAAGAGGGCAAACGCCTGTTCAAAATGACGCCGATACACCACCATTTTGAAATGAGCGGCTGGAGCGAGATAAAAATTGACGCTGTGTTTTCGTTTACTGCGCTTGTTTTCGGCGGTCTTGCGGTGTTCTTTGCGTTTATGATGTACGGTTAAAGAAAAGGGGGCAAAATATGCAGGAGCAGTCAAGATATGTCAGTCGCACCGAAACCGCTGACCGAAAACAGCTTGCGGCTCGTCAGATAAGCGGTAACGGAACGGGCGCTGTCGGCGTAAAAAGACCGCCCGACGGACAGACAAAATCCTCGGCAAAAGCGGCAAAGCCGATAAAAAAGCAAAAGAAAAAAGAAAAAGACCCCAACAGAATACGTTTTTTTGACATTCACGGCAGAGTTGATATGCCTATGACGGTGATAATTTTCGTATTGCTTGTTTTCGGCATAACAATGATGTTTTCAGCAGGACACGCACAGTCGTGGCTTGACAACGAGGGCGACAGCTATGCTTATACCGTAAAGCAGATAATTGCCGCAGGAATTGGTCTTGTGGGAATGATAATCCTCTGCTTTATGGATTACCGAATTTTAAGAAGAGAGTTTACGTTCCTCGGAAAGTATCACATATCGCTTGCGCATATTATACTTGCAGTAACGCTGTTTATGAACTTTCTGTGCCTTCCCTTCGGAGTAGCCGCAGAGGGCGACCAGAAACGCTGGCTCAAAGTGCCCGTATTCGGTACGTTTCAGCCGTCGGACTTTCTTAAAATCGGTCTTATCATATTTATGGGATATTATATCCACAAGAATTACGACAAGATAAGAAGTTTTTGGGTCGGCATTGCAAAGCCTTTAATGCTCTTTCTCGTTGTAGTTTTCATAATGATAGTCATTCAGTCGCATATGTCGGGACTGCTTATTATGACGGCAGTCTGTGCGGTTATGCTTTTTGTCGGCGGCATTAACCTCAAACCGATAATTCCCGTTGTTGTCGCACTTGCGGTGATAGTACTTATCGGCGTTTCGCTGTCGGGATTTGACTATTTCGGCGACAGAGTAAAGTTTATGGACCCGCTTTCCGATCCCGGCGACCGTTCTTATCAGAATTATCAGTCTGCGCTGGCGATAGGTTCGGGCGGTATCTGGGGAAAAGGTTTCGGAAATTCCACGCAGAAGTATTTTTACCTGCCGTTTGCACAGAACGACTTTGTTTACGCTGTTTTATGCGAGGAATTCGGGCTTGTGGGCGGCGCAGTGGTAATACTGCTGTTTGTTATATTTGTTATGAGGGGATTTATGATAGCCTCTCACGCAGAGGACCGTTTCGGCTGTCTTATTGCAACGGGAATAACGTTCCATATAGGCTTGCAGGCTCTCCTTAATATAGGAGTAAATTTGTGCTGTATCCCGAATACGGGTATTTCAATGCCGTTTTTCAGCTATGGCGGTACTGCGCTTATGCTGCAGCTGTGGGAAATGGGACTGCTGCTTGCTGTAAGCAAGCGGTCAAAGCTGAAATAAGGGTGGTTTTATGAATGTACTTTTTGCAGCAGGCGGCACGGCAGGTCACATAAATCCTGCGCTTGCGATAGCTGATAAGCTGACTGCGGCTTTCCCGACAACGAATGTTCTTTTCGTGGGAAACCCGAACGGTATGGAAAAAAAGCTTGTCCGAAAAGCAGGCTATGACTTCGTTGGAGTTGAAATGCACGGATTTGAGCGAGGTTTTTCTCCAAAGGAGATCGCCCATAATTTCAAGGCGGCATATTGCTACTTTTTCTCCGCAAAACGCTCCGTAAAGCGCATTATAAAGGAGTTCAAACCGGATCTTGCGGTAGGAACGGGCGGCTATGTCACCGCAACAGTCCTCTCGCAGACGGTGTCAATGGGCATAAAGACAGTCACTCACGAGAGCAATTCCTACCCCGGAGCAGCGACAAAAATGCTTTCGGGCAAAGCGGACAAGGTATTTCTAGCGTCTGAGGACGCAAAAAAGCACTTGAACGACACATCTCGCTGTATCGTCACGGGAAATCCTCTTCGCACGAATATCCCGATAGAAGAGCGGTCTTCGGCGAAAAAAAGCCTAGGCTTATCGGACGATTTTACTGTCCTGTCCTTTGGGGGAAGTTTAGGCGCAAATCGTATCACAAGCGCAGTAGCGGCGCTTATTTCGTGGGAAAAAGACCGAAAGATAAATCATATCCATTCCTACGGCGGCGGCAACAAGGAGATTTTCTACAATGCGCTGAAAGAAAATAACGTCACCGAGGACAAAAACCGACTGATTTTCAGAGATTATATCGACAATATGTACACCTGTATGTGCGCCGCAGACCTTATTATTTCAAGAGCGGGCGCTATGACGATAACAGAGCTTGCAGAGATAGGCAGAGCGTCTGTGCTTGTGCCTTATCCTGCGGCGGCGGAAAATCATCAGTACTACAATGCGAAAACGCTTGCTGACAAGGACGCCGCTCTTATTATCGAGGACAAGGAGCTTACGGGAGAAAAACTTATCGACACGGTTTCTGCGCTTTTCAATGACCGTGAGCGCCTGCTCCTTATGGAGAAAAACGCATATTCTCTTAGGACAGCCAATGCCGCCGACAGGATAATCGGCGAGATAATAGAGCTTGTCGGCGAGGAAAATCTCTTAAAATAACAGACATTTTTCACCTAATTCGGCATTTGAACATATATTGCTGTATGCAAACGCTGAAAGGGTGATATTTATGGAAGGTCGGCAAAAGCTCGTTGTAAACGGAGGAAAACGTCTTGAAGGCGAGCTTAAAGTACACGGAGCAAAAAACAGCGCTCTGCCGCTTTTGTCGGCGGCTGTGCTTGCACACGGAGAGAGCGTTTTCCATAATTGTCCGCAGTTGTCGGACGTTGACGCTGCGTGCAGGATATTGACACAGCTTGGCTGTAAATGCAAAAGAGCCGCCGATACAGTGATGGTGGACGCCACAAATGTCGTTGGAAACGAAATTCCCGATAATCTTATGCGTGAGATGCGGGGGAGTATAATTTTTCTCGGCTCAATTATCGGAAGAACAGGCAGATGCAGACTGACGTTTCCGGGAGGCTGCGAGTTAGGCGCAAGACCAATTGATCTTCACATTTCATCGCTGCGGCAAATGGGCGCGGTGATAACCGAAGAACACGGCTATCTTGAATGTGAGGCGCCTTCGGGACTGCACGGGGCAAAAATCACACTGTCTTTTCCGTCTGTGGGCGCAACCGAAAATATCCTTCTTGCGGCTGCTGTGGCAAAAGGCTATACGGAGATACATAATGCCGCAAGAGAGCCCGAAATCATCGACCTTGCCGCCTGCCTGAACAAATTCGGCGCAAAAATAAGCGGCGCAGGCGAAAGCGTCATCGCAATCGAGGGCGTGCAGAGATTGACTGCTGCCGAACATACCGTTATTCCCGACAGAATTGTCGCAGGAACATATCTCTGTGCGGCGGCAATTACACGGGGAGAGATAATTCTTACTCATTGTGAGCCTGTTTTTATGAACGGATTTACGCCTGTTCTTGAGGAAATGGGCGCAAGGATATACACCTACGGCGGCGGAAAAATGTATCTGAGCTGTAAAAAAAGCCTGAAAGCACCGTCCACGGTAAGAACAATGCCGTATCCGGGCTTTCCGACGGATATTCAGGCGCCGTTCACGGCGCTGTGCGCAACGGCGGAGGGCACTTCGGTCTTTGTGGAAACAATCTTCGAGAACCGTTTCAGGCATATTTCGGAGCTTGTCCGTCTGGGTGCGTCAATAAAGGTCGAGGGAAGAGTCTGCGTTGTCGAGGGAGTTAAAAAGCTTTCGGGAGCAAAGGTCCGTGCCGCTGAACTTCGGGGCGGCGCAGCTCTCGTGGTAGCAGCTCTTGCTGCGGAAGGCACAAGCGAAATTTCGGGCACAGGCTATATAGAACGAGGCTATGAAAGTCTTGAAACAGCCTTGCGTTCGATAGGAGCAGATATAAAAAAGGTTTAAGGCGAAGGGAAGTGAAAAAATGAAGGAAAAGAAAAGCGCAGCAAAAAAGCAGTATCCTACCCGAAAAGGCACACAAAATATGCCGAAAGCTGCGCCGAAAATCTCTTCGTCACAGCCGAAAGCTGCTCCTTTGAAAACGGCGCAAAGGTCAAAAGAAAATAATTTGGCAGGAGCTTTGAAAAAACAGCCGCAAAGACCTGCTCCTCCGAAAAAAACGGCGCAAAACCGCCCTGTCACGCAGAACAGGGTTTCTCCGAATACTAACAAGCGTCCAATTCCGCCGAAAAACGCAAATAAAACCGCTCCAAAGGGGCAGACTGCCGCAAAATCTCCTCAAAAGCCTGTAAGCGAGCAGAGCCGCAGAGCTGCCGACAACGCAGTCCGCACAAAAGCGGCAGCCTCGGTAAAAAAACGCCCCTATCGAGGCGGAAATTATTCGCTGTATTTTATTTTTGCGGCGATAGTCATTGTGATCGTTTTTATCATTCTTGCAAATACGGTCCTTTTTAAATGCAGTACGATAGAGGTATCGGGAACGGCTCGCTATACCGCAGAGGAAATAATCGAATATTCGGGTCTTAAAACAGGAGAAAATCTCCTGCATATCAATACAAAATCCGCCGAGCAGAGCATTATAAGCTCTTTTGCATTCGTTGATAAGGCAGAGGTGAAGAAGAGCTTTCCTACAAAAATCGTCATTGAAATTACCGAGGCTGAAAACCGTTTCGTGCTGGACGAGGGCGGCGAAAAATACGTCATTTCCAAAGGAGATCGTGTTCTGGGGCAGATACCCTCGGACGGTCTTGCCGTTGTAAAGGGATATGAGGCTGAAAGCACCGAAACCGGCTGTTATCTCACTTCAAAGGTCGAGGCGAAAAACGGTATGCCCGACAAGATCTTTGAAACCGCAGAGCTGGTGGGTCTTACCGACATCACCGAAATAGACCTTACCGACAGATTTTCCGTGAAAATCACCGTCGAGAACAGAATTGTGCTGAATATCGGTCCCGTGACGCAGCTCGAAAGCAAATTGAGAGTAGCCGACGCACTTATCCGTAAGAAAATCGGCGAGGAAGAAACGGTAACCGTTCTCCTGACAAATCCCGAAAAAGTGGCGATAGAAACGATAAATCCTGCCCCGAAACCCGTCCTGCCGACGTCCGAGGACAAGCAGGAGAATACCGATACCCCCGAAAGCACATCAGCTCAGTCCTCGCAGAATACATAAGTCAGCGCCGCCCGATCACTGTCGGGCGGTTTATTTTAATATCTTTAAATATTTTTCAAAAAAATGTTGCAATTTCCGTATAAGTGTGTTATAATAAATAGTAGCGTTTTAATATTAAGGATTACAATATATTGCATTAAACGGATTTTTTGCAACAGTATGTTTGAAAAGCAGGAGGAAGAAATTGCTATGGGATTTGAAATCGACAAGAATAATGACGGATTTGATTTGATTGACGATTTTAACTATTCTACAAAGATAATGGTTTTCGGCGTAGGCGGCGCAGGCGGAAACGCTGTGGGTCATATGGTCGAGGCAAGTATCGGCGATGTGGAGTATGTTATTGCTAATACAGACGTTGCGGCTCTCCGTAAAAAAGACGGCAGCCTTATGAAAAGGATACAGTTGGGCAGAAAGCTTACAAAGGGTCAGGGCGCAGGAAACGACCCCACAAAGGGTCAGGAGGCAGCCGTAGAAACAAGCGAAGAGATTGCTAAGTGCTTTGAGGGCGTTTCAATGCTGTTTGTGGCGGCAGGAATGGGCGGCGGCACAGGAACGGGCGCCGCTCCTGTTGTGGCACAGCTTGCAAAGGAAAAGGGAATACTTACCGTGGGCGTTGTAACAAAGCCTTTCGACTGGGAAGGCGTAAATAAAATGCAGATGGCGGTCAAGGGCATCTCTGAGATGAAGAAGAACGTTGACGCACTTATCGTTATCCCTAACGACAGGGTAAGAATGTTGAAAGGCGCAAATATTTCATTTATGAACGCTTTTGTAAAGGTAGATGAGATACTTTGCAAGGCTGTAACGGGAATTATCACTCTTTTGAGAGGCGACGGATACATAAACGTGGATTTTGCGGACATCTGCGCTACTCTCCGTGAGAGCGGAATTGCACATATGGCGATAGGTTCGGGCAAGGGCGAAAATAGGATAGACGACGCTCTCGAAGAAGTATTGAACAGCCCGCTGCTTGAAACTTCAATTACGGGCGCAAAACGCGGTTTGCTGAATATCAGCGTTTCGGGACCCGATTCTATGTCGCTTGAGGAGTTTGACCAGCTCAATAAAAAGCTTGCAGAGAAGTTTAATCCCAATGCAAGATATAAGATAGGCGTTGAGTTTGACTCAAATCTCGCTGACGACGAGCTTTCAATCATAGCAGTCGCTACGGATTTTGAAGAATCTTCCGTAAAACAGCCTGCTGCGGCTCAGCAGGTGAAAAAGTCTGCTCCTGCTGAGGTGCGTCAGACCGATGACGCTGCTCAGGAAACCTCAGAGCCTCAGGAAAATTCTTCTTCGGGTCTTGGTTTTGGTTTTTCGGAGTCGCAGGACATTGATACTCTCCTGAGAAAATTCAATCAGGGCAGGGAAAACTAATTCTCCCGTGCGGCATAAAACCCGTAGGAGAAGGTATTTTGCGAAAAAAAGTAAAAATTATCCCGTCACAGCACAGCGGCTTGACGGGATTTTTGTTTATTTTGTATCAGAACGGGGTGTTGTCGGGGTCACGGTGTTCTCCTGCGCAGCCCGTAAGCCCTGCGATGAGCGCAGCGTCCTCGTCCGAGAGAGTGAAATCAAACACATTTGCGTTTTCCTTTATTCTCTCCTTTGTGACGGACTTCGGAAGGGGCAGATACCCTCTTTGCAAGCTCCACCGAATACAAATCTGTGCAATCGAGCGGTTATACTTCTCGGAGAGCTTTACCATTTCGGGGACTGCGAAAATTTTTCCCGTTCCAAGCGGACTGTACGCCTCAAGAACAATGTCCTTTTCACGGCAGAATTTCACCAGTTCGTCCTGCGTATCGCCGGGGCAAAGCCTTATCTGATTTACCATAGGCGCTATTTCTGCTGTTTTCATAAGCTCGTTTATATGCTTTTCGCCGAAATTGCTAAGACCTATTGCACGTATCTTTTTTGCACGGTAAAGCTCCTCAAAAGCCTTCCAGGTAGCTGCGTTTGCATCCTGCCAGCAGTTGCGGAATTTCATGGGATTAGGCCAATGTATCAGGAACAGATCGAGATAATCGGTGTCGAGATTTTTAAGCGTTTCGTCAAAAGCGGCAAGCGTGCTTTCATATCCGTGAAAATCATTTTTAAGCTTTGATGTAATGAAGATTTTCTCACGGGGTATACCGCTTTTTTTAATGGCAATACCCACGCTTTTTTCGTTCTGATAACCCTCAGCGGTATCAATATGCCGATAACCCGTTTCCAGTGCACAGACAACGGCGTCAACGCCGCTTTCGTCGTCGGGCATTTGCCACGTTCCGAAACCTATACAGGGTATTTCGACCCCGTTATTCAGCTTAAAGCAATCATTCAGTGATTTCATAGCGATCCTCCTCTGTCGGAAATCAGAAAATCAACTTCTGATTTTCGGTTTTTGTCGTCCACAGTGCAAAAAGGCGCTGAACTCGGGTCGAAAAGTGCCCGACGTTACGCCGTAAAACTTCGGCAAGAACATTCTCGGCGTCGTCCACAGTACAAAAAGGCGCTGAACTCGGGTCGAAAAGTGCCCGACGTTACGCCGTAAAACTTCGGCAAGAACATTCTCGGCGTCGTCCACAGT
>CANQKW010000043.1 GCA_947624555.1 uncultured Clostridia bacterium
GATTTTTAGCGGGATATTACCGATTAGCTGTTTTTTTCAGCCGAATATAACACTGCCTGTGGGAAATTCGTAAAGCTGAACGTATATTTAATTTTTGCGTCTTTGTCAGTAAGCGTGTTTTTATCGGTTACAGTAAATTCATCTGCGGAAAATACGCTCAATCGGCAAGTGCTGTCCGAAGAATTTACCGTAAGCATTTTGCTCAAATCTCCGCTTTCGTTATCAATATTTATGATAACGCCTGTTCCGGCTTTGCTGTCTGCTATAAAATCCGAATATAATTCATCATCTTTTATGACCGCAAATTCCACAGCTTTTGTAACTGTCCGCTCGGCGTCGTCATCATAAAAATAACGCATTGCAATCACGGGCTGCTCTAATTCATATACGTCGAGATAACTTCCTATCTTGTCCTCAAAAAGTCTGTATTCTTTCAAAAACTGAGATACATACGTTGCCGTATCGGAATATCTGCCGCTGCCCTCGATATTTTTACCGTTTTTCTCCACCTCGACACGAAGATTTTGAGCATAAATACTTCCGGGGAAATTCGCCTTGTCTGTTCTGACCTTGTCGCCGACTAATTTTATCGTATAATCACCGTAAGTAATCTTTTCAAATATCATACTGTCAAGGCAGTCTTTAAGCGCATCATTTTCGCCGTTTATAGCGGCTTTTCCCTCGGTTTCGGGGCTGCCGCAGGGAATATCGGGAATTTCAGTTTCGCCGTATATGCCGATTGTTTCAGCCGAATATGACCCTGCCTGCGAATAATCCGTAAAGCTGTTGTTACCGAGCAGATCGCACTGGGCTATTTTCGCTATGCTTTTTCTGCTGTCGTTTTCATTGGAATATTCAAGCGCAGCGCTGTAAATGCCGTCGTCGCTGCAGGTTAAATTGAACGTAGATGCTTTGCTGCCTACTACATAATCAAATACATCGTTGTTGCAGGAGAACCAGAAACCCGAAGTTTGAATATCGCCGTCTGTCTTGTCCTCGAAAATTTCTCCGTACCAGCTTTTTAAATCCGGCATAGCAATCAATCTCTTATACCAGCCTTCGCCGCTGTAATTCCAAATAAAAGAAACTGTATCGTCCTCTTCGGCGCTTTTTGTTAATTGCTCTTCATCAACGTCCCCGTCGGTAAAGACTTCGTACGTGCCGTCCCTGCGTACAAGCACAGCAAAAATATCAGCCTTGCTCCTGTCGAGTTGAACGGTGACAGCGCAGACACTAGGGTCTTTTGCGTCGTTTTCAACTACAAATTTGTCGCCGTCTTTCAGAATATTGAGCATATCTACGCTTTTGACAGCAATTTTTTCATCAGACGTTAAAATTAAGCTGTTGACATTTTTTTCCGATGAATAATCAACTTGCTTGCTGTCTGCCGCTCCCAATGAATTATCATAAACAGAATTTGCGCCTCTGAAATAATTTATCACGGGAATGGAAATTGCAGCCGCTGCACAGATACTTGCCGCAGCAATTATGAACGATGGTTTTCTTGAAACAGTTTCGTACACGACGCCTTTTTTCTGCACGGAAACGCCGCTGTTCTGCGATGATTTGCGCTCAAATTCTTCGACTGCCTCACGGCTGAGTTCGTCGTCAATTTTGCCTAAAGCCTCTGATATTCTTGTAATTTTCATATTTCAATGCCCTCCTTAACGAGATATTCCCGAAGTTTTTTCCTGGTTCTGCACAGCATGGAATTTACCTTACCTTCGCTGAATGAATAGATCTCCGCAATTTCCTTCTGCGTGTAAAAATACAGGTATTTCAGCACGAAAACCTTACGCACGACAGGTCTTTGCTTTTTCAGAAATTCGCTGACAGCAGAACCTATACTTTCATCATCGGCAGATGTGTTTATGCGGTTGTCGGGAAGAACTTCTTCAAGCTCCGACAGCGAAACCGCCAGCTCAGACGAACGCTTATTGCAGTTATTGTACCGCAAACGCATAAGAGCAAGATTTCTCGTTATTTTGCACAAATAGCCCTTTAAGCTTTTCGGCTCGGTAGGAGGTATCGTATTCCATAACTTTAAATATGCGTCGTTTACGCACTCCTCGCTGTCCTCAATACTGTCAAGAATTTTATTGGCAACGCTTATACAAAGTCTGCCGTATTTTTTTTCGGTTTCCGATATTGCTGTTTCGTTCCTGTTTAAGTACAGCTTGATAATTTCACCGTCGTCCATTCATCCACTTCCTTATTGAAATTCCCCGAAAAGCTTTTCTATCAATTAAGATGATTTTTTTTGACTTTTGCTTTCGTTTTATTTTAATTTTTTTCCGCCGCAGACGGCGAATTTTGGTTTTTTTAGATAATTTTACTTGACATTAACAAAAATATGTGATAATATATAAGTATTAAACAAAATCTTTTCTGTCAGGAGGAATTTTTATGGGCAATTTAAACGGTAAAACAGCGATCATCACGGGCGGTAACTCGGGAGTAGGCGCAGCAGCGGCAATTCTGCTTGCAAAAAACGGCGCTAATGTCGTTATCAGCGCACGCAGACAGGCTGCTCTTGAAGAAGTTGCAGAGAAAATCAAGGCAGAGGGCGGAAACGTTCTTACGGTTCCTACCGATATTTCTAAGGACGACGACTGCAAAAATCTTATGAAAGCGGCTGTTGACAAATTCGGCTCAATTGACGTTCTCGTAAATAACGCAGGTGTTCTTGATACGGGTCTTGCGCCTGTTGATAAATTTGATGACGCTGAGCTGCAAAAAATCATTTCCACCAATCAGGTAGGTACTATGCAGTGCATTCGTGCGGCTCTCGAATATATGAAGGAAGGCTCTTCTATCGTAAACGTTGCGTCTATCGCAGGTGTAAACGGCGGCGGCGGAGCAGCTTATGTTTCTTCAAAGGCTGCAATTATCGGTATCACAAAGCATACCGCTTTGCTGCTTGCTGACAAATATATTCGCTGTAATGCGATTTGTCCCGGTACTATCGTTACTCCGATGACAATGAATATGAAACCCGAAAATCTCGATATGCGTATGATGGGCGCTATGAATAAGCACGCAGACCTAAAGCTCAAGCCTTGTATGGCTGAAGATGTAGCCAATATTATTGAGTTTTTCGCATCTGATAATTCAAGAGCGATAACGGGTCAGATCATTGTAAGCGATTTCGGCGCATCGCTGTAATTAAAAGCTGATTTCTTCAAAAAATTATAAAAAGGATATACCGTTCGGGTATATCCTTTTTGCTTATTTGCCTTGCTTTCGCATTGTAAGGGCAATTCTTCCCCGCTTTAAATCCACTTCAAGGACTCTTACCTTTACAACGTCGTTTACCTTGACGACCTCAAAGGGATTTTTTACAAATCTGTCCGCAAGCTGTGATATGTGCACAAGACCGTCCTCGTGTACTCCGATGTCAACAAATGCCCCGTAATCCACAACGTTTCGTACCGTTCCCATAAGTTCCATTCCGGGTTTGAGGTCTTTAAGCTCCATAACGTCTCCGCTCCTCATCAGAGGCGGCGGAAGTTCATCACGGGGGTCGCGTCCGGGCTTTTCAAGTTCCTTTGCAATATCCGTGAGAGTAGGCAGCCCCGTGCCTGTTTCGGCTGCAACTTCCGACAGCTTGACAGATTTCAGCTTTTCACGGATTATTTCGGAATTACCAAGCTCCCCGTCTGTTATTCCGCTCTTTTCCATAAGAATTTTTGCCGTTTCATAGCTTTCGGGGTGTATTCCCGTATTATCAAGAGGATTTTTTCCTCCCGAAACACGCAAAAATCCTGCGCACTGCTCATATGCCTTTGCGCCAAGCTTTTTCACCTTTAAGAGCTGTTTTCTGTCGGTAAACTCGCCGTTTTCTTCCCGATAAGCAACTATATTCTTTGCAACGGCTGAATTTATTCCCGAAATATACGACAAAAGCGAATAAGACGCCGTGTTAAGGTCAACGCCTACATAATTTACGCAGTCCTCCACAACGCCTTTAAGTGCGTCGTCAAGACGAGCTTTGGGCATATCGTGCTGATACTGCCCTACTCCAATCGCTTTTGGGTCGATTTTAACAAGCTCTGCAAGAGGGTCCTGAAGTCTGCGTGCGATAGAAACCGCACTTCTCAGTGAAACATCGTAATCGGGAAACTCTTCTGCGGCAAGCTTTGACGCTGAATAAACCGACGCACCTGCCTCGGATACAACCATATACTGAACTTTTCGGGAGATGGATTTCAGCATTTCTGCGGTAAACTGTTCCGTTTCCCGTGAGGCTGTGCCGTTGCCGATAGCTATTGTCGATACGTGGTGTTTTTCAATCATATTTGAAAGTACCTTTTTAGCCGTTTCAGCCTCGTTTTTTGAACGAGTTAGGTAAACTATCGCCGTGTCAAGCACTTTTCCCGTGTTATCCACGACAGCGCATTTGCAGCCGTGAGCATATCCGGGGTCAAGACCTAATGTCACTGTATTTTTTACGGGAGGAGCCATAATAAGCTGTCTTAAATTTGACGCAAAGACCTTTATCGCTCCTTCTGCGGCGGCAGATGTAAGCTCTGAGCGGACCTCACGCTCAATTGAGGGAAAAATCAAACGCTTGAAACTGTCCTCGCAGGACTGACGTACAAGATCTCCGCAAAGACTTGTGTTTTTCACAAGCTCCCTGACGCACATTTTTTCGCCTGCTCCTTCTGAAAGAGAAACAGAAACCTTCAGCGCACCCTCTTTTTCTCCTCTGTCCAGCGCAAGAACACGATGTCCTGCGATTTTTCCGACAGGTTCTGAATACTCGAAATAATTTTTATAAACCTCGTCAGATTCTTCTGAAACAGCAGCCGATGAAATTATACCGTTTGCAAAAATTTCTTCCCGCAGCTTTTTTCGCAGCTCCGAATTATCCGACAAGTCCTCGGCTATAATATCCAAAGCTCCGCTTACAGCCTCTTCTGCCGAATTGACGCCCTTTTCGGCATTTACAAAAGCCTCAGCCTCTTTTTCGGGGACAGTAGCGGTATTTTGTTCGAGAATTATCTCTGCAAGAGGCTCAAGACCCTTTTCCCGTGCAACAGAGCCTCTGGTCTTGCGCTTAGGCTTGAACAGGCGGTAAATATCCTCGACTTCAACGAGTGTTTCGGCTTTTTCTATTGCCGAAGAAATTTCATCGGTCATTTTCTCCTGCTCGGTTATAGACGAGATGATCTCCTCCTTGCGCTTTTCGAGATTGCGCAGATATGTCAATCTGTCGGACAACTCACGCAGAATTGTGTCGTCCAGTGAGCCTGTCTGCTCTTTCCTGTATCTTGCGATAAACGGGATAGTCTTATCATCGTCAATAAGAGCGACCGTATTGTCTACCTGTTCGCGGCGGAGTTTAAATTCCTGCGAAAGCTTTTCATTTATATCCATAAATTTCTCCTAAAATAATACCTCTCAATTGAAGTCAAGAGTTTCCCTCCGGATTACCTGCGTTTTACCGTAGTAACCCCCCGCCGCAGCGAGGGGTTAGCAAAACCGAATTGTGATTTTTTACTTGCTGAGATACTCGTCAATGGACTTTGCGGCAACCTTGCCTGCGCCCATTGCCGAAATAACGGTAGCTGCGCCTGTTACTGCGTCGCCGCCTGCATAAACCGCATTACGTGAAGTAAGTGCGTCCTCGTTTACTATAATTCCGCCGTGAGCGTTGACTTCAAGACCCTTTGTCGTGTCCTTAATAAGAGGATTGGGTGATGTTCCTATCGAAATTACAACAGTATCAACATCAAGCACGAACTCGCTGCCGGGAATTGCCACGGGTCGGCGACGTCCCTTTTCATCAGGCTCGCCAAGCTCCATTTTAATGCACTTCATACCCGTTACAAAGCCGTTTTTCGGGTCACGGGGATCGTCGGGATTGTTATATCCGAGAATTTCCACGGGGTTATTGAGAAGTCTGAACTCAATTCCCTCTTCCTGTGCGTGCTCGACCTCTTCCTTACGTGCAGGAAGCTCGTCCATAGAACGGCGGTATACG
This sequence comes from uncultured Clostridia bacterium, assembly GCA_947624555.1. Taxonomy (GTDB): domain Bacteria; phylum Bacillota; class Clostridia; order Oscillospirales; family Ruminococcaceae; genus CAG-115. The sequence goes on from CANQKW010000043.1 coordinate 5,987, forward strand.
ATATACACCTTGTCTGCGCCAAGTCTGAGCGCTGTTCTTGCAGCGTCCATTGCGACGTTTCCGCCGCCAACGACAGCAACATTTCCGCCCTTCATAATAGGCGTATCGGGAGTTTCTCTGTAAGCTTTCATAAGGTTACTTCTTGTGAGGAACTCGTTTGCGGAATAAACGCCCTTCAGGCTCTCTCCGGGAATACCCATAAAGTTGGGCAGACCTGCGCCCGAACCTACGAATACAGCCTCATAGCCCATTTCAAAAAGCTCATCAATAGTGAGAGTTTTGCCGATAACAACGTTAGTTTCAACATCTACTCCCAAAGCTTTAAGAGTTTCAACCTCTTTGGCAACGATAGCCTTAGGAAGTCTGAATTCGGGTATGCCGTAAACCAGAACTCCTCCTGCTGTATGAAGAGCCTCATAAACGGTTACCTTATAGCCTTTCTTTGCAAGGTCGCCTGCGCAGGTAAGACCCGAAGGACCCGAACCTACTACTGCAACCTTATGACCGTTTGAAGGGGGAACTTCGACATTTCCCGCAGAATGAGCGTTGTGCCAGTCGGCAACAAAGCGTTCAAGTCTGCCTATACCGACAGGCTCGCCCTTAACGCCTCTTACGCATTTGCTTTCGCACTGTGTTTCCTGGGGACAAACTCGTCCGCATACCGCAGGAAGGCTTGAAGTCTTTGAAATTATCTGATATGCGCCCTCAAAATCGCCCTCTTTTATTTTAGCGATAAATTCGGGGATATGGATATTAACGGGACAGCCTGCCACGCAGGGCATATTCTTGCAGTTAAGGCAGCGCAGCGCCTCATCTACAGCCGTTTCATCGGAATAACCTGTCGCAACCTCGTTAAAGTTATGCGCTCTTACCTTAGGGTCCTGCGTAGGCATAGGATTTTTTGTTAAACTCATATTAGGCATTTTACTTTACCTCCCTGAAAAGATTGCAGGTCGTTTCATAAGAGTGACGCTCGAAGTCGGAATACATTCTTCCGCGCGACATAGCCTCGTCAAAATCGACCTCATAGCCGTTAAAGTCAGGACCGTCAACACAAGCGAATTTTGTCACTTTTTTGCCGTCCTTATTCAGCGTTAAACGGCAGCCGCCGCACATACCCGTGCCGTCGATCATAATCGGGTTCATAGAAACCGTTACAGGAACGTTAAACGGCTTTGCGGCAGCAACCACAAACTTCATCATAATCAGAGGACCTATTGTGATTATCATATCAAACTTTTCGCCTGCCTCAAGGTACTCCTTGAGAGGAACGGTAACGTTGCCCTCGCGTGCGTAAGAGCCGTCATCGGTCATTACGGTAAGCCTGTCGGAGCAAGCCTTAAATTCATCTTCAAGGATAAGCAAATCCTTATTTCTGAAACCGATAATGCTTGTAACCTCGGCGCCCAGACGGTGGAATTCCTGTGCAACGGGCATAGCGATAGCACAGCCGACGCCGCCGCCTACTATACATACCTTCTTGATGCCCTCGGTATGCGTAGCAACTCCCAAAGGTCCTACGAAGTCGGTTATGTACTCGCCCTCGTTCTTGTGGCTGAGCTTTTCAGTGGTTGCACCGACTATCTGGAAGATGATTTTCACAGTTCCTGCATCGGCATTGGTTCCTGCAACCGTGAGCGGAATACGCTCTCCGTCATCGTCAACACGCAGGATAATGAACTGTCCGGGCTTTGCCTTTCTGGCAACGAGCGGAGACTCGATTTCCATTTGTATTACCGTGGGATTTAGTACTTTTTTACTTGTTATTTTGTACATTTTCTTCACTTCCATTTATCAAAATATAATTATGACCAAAATTTTTTCCGTAAGGAAATTTCAAAAGAAAAAAACGCAGATGACTTCGCAGGTGAACCTTGCGAAGTCTGCAATAAGTATTTGTCGGATCAGAAATCCACTTCAGTGTCGTAGTAGCAGCACTTGAGAAGTTTTTCCATTTCCTCCTGGCTGGGCTGACGGGGATTTGAACCCGTGCAGGCATCGCCGATAGCGTTCTTTGCGATTTCGGGCAATCTCTGGAGGAATACTTCCTCGGGAACGAAACCGTTTTCGCAGGGGTAGCTGTCTGCGCCGTAATTCTTGATGCAGTGAGGAATTTTAAGGTCGTCGTTCATCTTGCGCAGATAAGCGATAAGAGCTTTCACCTTATCGTCATCGGACGCATTTTTGTCAGCAATTCCCATATAATCAACGATAACGCCGTAACGTTTCTTTGCGGTTGCGTCTTTAGCGTTGAATGCGATAACCTTGGGCAGATACATTGCGTTTGCAGCGCCGTGGATAATGTGAGCGCCGTAATCGGCAAAAGCTGCGCCTGTCTTATGAGCCATAGAATGTACGATACCCAGCAAAGCATTGGAGAATGCCATTCCTGCAAGGCACTGTGCGTTGTGCATACGGTCTCTTGCAGCCATATCGCCGTTATAGGACTTAACGAGGTCGTCGCGTATCATCTCGATAGCGTGGATAGCAAGCGGATCGGTATAATCGCAGTTTGCTGTTGAAACGTATGCCTCGACAGCGTGAGTAATAGCGTCCATACCCGTGTGAGCAACAAGTTTCTGAGGCATTGTTTCAGCAAGCTCAGGGTCAACGATGGCAACATCGGGGGTAATTTCAAAGTCAGCGATAGGGTACTTAATTCCCTTGCTGTAATCGGTGATAATCGAGAATGCAGTTACCTCGGTAGCCGTACCCGAAGTCGAGGAAACAGCACAGAAATGAGCTTTTTTGCGGAGTTCGGGAATGCCGAAAACCTTGCACATATCCTCAAATGTACAATCGGGATATTCGTACTTAATCCACATAGCCTTTGCAGCGTCAATGGGAGAACCGCCGCCTATTGCAACTATCCAGTCGGGCCGGAATTCGAGCATAGCGTCTGCGCCCCTCATAACGGTTTCAACGGAAGGATCCGGCTCAATGCCGTCGAAGATTTTTACTTCCATTCCTGCCTCTTTCAAGTAAGCCTCTGCCCTGTCAAGAAAGCCGAAACGTTTCATAGAACCGCCGCCTACGCATATCATCGCTTTCTTTCCCTTGAAAGATTTAAGAGCCTCAAGAGAGCCTTTTCCGTGATAAAGGTCACGAGGAAGAGTAAAACGTGCCATAAAACAACCTCCATAATTAAGTATTGAATTTCCTTAAAGCAGTCCTTTTAAGACTGCCCTTATTAGCTATTTTATCATAAAAAAATCAGCTTGTTAAATGCTTTTTTTACATACTTGACTTATCATTTATGATATATAGTCGTTGCAGCGGGGATAATACACATAATATTGTGTCCCGGCATAAATTGCCTTGACATAAAATGCCTTGGCAAAAATTGTCTTGGCAAAATTTGTCTTGTAAGATTATGCTTTAAGTCTTTCAACCATTTCAAGCATAATTTTAGACTGAGCAGAAAGCTCTTCGCTGGACGCAGCGGACTGCTGTGCGGTGGAAGAATTTTCCTGAATAATGCCACTGATGTCGTTGATGCCCTCGGTCGCCTGTTCAAGGTCAGCCGCCTGTGCAGTCGAATCCTCTGCGATTTCCTGTACCAGATCCGCGGTCTGTTTGGATTTTTCGGTTACGTTTTCGATAGCGGCAGCAGCGCCTCTTGCGATAGCTATCGACTCGCCGACAGCTTCAAGCGTACTGTCGATTATTGTTCTCGTTGAATTTGCCGACTCGGCGGACTTGGCAGCAAGGTTTCCTACTTCTGTAGCAACAACTGCAAATCCCTTGCCTGCATTTCCTGCTCTTGCAGCCTCTATTGATGCGTTGAGCGCAAGAATATTCGTCTGGAAAGCGATATCCTCGATCGCCTTGATAACGTTTGCGATGTCCTCGGACTTCTTTTCAACTATATCCATAGCCTTGATAAGATTTTCCATTTCGCCTGTCTGCTTATCCATAATTTCAGCGCAGGAGTTGGAAAGCTCGGACGCCTTACGGGCATTCTCAGCGGTTTTATTTACGTTATTGCTTATTCCTGCGACTGTAGATGTAAGCTGATCAATGGTAGCAGCCTGCCTCTGAGCACCTTCTGCGAGCGTCTGGCTGCCGCTTGCCATCTGCTCTGCGCCCATTGATACGTTTTCTGATGACTCGGTTACATTGGAAATGATTTCGCCCAAATTTTCTCTGATTTTATCAAAAGCATTGCTTATCGACACAAAATCGCCGTTATATTCAAGCGACGGACGCTTTGAAAAGTCGCCGACTGCCATTGTTTCGAGAACAGCGGTTATGTCCTGAACGTAGGAATTGAGGGTTTTCTTAGCCTCGATAAGCTCGCTTGCTAACGTTCCTATTTCGTCATTGTCAAAATCATATTTAGGATTTACATTATTAAGATTGATGTCCCTGATGTCCTTACATTCGGGGACGAGCGCTCTTATCGGATTGGAAACCGAGCGTTTCATTATGAAAATCAGTATAAATACGATAACTGCCGTAAGAACAGAGCAGATGAGTATAGTTATAAGGATAGTTCTTACGAGAGAAGTGTTGTATTCTTCTGCGGAATATCCTGCGAAATACGAGCCGATTATGTTGTTATTTGCGTCGTACATAGGCTCATAGTGAACGAAAAACTGATTTCCCGTGATCATAGCGCGGTCCTGGTAGACATTTCCGCTGCTTACGCTCTTCCAGATGTCGGCATTCATAGGCTGACCGACAATGCGTGCGCCCGATTTATCTCTAATCGTAGTATTATAGCGGATATCTCCGAGGAAAAGGGTCACCTCGCAGTTTGTAGAGGACTGAATTGTATCTACAAAGTCAAATCCTCTGAGGTCCGCTCCCGTAAGCACAGAGCGACCGCCCTTATTCTCGCCGGAATATGTACAAACAAGCTTGTCGTCGATTGCAAATATACCCGTTCCGGGGATATAGCTTTCGGGGATAGTAATATTTTCGCTGCTCCACACAACCTTACCGCCCTCAACCACAGCGATAAAGTCATTTTCCTCGTGCTCTGCGCCGGACCACCAGGAAGAAACCCTCGACTGCTCGACAGTATCTGCCTGAGAAGAAACCGTTTCACATAGCTGTTTCAGCCTTGTAAGCTCATCGTCAACCTCAGCCTGCGTCGACTTAATTCCGCTTTCTACCATAGTAAAGGTCATATCTCTCATATTGGCAGAATACAAAAGTCCCGTTACCACCGAGGCAACTGCCGCCGTCAAAAAAGTCAATACCGAAGAAATAATTGATATTTTCGTACCTAAGCTGTGTGGTTTTTTTAACATATTACGCACGAACTCCCCTCTGTATAAGTGTAATAATCATACCCTTACGATATGACTAAACCACGCCAAAGTAATTATACCATATTTACTTGTTTTTTTCAATATCAAAAACACCTTTTGTGCAACTTGTACAAAGCATTTCAGCAATTTTAATAAAAAGTCCTCGAAATTTGGTAAATTTAAGAAAATTTCCCCACAAAATGTGGGGAAAACGAACTGTTAGAAAAAGGAAATTTCTTCGTCAGTCACGTTTTTTCTGGGAGTACAATATTTTGCCGCTGTATGCATCGATTTCATACTCGTATTCGTAATAATCAGCGTCAAAGCTTACTTCGTACACAACAGAATTAAGCCTTTGGTCAAGCTCTACCTCAAAATCCCTTACGTTTGCAGAGGAAAGTCCCGCATTTTCCAAAGCGATTGATTTTGCGGTTTCGCTGCCGATATATTCAGCCAAGTTCAAGGACGGGTCGGGCTTTAAGTCGTTGTCCCAAGTCTTATCCGAATCTATTATATTTCCCGTTACTGCGTCGATTTTATACTCGTACTCGTAATTATCAGCGTCAAAGCTTACATCGTATACAACCGTGCCGTACTCGTGCTCAAGCTCACATTCAAGGTCGTAGACCTGAGATTTACCGTATCCTGCGTGATTTAGGGCAATATCTTTTGCTTTTTCACGACCGATATATTCGGTATTTGCAGAAGATGCCGTGCTGCTTGAAGAAACAGACGACGAGGGTACGGCAGCGGACGATGCGGACGATGAAGAAGCGGTTTCTGACACGGTATTGCTTTCGGGAACAGAATTTACCGATGAGTTTTCGCTTGCATCCGAGGAAGTTTCAGCCGAAACAGGCTCTGAAACATTTTGAGAGGTCTTATTTTCATCTTCGGGATTTGAAGAAGGCAGGTCATCGTCAATTTCCTTCTTCTGACGGATAATATCGCCGGTTTGTGCGTTTATTTCGTATTTATAATCATATCCCTCGGTATCGAATGATACGTCGTAAATTGCCCCCGAATCGGTTTCCCTTTCAAGGTCAATTTCCAGACCGACAACATCGCTTTCGGTTACACCTGCATTTTCCAGAGCAATTGATTTGGCACGGTCTGTGCCGATAAACTCGCCTTCAGAGGCGCAGCCCACAAGTGCAAAAATCATCATCATAAGAGTTATGGTAACGGCAATTTTTTTCATAGCGTCCTCCTTTAATATTCTTAATATTCGGTATCAATATTTTACCGCAATAACAGTATAGCACAAGCTCTCCCGAAAGTCAACGGAAATAAGTTAAAAATAAAATAAAAATCAGGTGAAAATTTTATGCAAATTTTTTCCGTGTATTTTAGGAGAGCTTTTCAGACGCTTGACAATTTCTGTCTTGTATGGTACAATCATAAGGCAGTGATTTATGCTGCAAATCGTGATTTGCAAAGGTAGATATAATGCATAATAAAAGCCGCCTGTGGGAATGATTGTTCTGTATGCCCAAGATATATAGAACATCCATATGAAAAAACAGAAGATGAATTGCTTCATACAGCCGAACTATGGATGAAAATCGGCTATCGTGACCATGTTTCATCTATCGAAGAAATCTCTTGTTTTGGATGTAGACCGGAGAACCGGTGCAGATACCGAATTGTAAGATGTTGTGACGAGAGATACATAAAAAATTGTGCAGAATGTACGGAATATCCTTGTGAGAAACTGAAAGAATGTTTTGAAGTCACAAAATCGTTTGAGCCAATGTGCCGCAAGGTTTGTACAAGCGATGAATATGCGCAATTACAGAAAGCGTTTTTTGAAAAAGAAAAAAATCTAAATCAGTTTTTTATGGACAAATACATCAAAAAGGAGAAAAAATAATGCCGTTTGATTACAAAGGAAAGTTTCTTCCGACAGGCTGAAAACAGTTGTCAGACACCCGATAAAATGATGGCAATTTACTCCCTCTTTTTATGTGACAGGAATGGGGAAATAAACGTAACGGCGGTTTGCGAAAAAATCGCAGCGGCGGCGGCTTGCAAATCTCCCTGCTCTTTTTTGATTTTATCAATAAACCGTGTAATTTTGTCCGTATATATTTCCCCAATGTCTGCCGCAGCCTCTTTTCCGTCCTTTGTAAAAAGCAGACCGAGCAATGCGGGTGCCGACGCCATAATTATTCCCTTTACCGTATCTTTCGCTGAAACAAAATCGCCGTTGACAGGGACAGCCTCACCGCCTAATATCTTTTGCAGTATGCTCATTATGCTTAGCGTTATGTACTGCCTTTTTTCAGGCTCAACTGCCATTATAGTGTCTGACAGGTTTTGCATATACTGTGATATATCGCCCTGTGCGCCTTGTGCATTTAATCTGCCGTCAGCGCCCGTAAGCGTTTCAACAAAGTGATAAGCAAACGGATTTCCGTCAATATCCGAGGATTTTAAGAAATAAACCTGTTTTGCAGGCGCAAGCGGCTCGCCTAAAACATTGACAAAATCGTTGTCAGCGGAAAAGCTGTATATTTTTCTTCGGCGCTCTTCAAAAGATCTGCCGAAATTTTTTTTGAACATTGTCACTGCCTCGGGCGAAAATCCCTGACCGTCAAAGCTTATACACATATCGGCAAAGCCCGAATTTATCGTGACAAACTGCGCCTTATTGCCGCCCTTGGAATGTCCCGAAAGGATTATGTACGTATTATCGTTCCAGCCGTTTTCGCCGCAAATCCTGCCAAACCAATTTAAAGCCTCGGCTTGTTGATCGGTGGCATAGTCCTTTTCAACGGCGGCAGTGTATACAAGCTGACCGGATTTGTCGTATTTTTCATACAGATTGTTTTCGGGTATGCCGGACAGACCCTCACCGTTATCAATCCACTCGCCTGCACCTGTACCTGCGAAAATCACATAAACCGTTCCCGAACCGTGAATAAAGGTGCAGGCTTTCATTCCGCCGTTTTTGTTGTTGTAATCTACGGCAATGTTTCCTATTATCGAATTTGCAAGCGCAGTGTCTGCCGAACAGGCTTTTTGTATGATTTCAACACGTTTTTCAAACTGAGATTTTTCCGCTCCGTTTAAAGCGCTTGTATCCGTATTTTTCAGGTCAGCCGCAATATCCGAAAGCTTATCTCCGTTCCTTGCATTTTCAGAAGTCAGAATGTATAAAAAAATATTATAGACAATTGCCGTGTTTGCAGCATTCAAAACTGATTTTTCGATATAATTCAAAAAAACACCCCCTTGTGCATATTATACGCAAAGCGGCATTTTTTTGAGTTTTGCAGTAAAAATTCGGATTTCAACTTGGGTGGGTAGGGGGATTTGAACCCGTTTCAATCCACGCTCCGCACGGGGCGGAGCGACATTAAGCCGTGAGCGTTTCGGCAGGTTTTTGGAATTTCAATCCACGCTCCGCACGGGGCGGAGCGACATAGGGCAGTATGGAAATGGCGGTCAGGGAGAACATTTCAATCCACGCTCCGCACGGGGCGGAGCGACTGTTCCGTCGAATGGTTCGAGAAATCCGTCTCGGCATTTCAATCCACGCTCCGCACGGGGCGGAGCGACCAACGGCAACAAGAGCATGAATGTGCGGATGGTAAATTTCAATCCACGCTCCGCACGGGGCGGAGCGACTTCGCCCCACAATTGACAGAAAGGCGGTTCAAACCATTTCAATCCACGCTCCGCACGGGGCGGAGCGACCAAATATAAGAATTTTTGTATATAATGTATATTTTATTTCAATCCACGCTCCGCACGGGGCGGAGCGAC
>CANQKW010000044.1 GCA_947624555.1 uncultured Clostridia bacterium
GTAAATTCGCAGCAATTGCGGCAAAAATTAAAGTTTTTTGAAGAGTCCGGAGAAACTTTTTTTCAAAAAAGTTTCTCTGGTCGCCGAAGGCACGCTTCAAAAGCGCTAAAGGGGCATGGGGGAAAACAAGAGTTTTCCCCCATTTTGCGCTTGAAAAGCGCAAAACGAGCCGATTTGGCAGTTTACAGTGCACAGTGAATAGTGAATAGTAAGGGCTTAGTTAATATTTATTCTGAAAGGAGCGAGGGGTAAGCCGAAACCGTTTTTAACGAATTTTTCGGCAGACCTGTTCCAGAGATAACGCACGCCGCACGGATTAGGAATTTTATCCGAGGAAATGAAAATTTTCTCTCCGCTTAAATCAGCGAATGCAGGAACGTATTTCTCGTCGTCGCCGCAAACCTCAAAGCCCTCTGCCTCGCCGTCAACAACAAATCCTCCGGGAGCATTGTCAAAATTAAGCTCTACAATGTCATCTCTCCAGATAGCGTTGCGCAAAATAGGCGAAAAAGCGCCGTCATAGCCGCCGTAAACCAGATGCAGCGCCTGTGCCGCAAAACGTTCTCCTACGGTACGACTGTCGTTCTTACAATCAAGCAAAACGGCTATACCGACATTTTTCAAATTTCGGAAAGCCTTCATCTGCGCCTCCCGAACCATACAGTTTGACTCTGATTCGCTGCTTTTCAGAGGCAGCTGACCTATAACGATAGGCATCTCGTCGTTTTGCCAAAGCTCACGCTTTTTGAGGAGCTGACGCATAAGCTCATAAAAGTAATACTGCTCGGAAACGATATTCTGTATACTGTCACGATAGTAAAGCACTCCGCTTATCGTGTAAGGAGCGACTGTTTCTGCGTTGTTTTCATCGACTGCGACAATGCCCACGGCGGCGTCCTGAATTGCCGCAATTCTTTTCGCAAAAGCGCTGCCAACCGAATTTTCCTTTTCACTGAGAGATTTCCAGCCTCCCTCGTAGTAAAATCTGACGTCGTTTTCGGTTTCTTCGGCAGGCTCTGAGACAGCGTCCCCGACATCGGCAAGCTCTGCCGCATATGTGCCGCTGAGCAGCCACACCTCGCCTATTGCGATATTTTTAAACAGGACATACTGTTCTTCGCTGCTGTCATAAAGCTCTAACTGCATATATCGTGCGGCGCCCATAGGCGGAAAAACGAGTTTCCATTTCCCGTCACGGACTACTGTTGACTTACTAAATCCTGCAAGCTCTCCGGTTATTTCTGTACCCTCTTCTCCCGTGCCGAAGATTATAATGCTTTTTCCCCGCTGAAACACCATATAATCGGAAAAAATCGGGGCGGTCGTGAATTTGCACATAGTTTCACCTCCTACGTTTACAATGTCCAAATTTTCACTATTTCTATTTTAACTCATTTTAGCAGAAATGTCAAGAAATATATTTACAAATCGGTGAAAATATATTATAATAATACAGGGGAAAAATGCTTTGTTTATATATCTTTTTTGAAAATAATCACTTTGTTTCTGCTATCTTTATTGAAAGAAATATTCAGTTTGCGGCTCGTTTTGCGCTTTTCAAGCGCAAAATGGGGGAAAACTCTTGTTTTCCCCCATGCCCCTTTAGCGCTTTTGAAACGTATTCGTGGGGCGTCGCCCCACACCCCACCCGAGAAACTTTTTTGAAAAAAAGTTTCTCGGGACTTTTCAAAAAACTTTTAATAACTGCGCCGCAGGCGCAGCACTTCTTACTATTCACTATACACTATACACTGTGCACTGCCGGCACCCCACCCGAGAAACTTTTTTGAAAAAAAGTTTCTCCGGACTCTTCAAAAAACTTTTAATAACTGCGCCGCAGGCGCAGCACTTCTTACTATTCACTATACACTATACACTGTGCACTGCCGGCACCCCACCCGAGAAACTTTTTTGAAAAAAAGTTTCTCCGGACTCTTCAAAAAACTTTTAATAACTGCGCCGCAGGCGCAGCACTTCTTACTATTCACTGTGCACTGTGCACTGTAAACTGAAAGGAGGGTTTGATTTTGCTTAAACTCGCTCGTTATCTCAAGGACTTTAAAGTAAACGTTATCATAGGTCCCGTCTGCAAGCTCGTCGAGGCTGTTTTCGAGCTGATCGTCCCGTTGGTAATGTCGGAAATAATCGACACGGGCATCAAAAACGCCGACTCTGACTATATTATCCGCAACGGTCTTATCCTCGTCTTTTTCGCCGTCTGCGGACTTGCTTTCACCCTCGTTTGTCAATACGCCGCATCCGCTGCCTCGCAAGGCGTTGGCACGCGTCTCAGAGCCGACTTGTATTCCCACATAAACACCTTGTCCTACAAAGAGCTGGACAAGCTTGGCTCTTCGGCGTTTATCACACGCATCACCAACGACGTAAATCAAGTCCAGACAGCTGTTGCAATGCTGATAAGGCTCGTTGTCCGTGCGCCGTTTCTTGTCATAGGTGCAACTGTTATGTCGTTTTCGATAAGTCCTCGTTTGTCGCTGATTTTTTTCGGCGCTATGGCTTTGATAGTTCTTGTGATGTTTCCCGTTATGAAAGTCACGGTAAAGCTCTTCAAAAAACAGCAGAAATCTCTTGACCGAATTTCCGTCATAACCCGTGAAAATCTTTCGGGAGTGCGTGTCGTAAGAGCTTTCGCAAGGCAATCTCACGAAAAAGAACGCTTTGACAGGGAAACCGAAGAATACCGCACATTTGCCGTCAAGGCAGGAAGGATAAACGCTCTGCTAAATCCTGCTATTTTTATTGCGGTAAATGTCGCATATCTGCTTATAGTGACGTTTGGCGGCGGATTTGCAGACAGGGGCATTGACGGTCTGACGCAGGGCAAAGTAATTGCTCTCGTGAATTATATGACCCAAATTTCCCTTGCTCTGGTCGTGGTCGCAAATCTTGTAACGATTTTTACAAAGGCGGCGGCGTCCTCGTCAAGAATAAACGAGATTTTCGATATGAAATCTTCCCTGACAAGTCCCGAAAAATCTCCCGAAAAAGACCGAAACGTGCCTTTTATAATTTTCGACAATGTGAATTTTTCCTATTCGGGAGAGGAAAATTCTCTGGAAGATATTTCGTTTACGCTGAACAAGGGCGAAACCCTGGGGATAATCGGCGGCACCGGTTCGGGAAAAACCACGCTTGCAAATCTCCTTTGCAGATTTTACGACGTAAGCGGCGGATCGGTGAAAATAGACGGCGCAGATGTCAGGGATTATCCTGCCGAAGAGCTGCGAAGGAAAATTTCGATAGTTCCCCAGAAAACCGAGCTTATTTCGGGAAGTCTGCGTTACAATATTACTCTCGGAAGGACGGATATTACCGACGAGCAGATATTAAATGCTCTTGAAATCGCACAGGCAAAGGAATTTACCGATCGGCTTGACGGCGGTCTTGATGCGAAAATTCTTCAAGGCGGCAAGAATTTTTCGGGCGGACAAAAACAGCGCATTTCAATTGCAAGGGCTATCGCACAGGGAGCCGATATTCTTATTTTCGACGACAGCGCCTCTGCGCTGGATTATTCCACGGACGCAAAGCTCAGAAAAGCTCTCGGTGAAATGGAAAATGTGACCTGCGTTATTATTTCCCAACGCCCCAACTCCATTCGTCACGCTGATAAAATCATCGTTCTTGACGACGGAAAAGCGGTAGGTGCAGGCACTCACGAAGAGCTTGTAAATTCCTGCGAGGTCTATAAGGAAATATGCCGATCTGTCGGAGAAATTTGAGGTAAAATATGTCAAAAAACGCTAAAAAAGGCGCTCTGAAAAGGCTTTTGAGGTATGTAAAGCCGCAGCTTGCGCTTGTTATACTGTGTATCGTCTGTGCGGCAGGCAGCGTTATTCTGTCGCTTTATACTACCGTTCTTATAGGAAGAGCAATTGACTGCATATCGTTTGAAAGCACGGATTTCGACAGAATGTATCCTATTCTGATAACGATTGCGGTGATAATTCCTTTAGTCGCCCTGTTACAGTGGCTTATGTATTTTTCCACGAACAAAATAACCCATAAAACCGTAAAACAGCTTAGAACAGATATTTTCGCACATTTGCACGATCTGCCTTTGTCGTATATCGACGCAAAATCTCACGGAGATATTCTGTCAAGAGTAGTAAACGACGTCGACGCCGTAAGCGAGGGTCTTTTGCAGGGCTTTCAGCAGCTTTTCACGGGAATTGTCACGATAATCGGCACGCTTGTTTTTATGGTGAGTCTGAGCTGGCAGATAACGTTGGTGGTCGTTTGCATAACTCCGCTTTCGTTTGCGGCGGCAGCAGTCATATCAAAGCTCTGCTTTAATAAATTTCGGGAGCAGTCCTCGATAAAAGGCGAACTTACGGGTTTTATAGACGAGCATATCGGCGCACAGCGTCTTGTAAAGGCTTTCGGCTTTGAAGAGGACGCCGAGAAACGTTTCGGCGAGATAAACGAACGGCTTAACGTGTGCGGCAGAAGAGCGCAGTTTTATTCTGCTCTGACAAATCCCTGCACGAGATTTGTAAATTCTCTGGTATATGCCGGAGTGGGAGTTTTCGGTGCATTATCAGCCGTAAAAGCTGTAAGCGGAGGTTTTACCGTCGGAGATCTGAGCTGTTTTCTCCAGTATGCAAATCAATACACAAAGCCGTTCAATGAGATTTCGGGCGTTATCACAGAGCTGCAAAATGCGCTTGCGTCCGCATCAAGGATTTTTGCGTTTATTGATGAGCCTGCGGAAATCTCCGATAAGGGAAATTCCATTCTTCGGCATTGTTCGGGAAACGTAGAAATCAAAAACGCAGATTTTTCGTATATCCCCGAAAAGCCGCTTATAGAAAATCTAAATCTCTCGGTAAAAAGCGGTCAGCATATTGCGATAGTAGGTCCTACGGGCTGCGGAAAAACCACGCTTATCAATCTTCTTATGCGGTTTTACGATGTAACGGACGGAGAAATTTCGGTCGACAAAGAACCCGTGAAATCTCTGACGAGAAACAGTCTGCGAAGGAGCTACGGGATAGTACTTCAGGAAACGTGGGTTTTCAGGGGGACTGTCCGTGAAAATATTTCCTACGGAAAGCCCGACGCATCGCTTGAAGAGATAATCGAGGCAGCGAAAAAGGCTCATGCGCACGGATTTATAAGGCGTTTGCCGCAAGGCTATGACACGGTAATAACAAATGACGCAGAGCTGTCACAGGGACAGCGCCAGCTGCTTTCGATAGCGAGAATAATGCTTTCCCTGCCGCCTATGCTGATACTCGACGAGGCGACAAGCTCGATAGATACCCGAACCGAAATGAAGATACAAAGCGCATTTGACCTGATGATGAAAGGGCGCACGACCTTTGTTGTTGCCCACAGATTATCGACAATACGCGACGCAGACTGTATTCTTGTGATGAAATCGGGGCATATAGTTGAGCAAGGCACTCACAGTGAGCTTATGGCAAAAAAAGGCTTTTACGCCGAGCTTATCGAAAGCCGAAACGCATAAAAAATCCTGCCGTAACCGAAATGGACCGGCAGGATTTTCGTTTGTATCAAAGCTGTTTCAGATCACTTCATAGCCTCTTCGACTGCAACGGCGCAGGCAACGGTTGCACCGACCATCGGGTTGTTGCCCATACCGATAAGACCCATCATCTCTACGTGAGCAGGAACGGAAGAAGAACCTGCAAACTGTGCGTCGGAGTGCATACGTCCCATTGTATCGGTCATACCGTAAGACGCAGGACCTGCCGCCATATTATCGGGGTGGAGCGTACGTCCCGTACCGCCGCCCGATGCTACGGAGAAGTATTTTTTGCCCTTATCGTTGCACTCTTTCTTGTACGTGCCTGCAACGGGGTGCTGGAAACGTGTGGGGTTGGTGGAGTTACCCGTGATGGAAACGTCAACGCCCTCTTTCCACATAATAGCAACGCCTTCGGTGACGTCATTTGCACCGTAGCAGTTTACCTTTGCACGCAAGCCCGTCGAATATGCCTTGCGGAATACTTCCTTGACCTCTCCCGTGTAGTAATCCATTTCGGTTTCAACATATGTAAATCCGTTGATACGGGCAATTATCTGAGCTGCGTCCTTGCCCAGACCGTTCAGTATTACTCGCAGCGGCTCTTTGCGCACCTTGTTGGCTTTTTCGGCGATACCGATAGCGCCCTCTGCGGCAGCAAAGCTCTCGTGACCTGCCAAAAAGCAGAAACATTTGGTTTCCTCTTCGAGGAGCATTTTTCCGAGATTTCCGTGACCCAAGCCTACCTTTCTCTGGTCAGCGACAGAACCGGGAATACAGAATGCCTGCAGACCCTCGCCTATTGCGGCGGCAGCATCGGCGGCTCTCTTGCAGCCTTTCTTGATAGCGATAGCGCAGCCGACGGTATAAGCCCACTTTGCGTTCTCAAAGCAGATAGGCTGGATACCTTCGGTTATTTTATAGGGGTCAATTCCCTTTTCCTTACATACATCGGCACATTCTTCGATAGAATTAATGCCGTATTCCTTCAAAACGGCGAGAATTTGCTTTTCTCGTCTGTCATAAGATTCAAACAAAGCCATTCTTCGATACCTCCTGATTACTGCTTTCTAGGGTCGATTATCTCAACGGCGTCAGCTACTCTTCCGTACTGACCCTGAGCCTTTTCGTAAGCGTCCTTAACGTCCATACCGCTCTTGATGAAGTCCATCATCTTACCGAAGTTGATAAATTTATAGCCGATAATTTCCTTATCCTCGTTAAGGGCAAGTCCTGTAACGTAGCCGTCTGTCATTTCGAGGTAACGGGGACCTTTTTTGAGTGTGCCGTACATTGTTCCTACCTGAGAACGCAGACCCTTTCCGAGGTCTTCAAGACCTGCACCGACAGTAAGACCGTCCTCTGAGAAAGCGGACTGAGAACGTCCGTAAACTATCTGCAAAAAGAGCTCTCTCATAGCGGTATTTATAGCGTCGCAAACGAGGTCTGTATTAAGAGCCTCAAGTATTGTTCTGCCGGGGAGAATTTCTGCTGCCATAGCGGCGGAGTGTGTCATACCCGAACAGCCGATCGTTTCAACGAGAGCCTCCTGGATTATTCCGCCCTTTACGTTAAGCGTGAGCTTGCAGGTTCCCTGCTGAGGGGCGCACCAGCCTATGCCGTGCGTAAAACCGTTGATGTCGGTGATTTCCTTAGCCTTTACCCACTTTGCCTCTTCGGGTATAGGTGCTGCGCCGTGTGCAACGCCCTGTGCTACGGGGCACATTGCCTCGACTTCGTGTGAATAGGTCATTGATATTTCTCCTTTTTCCATTATTTAGCAGCAGCGATTTTTTCAACAACACGCTCTGCTATTGCAATATTATTATACAATATTTCCCCAAATTTTTCAAGTACTAACCAAAAAATTTCCGCAAAAATAAAAATGTTCTGCGATGCAGGTGCAATTAAAGTTTTTTGAAGAGTCCGGAGAAACTTTTTTTCAAAAAAGTTTCTCCGGTCGCCGAAGGCACGGTTTCAAGGCGCTAAAGGGGTATGGGGGAAAACAAGAGTTTTCCCCCATTTTTTTGCGTTCTTTGAACGCAAAAAAACGAGCCGCAAACTGATAATTTCTTTCAATAAAGATAGGAGAAACAAAGTGATTTTTCGCAAAAAACCAGCCGATTTTACAGTTTACAGTTTAAAGTGTACAGTGAATAGTAAGAAGTGCCGCACCTGCGGTGCGGTTGCAGTTTGTGGTGACTTTTGAGTAGTTTTGCGCTTTTCAAGCGCAAAAATGGGGGAAAACTCTTGTTTTCCCCCATACCCCTTTAGCGCTTTTGAAACGTTTTTGTGGGGCGTTGCCCCACACCCCACCGGAGAAACTTTTTTGAAAAAAAGTTTCTCCGGACTCTTCAAAAAACTTTTTTTAATAACTGCGCTGCAAGTGCGCACTTCTTACTATTCACTATACACTGTGCACTGTAAACAGCTGACAGGCTTTTCAAAAAACTTTTTTCAATAACCGCAACGCAGTTGCGGAACATCTTACTATGCACTATTCACTGTACACTGTAAACTGCTGACGGGCTTTTCAAAAAACTTTTTTATTTTTTATTTCAGCCTTATAAAGCCTACTACGGTTTCATTATACTCCCTTTCTCTGCCGCCTACCTCCCTCAACTTCGGCGAATCGGGCGTATCTTCAACCCCGATATTCCCCTCTATCGTGCGAAGTACCGTGCCGTCATAATCCTCCGCCACAATCCCTATATGCGACCAATTATAAAGATCGTCCTCTTCAAGCCACAAATAACACACAAAATCTCCCCTCTTCGGCGTAAAATCTTCGTGTGTAGTCATTATTACGTTCTTCCTGCCCGTTTTATTAAGCCCGTAATACACCAAGCTGTCATAATTTTCTTCTCTCAAGCAATAAAAAGTCGCATAATCTTTATTCAGCAGCTGTATAGCCAAATCGCACGGGTTATACTGCGCCTCAAAATCATATCCGTCAGACTGTAACAAATCGGAGATTATTTCCGCACACCATTCATACGAATAGCCCAGATCTTCTCCCGTTTTGCCGTACCTCTTTTCCATACCTTTTATGATATTTGCCGAAGTGAAATCGTACGACAAATCTTCTCCGAAGGGATAATCCCAGACAACGCCCGTCGAAGAACGTTCTTCATACGGTATCTCCTCGTCGTTACGCTCTTCCGAAGAGCTTGTATCTTCGTAGGAGCTTGTTTCTTCGCCCGAATTTTCATAAACGCTTTCGTCTGAGCTTTCCCCGTCGTTCTTCTCAGAGCTGCTTTTATTATCAAAACTGTAGCTTATCGGCGTGCTTTTTGAATTGCTCTCTGTTCCGTCAAAACAACCGCTCAATAACGCTGCCGCAAGTACAGCGGCTAAAACTTTTGCTTTCATTTTATCCCCCTTTTTGCTGTAAAACGCCTTTAAGTGTTCTGTTAATGCTCGTCCAGTCTGATAAATCCTATGACCGTGTCGTCATAGTTTCTTTCTCTCGCCTCAACTGCGTGATAGAGCGGATCTCTGCCTTGTCCGATATTTCCCTCTATTGTCCGCAGAAGAGTGCCGTCATAGTCCTCTGCAACCATTCCTATATGCGACCAGTTGTAATCTTCAGCCTCTTCCGTCCAGAGATAGCAGACAAAATCTCCTCTTTTGGGGACAAATTCCTCATTACTTGTCATAATAACTCTGTCTGTGCTTTGCAAGCCCCATTCTACAAGGCTGTCGTAATTTTCCTGACGCAGGCAGTAAAAATGCGCATAACCGTCGTCAAGCAATTCTATCGTAAGATCGCACGGATTATACTGATACTCTATATCATAGCCGTCCTCGTACAGCAGATAAGACAATATTGCGGCGCACCATTCTCCCTCGAAATATAGGTCCTCGCCCGTCATACCGTAATAGCCTTCCAGGGCTTTTATTATATTTCCCGACGCAAAATCATAGGTCAATTCCCTGTCAAACGGATAATCCCACACTCTTCCTATCGAAGTAAGACCGTTGTAAGTCGGAACAGGCTCAAAATAAACCGAGCTTGTGCTTTCGACCGAGCTTTCTTCAAAAGAGCTTTCCGCCGACGAACTTTCTTCCGATGAGCTTTCGGCGCTTTCTGCCGAAATCACCGACTCGTCGGGCGGCAGTTCGGTGTTATTTGTACAGCCGCATAAAAGTATTGCAGAAATAAGTAGTGAAATATAGGGTCGTTTCATTATAAATATACTCCTTATGTAAATGTAAAATTGCCGACGAATACACAGACCTCAATAAAATGCGGCTCAAAAGAACCGCATTTTGTCGGATATTTTCTGAAAATCCCGTGAAAATTATCAGCCGTTAAGCAGCTTTTTCTCCATTTCGGGGGGATTGTTTGAGTATTCCAAAGCCGTCTGATAGCTGATTTTTCCTGCCTTGTACAGCTTTGCAAGACCCTCGATAAGCGTCTGCATTCCCAGTTGAGTTGCGCCCTGCATAGTCGTTTCCATCTGAGCAACTTTGTTGGAACGGATAAGGTTCTTGATAGCGTCCGTACCGAGCATAATTTCAACGGCGGCGACACGTCCCTTTCCGTCGGACGTAGGAATAAGAGTTTGTGCGATAATGCCCTGTATCATATTTGCAAGCTGCGTTCTTACCTGTTCCTTTGCGTGAGAGGGGCAGACGTCGATTATACGGTCGACGGTCTGAGACGCAGACGACGTATGAAGAGTGCCGAATACAAGGTGACCCGTTTCCGCTGCGGTCATAGCAAGGGCAATCGTTTCGTAATCTCTCATTTCTCCGATAAGTATAACGTCGGGGTCCTCACGGAGAGCGCTTCGAAGAGCGTAATCAAATCCCGGAACGTCACGTCCTATCTCACGCTGATGAATAGTGGCCTTTGCCTGCTCATAGCGGTACTCGATAGGGTCCTCGATCGTGATGATATGGCAGGGACGAGTTTCGTTGATGTGCTGTATCATAGCGGCAAGCGTAGTGGATTTTCCCGCTCCCGTAGGTCCTGTCACGAGGATAAGACCCTTTCTCTTTTTCGCCAGATCAAGGAGAGTATTCGGCATACCAAGCTCCTCAAGAGAAGGAATTCTTGCATTGAGCAAGCGTATCGAGCAGGCAAGTCTGCCGCTCTGATGAAAAACGTTTACACGCTGACGTGCGCCATTTTTAAGCTCAAACGAGAAATCAATGTCGTTTCCGTCCGCAAGCATTTTTTCCTGCTCTGCGGAAAGTATGGAAACGATCGTTCTGTGAACGACCTGGTCGGAAAGCTCCTGATATTTGCGAAGTTCTCCGTGCACACGGATAACGGTGGGAGCGCCTACCGTGAGGTGAATATCGGAGGCGTCCATTTCACGTGCCTGCATAATAAATTCTTCAAATGTCATAACAAACTCTCCTTATCAATCACTTTATTTTGAACTGAATACCGCTTGCTGAAAAATACACTTCGTCGCAGGTGTTGGCTATCCGCTGATTGACACGCCCCAAAATTTCCCTGAACCCTGCAAGCTGTCTGTCAACGGGAGCTATTGAAAAGCCTGTTTCGAGCGTTATAACAATAAGACTTCCGAAATTTTCTTCGACCTTTTCCCTCAAATCGGAAATTTTCTCGATTATCACTTTTTCGACCTGCTTTTTAACAGCGTCGGTCATTTCACCTGCTCCGCATATCTCATTTATTACAATCGCCGCAAAAGAGCTCAGGCTGTCGAAAATAACGAATTTATGGTCAGCGACAAGCTCTGCCGGATTTGACGTATCAAAACGCGTGATACTCCACTGAATGCCCTGCTTATCGTTGTCGAATTGTATTCTCTGCTTTATATCGGAGTCCAGCTCCGAGCCTGCTTTCAGATAAAGCACATAATCGCAGCTGTGAAACTGGGAAATCGCAAAACGCGATTTTCCGCTTGCAACGCCGCCCGTGATAAGTATTGAATTTGACATACCGTTTTATCCTTTCCGCATAGGTCTGCGCCTGATATCGGGATTTTCCTCTCAGGGAAACAATTCTTGCTGTATTTCGGCATTTATCTGCTTTTTCCTCTTCAACGGGAAATAATTGCCGACTTTTCCGCCTCCTTCGAGGGCAAAAAAACTAAGGTGATATGCATATTATACCACAATACGGCTAAAAAGTAAAGGGCTTTTTGCAAAAAGTAAAAGTTTTGAATAAATTTACTTGCAAATCGGATAAAACAATGATATAATGAGTACAAAGCACCACCGATATTATCGGAGAAAAGAGGAAAGAAAATGCTTTCGGATATTCAACAGGAAATAATTCGCCTGAAAAAAGAAAAGGACACGGTAATTCTTGCGCATTGTTATCAGACGCATGATATTCTGGAATGTGCGGATTTTGTCGGCGACAGCTTTGGTCTGGCGCAGAAAGCCTGTACGACGGACGCTGCAAACGTTATAATGTGCGGAGTGCGATTTATGGGCGAAACCGTTAAAATACTCTGCCCTGAAAAGCGTGTACTTATGCCATGCGAAGAGGCTGGCTGTCCTATGGCGGAACAGCTTGACGCTGAAATGCTGGCACAGCTAAAAGAAAGCCTGCCCGGATATAAGGTCGTTGCGTATATAAACACCACGGCTGCGCTTAAAACGC
Source organism: uncultured Clostridia bacterium (assembly GCA_947624555.1). GTDB lineage: Bacteria > Bacillota > Clostridia > Oscillospirales > Ruminococcaceae > CAG-115. Next base: position 12,105 of record CANQKW010000044.1, read on the forward strand.
TGTGCGACGTATGCGTCACCTCGTCGTCCGCAGTAAAGATAATCCGCCGTATGGACGCAGACAAGATACTGTTTATCCCCGACTGTAATCTTGGCGATTACGTAAAAAAGCAGATACCCGAAAAAGAGATAAAACTTGTACAGGGCGGCTGTCCGACGCACGCACGGCTCACCGCACAAGATGTAAGGGAGGCAAAGAAATCTCACCCGAAAGCGCTGCTGCTGGTCCACCCCGAATGTCGTCCCGATGTAGCAGAGCTTGCGGATTTTGTCGGAAGTACGACGGAAATTATGGATTTTGCCGCAAAAAGCAGCGAAAACGAGTTTATTATCGGCACGGAAAACAGCATAGTCCAGCACCTCGGCATCAATTATCCCGAAAAGCTGTTCTATCCGCTGTCAAAAGACTGCGTTTGTCATAATATGAGAGTAACGACCATCGCCGACCTGCTCCATACTCTTCAGGGAAAAAGCGGCTTTGAAATCACAATGGAAGAGAGCGAGCGTCTTGCGGCAAAACGCTGCATAGACGAAATGCTGAGGCTCGGTAATGAGTAAGGCTCTTATTGCGATGAGCGGCGGCGTAGACAGCTCTGCGGCTGCTCTAGTTATGAAAAACGCAGGATATGAGTGCATCGGCGTTATGATGAAACTCATCAGAAACGAAAACGGGATTTTTTCGGAAAAATCCTGCTGCACGGCTGACGACGCAGAGGACGCAAGAAACGTCGCACGCTCTCTTGGAATGAAATTCTATGTATTTAATTTTACCGAAGAGTTCGGGAAAAATGTGATAGACGAGTTTATAAGCTCGTATCAGCGGGGCGAAACGCCAAATCCCTGCATCGACTGCAACAGAACGATGAAATTCGGTCTTTTGTACAGCAAAGCCGTTGAGCTTGGCTGCGATTTTCTTGTGACAGGGCATTACGCAAGAGTGGAATTTGATGAAAAAACAGGGCTTTATCACCTGAAAAAAGCCCTTAATAAAGCCAAAGACCAAAGCTATGTCCTGTACAATCTCACGCAGGAGCAGCTGGCGCACGTAAAATTTCCTCTGGGAGAATTTTCCGACAAATCAGAGGTACGAAAACTGGCGGAACAAAGCGGTTTAGTTGTTGCGTCAAAACGTGACAGTCAGGACATCTGTTTTGTGCCGGACGGAAAATATGCGGATTTTATAGCCGACCGCACGGGTAAAATTCCCGAAAAAGGAGAGTTTGTATTGTCCGACGGAACCGTCCTCGGAGAGCATAACGGTCTGCTGAATTACACGATAGGTCAGCGCAAAGGATTGGGAATATCCTACTCCGAGCCGCTTTATGTCGTAAAAAAATGCGTCAAATCAAATAAAATCGTTCTCGGAACAGAAAAAGAGCTGTATTCCGATACTCTCAGGGCACGGGATTTTAACTGGATAATTCCGCCGAAAGCTCAAGAGCCTGTCGAAGTCGGCGTAAAAACCCGATACAGAGCGGCGGAGTTTCCCGCAAAAGCCGCAGCTCTCCCCGACGGAACGGTCGAAATTCGCTTTGAAACGCCGCAGAAAGCGATATGTTCGGGGCAGTCGGCAGTTTTGTACTGCGGAGATACCGTAATCGGCGGCGGTATTATAATGTAAAAATGTTAAAATTTTTAAGTATGATGCCCGTAAGAGTACAATTCTTACGGGCATTTTATTGTTATGCTTCTTCGGCTGTAAGACGTCTGCGGAAGAGCATCGGAATGCACCAAATTGCCGCAAGTGCGACAAGAATATAGACAATTCGGGCGAAAATCGAACCCTGACCGCCGAGCGCCCAGGCAACAAGGTCAAAGCCGAAAATACCGACAAGACCCCAGTTCAAGCCGCCTATTATCATCAGCGTAAGTGCCAGCTTGTCCAAAAATAATCCCTCCTCTCGATGCTTTTCGTTGTTATTTTGCGAAAAAAATTTTTTTATATTAGCGGAAATATCTGCTTTTGTGTAGTTTTAACAATTTAATGATGTTAAAATATATAAAAATATCAAAAAATTAAAAAATGCCTTGACAAACAGGAGCAAATGATGTAAAATATCATTGTTGTCCGACGAGAAGGGCTGATTATGGAAGTTTAGCTCAGCTGGGAGAGCATCTGCCTTACAAGCAGAGGGTCATAGGTTCGAGCCCTATAACTTCCACCAG
>CANQKW010000045.1 GCA_947624555.1 uncultured Clostridia bacterium
GGCACGCCATGAAGGATTCGAACCTTCGACCTACCGCTTAGAAGGCGGTTGCTCTATCCAGCTGAGCTAATGGCGCAGATGCAATAAAAAACCGCCAAAGCGAAAACTCTTCGGCGGAAGTTGGAGCGGGTGATGGGAATCGAACCCACGCGACCAGCTTGGAAGGCTGGGATTCTACCATTGAACTACACCCGCACTTCAACGCTTTATTATTATAGCACTTTTTTATTTTTTTGTCAAGTACTTTTTTAAAAATTACGAAAATTTTGTTCCGGGATTTTTTCAATGCAATATCATAGGCTTGCAGCTGTTTTTTTGCGAAAAATCACTTTTTTTGAAAGGAATACTAAGCTCGCCGCAAGTTTTTGCGTTCCTTGAACGCAAAAATGGGGGAAAACTCTTGTTTTCCCCCATACCCCTTTAGCGCCTTGAAACCGTGCCTTCGGCGACCAGAGAAACTTTTTTGAAAAAAAGTTTCTCCGGACTCTTCAAAAAACTTTTTTTAATAACTGCGCTGCAAGCGCAGCACTTCTTACTATTCACTGTGCACTGTTCACCGTAAACTGCTGACGGGCTCTTCAAAAAACTTTTAATAACTGCGCTGCAAGCGCAGCACTTCTTACTATTCACTGTGCACTGTTCACCGTAAACTGCTGACGGGCTCTTCAAAAAACTTTTAATAACTGCGCCGCAGGCGCAGCACTTCTTACTATTCACTATACACTGTTCACTGTAAACTGTTAGCTCACGGTTTGGAGCCGAAAATCGCTTTTCCGCCGCTCGTGATATAGAGCTTTCCTGCATCTCCCGAAGAATAATCGTTCGAGAGATTAAACTCCGACCAATTTTTTCGTGTAATTCTTCCCTGAACAGTAACGCTGTCGCCGTTTTGAATAGCCCCCGAAGAGAATTTTACCGCACATTTTGTATCGCAATTGTTTCCCGATGCCGACGAAAATCCTCCCGAAACGCTGCCCGTGACAGCCGAATATGTACCGCCCGAAATTGCCGCATAATCGCACCAGAACACAAGGTCGCTGTCGCCGTCATTCGTGAAGAAATAGTCTATTTCAAGTCCCGAAAGCTCTATCGAAGAGCCTGTGTTGTTGACGATCTCTATCGAAAGAGGGATAGTGTTTGCATTTCCGCTTGTCTGCTGCTGAGATAAGCTGACACGTATGCCGCCGCTCGTCTGCGTCGGATTTGACGGCTGTGTATTCTGCGAACTTTGACTGCTCGGCGTGCTTTGACTGCTTTGCGTTACCGAAGAACCGCCCGTGACAGGCTTTGTATTGACCAATTTTCCGTCAGGTTCGCTGCCGAAAACAAGCGTTTTTCCTTCGTAAAGTCCCATAGAAACCGCTCTAACAAGCTCTGACCCGTTTGAACCTTTAAGCTCCTTATAGGACGGGTCGTTTTCGGCGTTCCAGCCGTTTGCGCTCATTCTGAACTGTACTTCTTTTTTATACTCGCTCTGACCGCCGGGGTAAATTTTTACTCCCGAAAAATCTATCGAAACATAGTAAATATTTTTTGCCTTGTTCCACTCGTAAATTCCGTTGAATTTTGCCCCGTCGTTATAATTGAGGGAAACCTGCACCGACGCCGGGTCTGCAATCTCGGACAAATCCACAAAATAGCGCAGCTCCAGATTATCCGTAACACGGGCAGGCCAGCCTGTTTTATTGTAAACTACCGCTTTTATTTCGGTAAATCCGCCGCCCGATGCATTGATTTTGTACTCCGCGTACAGCTCTTCCTGAATTTTTTCGACTGCACCGAAATTTTTCAGCGTCTGACCGCCGTATTTTCCGTACATTTTCGCAAGAGCGCCCGTAAAACCTGCGTTATAGTCGCAGGCGACCTCGTTCTTGCAATAATCCGACACCATATCGGTATAGCCGTCCGATGCGTCGGGTCCGCCGACAAGCGCCCCATAAAGAATATGTCTGTGATAATTCGGCTCGCTCATATTATTTGCCCACGAGCCTTGCGCCGTTCTGTGGTGAGGGTGTTCGGGCGGATTTACGCCGTATCCTACCACAAAACTCCTTCCCGTACTGCCCAAAGCATAATCCGTCTGCGTTTCAAGCAGTTTGGTATAAGCCGCTTTTTTGGCGGCGGGGCAGTTTCCGCCGTCAACGTAAGAGCCTGCAATAAAAGCGGTATTCATGGCATACCGCAGACTTCCCCAGCTGTCAAGCCACGCAAGTCCTTTCGGGGTATATGTAATGCTTTCTCCGCCTATTCCGCACCACCAGTCGAGGTTTTTCTCAAGAGCTTTCTTGTATTTGTCGCCGTTTGTCAGGTTAGCCAGAAGGCAGGCTGCCCCGTAAAACTTGTTGTCCCAGCCGAACGCCCATTTATAGTCGGGCGTAAACGAATCGAAATAGCCGTCAGCTTTTCTGAGATAGCTTTCGTCGCCTGTTGCGATATAAAGCCAGACAGCTCCCCAGATAAGCTCGTCTGTAAAACCGCTGAAAGAGCTGTAAAATCCGTTTGCCGCCGTGTAGCCTGCGTCGCTTTTGGTCGTTTCAGCAAAGTTGTAAAGCTGTTTTGCGTGGGTCAGGCACTTTTCGGAATAGCTCTTGTCAATATCCTTATAAATCACAGCGCAGGACGCCAGAGCAGCCGCAGCCTCTCCTGCGACAGTCGAGCCGGGGCTGTTTTTGTCCACCTTGAACGAGGGTCTGTTCATCTGCATTACCTCGGCAGGACCCCACCACGAGTGGTCTGCGTTTCCGTCGCCCACCTGATAGTAAAAAACATCCTGTTGGGGGTGACATTTTATGAGATAATCGCAGATCCATTTTACATTTCCGAGTGCATAGTCAAGCTGTCCGCTCTTGACATAGGCGTTCTTGTCCTCGTAAATGCTCCACGCAAGCACTGTCGACGTGTAAGCCATCGGCAGATTGAATTTAACGTTATCTCCTGCGTCATAAAGACCGCCGGTAAGGTCAAGACCGACGTCTGCGCCGTCGTTCATACCGCTGTCGCCTCTCCAGTTGCAGCGAGCGGTTTTTTCGTCAATATCGCCGCTCCTTTGAAGTTCATAAAAGAGAATTGACTTCTGCAAAGCCTCTCCGTAGTTGAATTTTCCCGTTGAAACAGTACCCTCAGACGCATTTCCGACAGAGGTAAGCCCGTTTCCTGTCGGTCTTGGGCTGTCAGAAGTACCCGAAGAGCCCGAACCTCCTGCGTTTTCGCTGCCCGAAGAGCCCGAGCCGCTTGCATTTCCGTCTGCGGAAGAGCTGCCCGTGCCGTCGGAAACGTTTTGCGAGGCGCTGTCCCCCGAAGAAGAGCCTTCTGAGCTGAAGGAAGAACCGTTGCCGTTCGAATAAGAGCTTTCGCTCTGATTTGCCGCCGAAGAGCTTTCTTCGCCGACAGCGCCGCTGTTTTCATTTGAAGAGCAGCCCGATAAAGCGATTGACCCTGCCAGAATTAAAGCCAAAAATCTTTTTTTGTGTGTCATTCTGTCCTCCTTCGGCGCTTGTAAATCAAAATTTTATCTGCTTGCCGCCCTGTATCTTTCAACAAAAATCTTTGCGGTAGGCAGAATTTTTTCGTACTTTGTTTCGCCGCCGTCAACCGCATTCTTGAAGAAACTGTAAAGCTTTTTGTTGGTATCAAGAGAGCAGGCGCGTTTTGCGACATATTCGTGTGTAGCGATAAGCTCGGGATTATCCATAATAGCGATAGAAAAATCCACGAAACGTTTTATATCCGTAAATTGCAGGAAATTGCAGGCGGTGACGATGCTGGAATAGAAATTCGGAGAAACTATCACCTCTCCGTTATGCTCCACGTCGCCTGCGAGCAGGCAGTTAAGCTCCTCGTCCGAAAGGCTCTTTATGGCGTACGCCGACTCTACCATACTGCAATCGGGCATTTGCTCTGACTTTTCCAGTATCGTTATCGGGAGAATGTTGTTTGAAACGCTTTTTTTGCGTATCGTACCGAGTTTTGCGTTAAGCACATTGAAATGTTCGGGCTTGTATTCGGCAGGAGTTGTAAGTATAATCCTCAGCATTTCTTTGGGGATAGCCTCAAGCGGTATTTTAAGCGACGGGCATCTGAAACCCGTTATTCCCTCACGGGCAACCGCTGCGGCAATATCTTCGGTTTTCTGCTCCGCTGCGCCCTCTTCGGGAGTTTCCGCTGCGGGGGCGGCAGGCTTCGCCGTGATTATTTCGGTGTAAGGCTCGGTTATTTTTTCAATGACGGCGCATTTGAACGGAATATCGTTTTCGATGCAGGACAAAGCGTCATAATGACCTTTCAGAAGAGCCGAATGAAATCCGGAAATATGATATGCAATGCCGTGTATTTTTCTTGTTTTTGAAATTTCGCCCACACGAATCATTTCCTTCGGCTTGTAGTATTCGAGCGGCTGCGTCGGTATAAGAAAACACGGCTTGTAGGTCTTGTCAGCGCCTATTGTACGGTTGATCTCGGCAGTTCCTCTTACCTCGTGTGAAACATTATATCCTCCCCAGAAGAACGAACCGCTGCCATCGGTGGGGTAGTAATCGGAAACATATACCGCATAAACGCCGTCGGAAAGCAGGCAGAAAATATCTCTGAGAGCGGCAGGGAGCGGATTGTCGTTGTTGAGCTTGTCGAAACATTCGTTTATAACTTCGTAAATATGCGGATCGAATGCCTGCAAACCGGGGCACAGCGAAATGAGCTTATCCGAGTTTTTATTTCCGTAATTCGGGCAGAGGATATTAGCTATCGGCTCGTTGCCTATATAGAACAGACGGGTTGTGTTGGCGGCGTTTTCGCTGCGGTGGATAAGACCTGCGTGGCAGGTGCCTATTATGTCTTCGCCGTTTTTGACCGATACGAGGACGGCGCTTTTGCCATCGAGGTCAACGGTTTCGGATTTTATTTCAACCGACACAATTTTCAACTCCTAAAACTAAAATGTTCCGCACGAAATGCGGTTTATAAACCAAGGTAATTTTTACCTCTGTTCAAGATAAAGGGCGATAATATCGGCAATTCCGCCGATACTTTTCTTTTCAAAGGCTCTTTTGGGGATATAAGCCACGGGCGAATTGTTTTTATAGATAATAAACATTTTATCGGACTCTACGAAATAATCTGCCTCGTTCCACGGCACTAAATCTCTTCCCTGATAAACGCAGCTCTCGCAGGCGGCAAAGCCGTTTTTGCTTATCACGAACGTTATAGGCTCTTTCGAGGCAATATCTGCATCCGCAAGCGACTTGAAACGTCCTCTTGCTATTGCGTGGGCAATTATGTTGATTATCAGCGAGGTAATCGCACCTGCCGCTATCGAAATCGGCACGAGATAAAGTATATTATCCCTTGTAAGTCCTACCGTAAACTGTAGAATACCGAATGTAACCAAAGTGATAAGAAGTGCTACCAGCCACAAAAATTTCATCAGCCTGAAATTCAGCAGCATAATAAACGCAGCAGCGGTTTCTCCTTCGTCCAATACGCCTTCTCCCGTGTAGAAGTCTTTTCCGGGAGGGCACTCCCGATACATTGATTTAAGAGGAAAGAGCCGCTTGTCGTGCTGATAGTGAAATCCGTACTCCTTTTGCATACATTCCGTGATAGCGATAGCCGTCAATGCGTCCTCGCCTGTATTGAACATCTTGTAAGGAATACGGTATTCGCTGTCGCCGAAATCGTATATCAGCTCTTTTCTGGTAGCGTTTACGAGTTTTGCCATATCCCAACTGTATACCACGGGCACCTGAGAGCCTATCGTATACACAGCGAAAACGCCTCCTATTATGTACATATCACCCGAGCTGTTATTTCCGACTTTTATCGGCTTTAAATCGCTGAATGCCATTTCGGTACACCCCTTGCATAAAAGTTACATATACTACATTATAACATACTTTAATAAAAAAGAAAAGGGGTTTTTGAATTTTTTCGATAAAAAAAGCGGAAACCGAAGTTTCCGCTTAATTTTCATATGCACCGCCTTGCAGTATGGTGCAGTATAAAACCCGCTTTATAGCAGGGTGGGTAAAATCGCCCAACGTTTTCACGCTCCCGCCAACAATTCCCTGAGGAAAAGGAGGTCTGCAATCCGCCGTCGGAGTCGAAATCCCTTTTCAAAAGTGTTCGGATTATAAAAAGCACACATTCGCTAGCAAGGCAGTAAATTCTGCGACAAAATCACAGCTTTTCGTCAGCGCCGTTTTACTCAACACTGTCAAGCTTTTCCAAATCGTCAAAATCGTCCATATCAAGCTCAGGCATCTCGGAAAAACGCTTTAAGAACATCTCTCCTGCGGCGTTGTACTCGTCGTCGTTGTCGACAGTCGCCAACATAGTTTCGCCGTTTACGACCTCTTCCTTTAGAACAACAAACTCCGCTGAGCCGCTTTCCTCGTCATAATCGGCGGGAATAAGCGCATAGTAGACAACGCCGTTGAGTTCGGCACGGTCCACAAATTCAAATCTTTCGAAATTTCCAAACTCGTCCTCAAGTTCAAGAATACCCTCTTCCTCGTCAACGAAAGCCTCATCGTTTTCAGCCATTTCACCGCCGCCTTTCTTAAAGCGGCACAGTACACAGGCACTGCCCTGCACCGTATGCCGCCGCCTTTAATTATGCCCTCAACATTTTTATTTTACACCAAAATCGCCTTGATGTCAATAGGAAATTTATGATAATCGCCTGTTTTTCCTTATAATCATTAGAATTTGCTAAAAACAAGTTTAAAAATATATACAAAATAACAAGTAAAAATTTAAAAATTTCTATTGACTTTTAACAAGATATGTGGTACTATATAAACAAGGAAAGAGAGATGACACGCCCTACCCGAAAGTTCGGATACGAGGCTCTCTCAGACCCGAATAAGCCGAAAGGAAGGTCAGTCCGATGGGTTGCTGAATTTGAAGAGTACGGGATTTTTAATTCCGCAGTACTTTGAAGGAGTTACTCCGATGACTTGACAGTCAGAAATAACAGCTCGGTGCAGAAAGGAAGCGAGTCCGATGGAAATGAATGAACCTTTTTTTGATGCGTCTGCGGAGTCGTGTTCCGCTGAGCGCTGAGGGTTGATTTTCGGTGAAGATTTGTGGTTTTAAACGCAAAATCCATCGCAGTGAGGGTGCTTTACCCGTTTGAAGGACCTTTGGCGTAAGGCGAAGTCCGCAGACATCTTCTCGCCGGTGTGGCAGGTCTTGCCGCAGGAGCGTTTACATAGATGAGATCCATAAAAGAATGGGTGATTGTGATGTGCGCTTTGAAAATACGGAAAGGAAAAAAATAGTCTGAAAGGATGAGTCCGATGTCCGATAAAGTTTGCTTTTGTGACAAATTTTATTGAGAGGTACAGTCCGATGTAATACTTAAATTGCGTTGTTTATAATTAAAATTGAATATTGTCAGATCCCCCGCCGTGCAGGTGGGGGATTGTTGTTTTTTTGAAGAAAATTATCGCAAAAAAATCGCTTATTTTTTCTGTCTTTTTTTGAAGAAAATTATCGGATTTCGGCTCGTTTTTTGCGTTCTTTAGAACGCAAAAAAATGGGGGAAAACTCTTGTTTTCCCCCATACCCCTTTAGCGCTTTTGAAACGTATTTGTGGGGCTTTGCCCCACGCCCCACCGGAGAAACTTTTTTGAAAAAAAGTTTCTCCGGACTCTTCAAAAAACTTTTTTTGACAACCGCAACGCAGTTGCGGCACTTCTTACTATTCACTATACACTGTGCACTGTACACTGCTAGCGCCCCACCGGAGAAACTTTTTTGAAAAAAAAGTTTCTCAGGACTCTTCAAAAAACTTTTTTTGACAACCGCAACGCAGTTGCAGCACTTCTTACTATTCACTATACACTGTGCACTATTAACTCTTTATCTGTGTCTGCCGCTGCTGTGGTGACCGCCGCCTCCACCACCGCCGCCGGAAGATCTGCCGCCGGAGGAACTGCTGCTGCTTATACGATAGCTTGTCGTGTACTCGTTTACAAATCTATCGACCTGACGCAGGACTTTTGTTTCCCTGTTGTCCAAATAATTCGCCGCACTGATAGGTTTTTTCACGTAGTAGGATTTTTTCGTTTTCCTTACCGTTACCGCCGTGAAAATAGCCGCAAAAATTATCGCAACAACAAGTGACTTAATATTCTCCTGAATAAAATCCGCTGCTATGACAAATATGTTTGAATGGTCTGCGGCTGCTTTTTCAAGCGCATTGCAAAACGCAATTCCTGCCTGATAAAACTGCGCCGAACTGCTGCCCTTATAAACGTTCTGTCTTGGTGTGCCGACAGACACCGCCGCAGTATCGTCAAGCGCCCTGTAAATTTCGGGGAATATTTTTTTTTCAACGACATTTTCGGTGAATATTTCCCCAACGCCGTCATCGACGAAAATATCGTCCGTTACGCCGTCATATTCCGGCTTGTCGTGCGTGTTTATAAGAGCGAGAAAAACCGACCTTGATCCACGACCGAAAAGGGTGTATGAATTATCTTCCGTATATCTGTACGGACTTTTTCCGTTAAGATCATTGGTAATGCAATAGCAGATATTACACTCAAGCTTTAAGGCGGTCTGCTGCATTTTTTCCATCAGCGACTCCTCTTCTTCGGTAGTAAGGCAGTCGTCAATATCGAAAACCAGTCCCAGATAATTGCCTTCTGCGTTTGAAGTTACCGTCAAAAATGCCGCCGTAAGCGTCAAAACCGCAAAAATTACAAGGGAGTATAATTTTTTCATACCTGTTCCTCCCGTTATTCTGCCAAAAAGCCGAAGAAAAGGCTTATGACAATAAATGCAACTATCAATGCGGCAAGGAAAATACCTGCTCCGAAAAGCACCAGTTTAGGCTTGCTTACGGGGAGTTCTCCGAAGGTTACTCCCGTCTGACCGTTTACCGCAAACGCATAATCCTTTCCGTTGTAGGTGTAATTCAAAAACCACACGGGCAAAAGTGCGTAAGCGTATTGCTGATTAATGTAATTGATATTTGTGGAAACATTTTCTACCGAGCTGTACACCGAAACCATTTGCATAAGCTTTTCCTGAGAGGCTTGCAAGACGCGGTTATCTATTCTCACAGACGCATTTTCCTTTGAAACGTCGTATTTTTCGGCGGCGCAGCCCGAAAGATAGCTCATATTGAACGGTTTTATTCCAGTGTAAACAAACGGCTCTATATTCTCCATAAGAGCGTCGTCGATACGCTTTGAGCCGTCGCAGGGCACTCTCCTGAATGAAAACTGCGCCTCGCGCTCTACGTGATATACCTTTGTATTGGTGTATCTGACGTCGCCCGAACGCCACGAACGGACGGTTTTTCCCGTTGCGGTAAGATTTCCGTCGACCGTGCCGCTTTTGAGCCAGTACGGCACATAAAGCGCAGAGATATTATTTAACTGTGCGCTGCTTTTAAATCCTTTCGGGAGCAGAAATTTTCCCTTTGTAAAGCTGTAAAATTTCTGTTTTGCGTTTTCAAGCGTCATTGTAAACGGGATAATGAAGTCGGGCTTAAATTCTCCCGACAGTCTTCCCGACAATATTACGGGCGTATGGCAAAAATGACATCTTGTCGAGGCGGTCAGAATGTCGCAGATAACTCCTGCGCCGCAGTTGGGGCAGGAATACAAAGCGCTTTGTCCAGAAAACTCCTCTGTAAGCTGTTGGTCCTCGGTAAGTTCGGGTTCTGAAGAGCCTTCAAGGTCTACCGCCTCGTCACGCTCTTCAAACAGCTTTTTTATCATTTCCTCCGTGAAAACACTGTCGCAGAAAAAACACTTGAATTTTCCCGAAGAATTGTCATATTCCAAAGCCGCATTACAATTAGGGCATTGATATGACAGCGTATGTACCTTTTCCATTTTCTCCTCCGTTAAAGGCGGCGTTTTGCGTCGCTGTTAGCTTAAATCGCCTAAGACCCTGCCTATGCTGTCTTTTATGACAAGTTCGGCGTTTCCTGCGTTTATATCGCTCTTATTGATCACCACAAGATGTTTTCCGTTGAAATATCTCACAAGACCTGCCGCAGGGTAAACCACCAGCGACGTGCCGCCGATTATCAATGTATCTGCGCTTGAAATTTCGTTTACGGCGTTTTCTATATCCTCGTCTTTAAGACTTTCTTCGTACAGGACAACGTCGGGCTTTATCGTGCCGCCGCATTCGCATCGGGGAACACCCTCGCTTTCCGTCACGGCGGACAGCGGATAAAATTTGCCGCATTTTGTGCAATAATTTCTATGAACACTTCCGTGCAGTTCTATAACGTTTCTGCTGCCTGCCTTCAGGTGAAGTCCGTCTATATTCTGAGTTACCACCGCAGACAAAATCCCTTTTTTCTCCCACTCTGCAAGTTTCAGGTGAGCGGCATTCGGCTTTGCGTTTTCAAAAATCATTCTGTCCCTGTAAAAGCGGAAAAATTCTTCGGGATTTTCTATGAAAAAGCTGTGGGAAATTATCTGCTCGGGCGGATATTTATAGTGCTGATTGTAAAGACCGTCCACACTTCTGAAATCGGGTATTCCGCTTTCCGTGGAAACTCCCGCTCCGCCGAAGAAAACGATTTTTCTGCTGTCGTTGATTATTTCCTGTAAAGTCATAAAATCCCCCCGTATTATCAGACGATTTTCCCGTCGGATATGCGAATAAGCCTCTGCGCCTGCTTTGCAGTCTGTTCGTTGTGCGTTATCATAACCACTGTTTTGCCTTTGCGGTTAAGCTCTTCGAGAATATCGAGTATTTCCGCCCCCGACCTGCTGTCGAGATTGCCGCACGGCTCATCGGCAAGTATGATTTCGGGGCTTGCCGCTATTGCTCTTGCGATAGCGACCCTCTGCTGCTGACCGCCCGACAGCTCCATAGGTCTGTGCAAGGCTCTGTCCGACAGCTTTACGCTCTCCAAAGCGCTGAGAGCGATTTCCCTGCGTTTTGATTTGGGTATTTTTCTGTACGCAAGCGGCAATTCTACATTTTCCAGAGCGGTAAGTCCGCTGATAAGATTAAAACTCTGGAAAATAAATCCGATTTTTCTGCTCCTTATTTCAGAAAGCGCCCTGTCCGAGAGAGCGCACAAATTCTCCCCGTCAAGGAAACAGCTCCCCGATGTGGGCAAATCGAGGCAGCCGATAATATTCATAAGCGTAGATTTTCCCGACCCCGAAGTCCCCACGACTGTCACGTATTCCCCGTCGCATATTTCAAGAGAAACGTTGTCCAAAGCCCTTACCTCGCTGCCGCCTACCTTGTATATTTTTTGAATATCAACAGCTTTTATCGGCATAAAAATTTCCCCCCGGAAAAAGATTTCGGCCTTTTACGGTCCGATATATCTATTTTGAGAAGAAAAGCCGTATTTATTCGGCGCAGACAGCGTCAATATTGTCCGCAATATATGAATATTCGGGGAAATCTCTTTTTATCCTGTCACGGCACTTTCCGACAAGCTCCGTGCGAAGAGCGGGATTATCTCGCATAGCCTGCTTTGCGCCCCACAAGTGAGTAAAATCGCTCTGCGGAAAATGCAGGCTGTCCTTGTCCAGCAGAGTTTTCACGGGAGTATCGGTATAATCCGCACACATAGCGACCAATCTTTGCTCCGCAAAAACCATATATCTCAGACTATCGCCGCAGCTTTCAGCCGATTTCATAAAGGAAATCGCCTGAGAGGTGTAAAAATTTCTGAAATCATTGTCGGGAACATACAAAAAAGCCGTATTCAGCGGCAGGACAGTTTCGCTGAAACAAGGAAGAATATGGTTTTTTGCTGCAAAAAAAGAAATCGGAGGATAGGTGTCTGTAATATCCTCTCTGTGAGCGGCAATTATTTCCCGACCGAATGACAGCTTTTTCCAGACAATAAAATCCGTGTCGATCATAACGCAGGGGGCGTTCATATCCCGAAGAGCGAGCAGTTTTCCTCCTGCCCAGAACATCACGGGGTCAATGCCCTCCAGATCGTCCGCAACGTTTACCCTGATTTCGTCCCATATATCCGTCAAGCCGCTTTTTTCGTAAAATTCCGCATAAGGGTTGTCGCAGCAGAGCGTTATTTTCCCGTTGAGCTTTCTCCACGAAAGAGCCGACAAAGCCGCACAGTACAGGTCAAAGTCCTCGGGCTGCACCTTTTCTGCGCCTTTTGCCCTTGAGGGGGCGAATGAAGAGATGTGAAAAGCGTTCATAAAATCATATATTGTGTATACCGTAGCCGAATTGATTTAAAGGACAGCCGAAAATGCTTTCCAGCATTATCCTGTCATATTCGTCGAGATTTTCTGCAAATTCGGGCAATTTTTGCACAAAATCCGAAAAACTTCCAGAAGAGCCTGCTCCGAAAGAGCCGAAATCAAACGAGCCGTATCTGAAAGAGCCGAAAGAGCCGAGCCTACCCGACCGCAGGAATGACATTCCCGAACCGAACGAAAAACTTCCCCCCGGGAACGAGCCGAAAAACTGCTCCCATTCCCACTCCCACTCGTAGATACCGCTGCCGAAAAGGAAAGAGCCGAGGTAAAAGCTGCCCGTATAGTTATAAAATCTTCCCGAAGTCAACAAAAGCGAACCTGCAAAAACGCCGACCTGCGACCCGAATGAAAGAGGTTTATACGAGTTGCCGCCAAAGCTTGTGCTGCCGCACAGAAATGTTTGTTCTGCGGCACACGCACTGAATTTTTTATACGGAGTCGGCTCTCCCCCGAAGATACGACTGATTTTATCGCAGATATCGGGGTCTTTCGGTGAAAGCCGCACGAGTTTTTTTGCATATTCTTTGCCGTTATGGGTTTCCAGCCATTCTACAAGACTTCCTGCCGCAAAATAACCAAGCAGAGAGGCGACATCGAGGTTGGATTTTATTTCATCTGCCGAAAAGACTTTTTTTCTGTTTAGCCAAAGAGCACAGTCCATCGCCGCCCTCCTTTACTGTTTTATACGACCTGTCATTTTCACAAGTTGTTACATATAGTACATTATAACATAATTTCAAGTCCTTTTCAACATATTTTTTTATTTTTTAATGTAAAATTTAATCTTTTTGTACTTGCAAAATTTCCTATTTGCGGTTATAATATATTCCGGAGAGGTAAATTTAAAAAAATTTGGTGAAAAATCACTTTGTTTCTACTGTCTTTATTGAAAGAAATTTTTTAGTTTTCAATTGTTTTTGCGAAAAATCACTTTGTTTCTGCTGTCTTTATTGAAAGAAAATTTTAGTTTTCAATTGTTTTTGCGAAAAATCACTTTGTTTCTACTGTCTTTATTGAAAGAAATTTTTTAGTTTTCAATTGTTTTTGCGTTCTTTGAACGCAAAAAATGGGGGAAAACTCTTGTTTTCCCCCATACCCCTTTAGCGCTTTTAAAACGTATTTGTGGGGCGTCGCCCCACACCCCACCTGAGAAACTTTTTTGAAAAAAAGTTTCTC
>CANQKW010000046.1 GCA_947624555.1 uncultured Clostridia bacterium
GCCTGTGCCAAGAGTGACGGGCGCAGATACCTCTGCATAATGTAGAGTTCCGACATCGAGTTCGATACGGGCGTGCCTGTGGCTACACATTATCAACTCAACGAACGCCGATACAGAGCCAATCCATTTTCATTTCAACAGATATTTTGATATATATCTAACCCCATCGCACTTGCGATGGAGTTCATTATGTTTAGTTGACTTTCATATGCTTTTTTGCCAATATATTGTAGACACAGGCAATTGCATATAGTATATTTTTACAAATCCGCAATGCGTTTAAGAATATTAGTTTCTTCTTCGGTGTAATCACCCGACCAATTCTGTTTTCTAAGATTAAATAATTGCATCAGTATCTTCTCTTGCTTTGAAAAACCTAATAAAAGTGAATAAATAATTATAGGAACCAAAACAATGAATAAATATACCGTTATATACTGTTCAATACTCATCTTAATAAAGTCATCTACAAAAGAACAAATTGTAAGTCCAAATACAAAAGAATTGAAAAAACCATTTAATCTACTCATGTTACTTTCCCAATACAAATCGTAGTATTCTTCATTAAAGTCAGAAAGCTTGTATTTGAGTTTAAGTTTATTATGCATAATTCTGCGATTGCAAAAGAAATCTATGAGTATTGTTCCTGCAAAAAATGAAAGCACAGTCGCTATAATATCATTACTTGACCAGAGAAATATCAATATAGCAATTCCCAAAGAACCTATCAATTTTACAATAAAGTAAAAAAAACTTTTCATATCCTTATCCTCCAAATGTATATTACTAGGAAAATGTTCTATCTTTCCCAACGGGATGCTGAAAACAGATCATCTTACTCTTGCGAGCCTTTCCTTATTCATTTCGAATGTCAAATTGCATAATATACCGATGTCCTCGGTACTATGCAAGATAATCAAAATGTTTTTTCAAGAAGCATTCATCTGTTGCGGAATAATTATATCGCAGACAAACAAACCACTTTCTATTTTATAATTTGCGTGACCGCCATATTTGTTTGCAATTTTATTTATTGAAACTGTTCCAAACCCGTGTTGCGACTTATCAGGCTTAGTGGTGATAAGAGAAACATCATTCTGGTCTGTCGGATTTTTGCAACTTATGTACAACATACCATTTATGCAACGCATTTTCAATTCAATCGTTTTTTTAGCAGATAGTTGCTCGCAAGCTTCTATTGCATTGTCGAGGATATTCCCCAAAAGAATGCAGATGTCAGTTTCTGCAATATGAACGCCACATGGCGCAATATCATAGTGAAGTGTAATTCCTAGCTCTTCGGCTTTAGCTTTTTTAGCACCAACAATATAATCTAGGGCGCTGTTTCCTGAAACGGCTACTGATTTTTCCGTAATATCACAGCAGCACTTTAGATATTCGTTAATCATCCTATGAGCCTCATCAGTATTCATTGCGTTAAGCGCACCGTCTACTCCGATAAGCATATTTTTCATATCGTGATTTAGGCGCTGGATTTCTTTGCGATGCTCGTTATCCTGCTTATACATTGCAATTTCTTGCTCAAATCTCAATTGTTCAGCGGTTAGAAGCGCAGTTTTTCTCTCGGATTTGATAATAACATTGAAAATATAAAATGTGCATATAAAAGAAATCACAATGATGATTGTAACTGCTAATGCGGCGGCGCTTTCAATAATGTTGTTCATATTATAAACATACATTGCAATGAAATATACCGACACAATAGATGAAATAGTTATAACCGACAACGACAGTACGGTTTTTCGGTTGATAAGAGAGTAATCCTTTTCCTTAAAAAAACGAAATATTAACAGTTCAATAAATATAAACAGCTTTGACAGAATTGCACCTTGAAAATAGAAAATCGGATTGTTCTGAATGTAATCAAGATTGCCGTGATGTATTGTCATAAGCAGTATTCCAGAAAACAGCTCCCCTAAAATCATTGATAGAAATACGGTTACTGCGCTAAAAAGCTTTGTATGCAATTTACCGCCAAACATCAGCGAATAACATATAAAAGCGGCGCAAACAGAAACAGGTACAAGAGGCGTTCCAGTGAAAACCGAGCTTACAGTTGTCATTACAGCGCACAGTATTACACCGATGAGATAAGTGTCATATTTCCGGTGCTGAAGACCTAATCTTTGTGAATAAAAACTCGTTACTATAACCACATCAAAAGCTGATGATATTCCGTTCAGAAACCACTGCCCCATCACACCAGAACCTTTCCGATATATCTAGTAAATTCCTCGGCGGCAGTGTTCTGAAAACTTCTGCCGATACTGATACATTGACCGTCATTCAGAATAAACTGCGTTTTCGTCCAATTGCGGACATATTGCATATTCACAATACAGCCTTGATGAGCGCGAACAAAGTCAAAAGGCTTTAGCTTGTCATACTCGGCTTTTATTTTGTCATTGTATTCAAATTTATCTTGGTTAGTCCAAAGGCGAAGCCTTCTGCCATAGGTTTCTATGTATATAATATCTCTTATCGGAATACACAATTCGCCTTTACTGCAATGTATTTTGTGCAGATAGTGCGATTTTTTATAGCTTTCGAGTGCCTTGTGAAATACCTCGCAGAATTTTTCTCTGTCAACAGGCTTTACCAAATACTGAAAAGCCTCAAGCGAAAATGCGTCGGTTACATAGTCGGAATAGCTTGAAATAAAGATAATTATAATGTCGGGGAAACGTTTTTTCAGTTCCGCCGCAGTATCAATGCCGCTTGCCCCGCTCATCTGAATATCAAGAAAAGCGATGTCAAACGAGCCGCCCGAAAAGACCTCTTCTCCGCAGGAATAGACCTCTACCTGAAATTCGGGAGTTTGTTCTTTGATTAATTCCCGTATTTTTTTAGTGATGTATTTATCATCATCGCAGACACAGATTTTCATTATTCGCCTCCACAGAGTATACAAGATGTCGATATTTTATATTTATTATACACTATTTTGGCGAAAAATGCAATATGTAAAAAAGAAATGCGGCTGATAACCCGAAAGGTATCAGCCGCTTAAATCATATGGTTGTAATAGCCGATTGTTTATTAGTGTGTATAGACATTTTATGTTTTACGAGTAACACATAAGCACCCGCACTTATGCTTTGCACAGCATATATATTACTTATTTTTTTTATATATCCATCTAGTTAATTTTGCTAGAGCGAAAGATGGCAGTTGAACAACAAGCATTTCTAATACTATAATTACTGCATCGGTAAAAATATCTGGATTAAACCATTGGGAACTTCCCCTATGGAGATAGTATAATAAATACACCCCCTCGTTTTCAAATATCAAGATAAACAGAAGTGTAATGATTTGACCACAAAATACTGCGTATGTTGGTAGGTCAAAACAAAGAATTGCTATATATGTTACAAGTATCACCACTATGAACGAGCAAATTCTTTGAATGTCTTCTTCAAAACTGCCGTTCATAAAATGAATAAGTATATGCATTAGCGACACCAACACTTGCATCCCGATACCTAAACTTATGTTTTTTGCAATCTTCATTCAATCCTCCTGTTTATTGATTTGATATGAGATAGTATGACACCTGCTGATGTGGAGAGGCAATGTTAGATAACGAATATACAGCAAAGTCAAAACGTGTTTTTCCATATTTGGGTGCCAGAAATGTTAAAGCTGTTGGAATTACATTGAGCCCTTCATTTGCAGACGAAGCCAACCTTGCCAAATATTGCATAAAGAAAGCTGTTGTTTCACAATGTCTATAGTTTTCGATTCCACCATGTATCAAATCGGTTATTTGATATTTTTCACCGTATATCACAGCGTTAGTACCATCATTGTTCTTATATGTTATGCGTGTATCGCTACCATCACCATGGCAAGAGCAATGAAATTCATAGCAGTCATTTCTGTCTGTTGCCAACAATGCAAAGGAATCTAGAAGCTCTTTTTTCTTTGATTGATTTGAAGAATATGATTTAGAAGTATAGGACTGCCATTTACTTGAATAGTTCTCTGCAACACTAGTGGATATATCATTTCCATAATGTCTGAAGCCCCAATACGCTAATGGCATCTCTGCAATTATATCATCGCTGTTTATAACATTAAAAATGCTATCGTGTGATTTTGCAACATCTTCAGAAATTGTAGTTGTCATCGGTGCTGCAAAAGTATATACGAATGTTTCGTAATCTTCATCCAATCTAGCACCAACAATATTTGCAATTCCGGCGCCTCTTGAGTGACCGGTAATCCACAATGTTTTTGTTGCAGATTTATCCAGATTAGGGGCTTCGGAAATATATTTGTTAAGTAGCTTAATCACACGCGCTGCTGCAATATCAAATCCCATGTGATTTTCTTTGATTTTCCAGTCTTCATTTTTAGGGATCAATCCATTGCCTTCATATATTCTGTCACAACCGATATCAAAATTGCTTGACCATTCTTCAACGGTTCCGTTTGTGCCTCTTATTACAACCGCAATTATTTCCTTGATCTGCCCATTATACTTGACACGATGATGACCAAAAACTACATCTGTAATATGCTGATCATCGTATTTATCTGCCAGTTTATATGGTACCACATCTTTCATACCATGCTTTAGCAGAAAATGATCAACGTAGCTGTTTTCCTTTGTTTCATCAGGATCATCTGTCAAAATCTGATTATCATAAACCAATGATGCCATCAATGCGGAAACTGTGCTGATCTTACTGTTGTATTTTGTGTTATCGCCAAAAAACTGTGAGTAATTCATGGAATAGGTTATATTATTATATATCTCACCATTACTATCCCAGGATACATTAAATGAATTGTTTAAGCGTTCAGAAATTGTTTCCTCTGAATCCTCTATCCCATCATAATCAGAATCAGAATTATCTACTGTTGGATCTGAATACTTCTTAAAGTAGTATCCTTGTACCGTGTTGGTACCAAACAACTTATAAAGACCTAAAAAACCGTTATCTTCCTTTTGGTTGTAAAAAGGTTTCGGATTAATCTCCTCACCATCAAGCAAGCCATCACCATCGGTATCGGGATTTGTCGGATCGCAGCCATGTAAAATCTTACCGTTCTGCAATCTGATACCAGCCGCCTCAACAGCATCCGGCAATTTATCACCGTCAGTATCAGTCATATCAAAATCATCCATATAACCAATTTCAGCAAATATATCAACTATATCCTTAGCATCATACGCTCTATAATATTTGCCGCCTGTTTCATCAGCTATACCTTGGAGTATCGAATCGTTTGCCGCACCAAATCCAACCGTATATACCTCAATGTATTTTTCTTTGCATTCCTTTACAGCTGCATTTCTCGCAGATACGGAATCATTATTGTCCCCGTCGGACAGCAGAATTATACGATTTTTATTTGCACCATTTGTTATTTTCTCTGCACTGTCAATCTGTCTGGCTGCGATTCTTAATGCCGCGCTGAAACTTGTTCCGCCGTTGTCGCTCAACCCTTGAAGTGCTTTCTTGAGAGCCTCTTTGTCACTTGTCATTGCTGACGCAACACGGGCACTGCTTGAAAAGAATACAATTGCCGTTTCATCTGACGCATGCATGTATTCAATATAACCCTCGGCAGCGTCAATTCTTTGGCACTTTCTTATGTTAAGTATTCTCGTTATATGATCATTCCAATCCATACTTCCCGAGCAGTCGATTGCAAGCACGGTATTGTATTTAACAGGAATAGAGGGGGCACCGGGAGCACCGCCTGTCGGATTATAGTTCAACTCCACTGCCCATGCATCAAACCAAGCCTTTTTATCAACAACCATATATTTGCTGAAATGTGTGGTTGCGATGCTCGCCGTGCCGTTTGCTTCATCCAGCATGGTTTCAAGCTCGACAAATTCGTTATTCTCTTCATTATACCACAAAAAGAGCAAATTGTCAAATGGAATATCACCGAGCTTATCCTTATCGATTTTGAAAGTAAGGGTAGCCTTGTCAAACTCGGAATCCGTTTCGATTCCAAACGGCTCACCGACAAGCCCTACAACGTCCGTGCAGAGAATATCCGTGTTCATAACGCTCTCAACAGAGGTGGTTTTGTTGATGTTGCCTGTGCATTCCATGTCAACGATAACTTCGGTCACGGCGCAGTCATCGTTCTTTACCTTATGGATAAATGTCTGCTGAATTTTCTCCTTGCTGTCGATAATACCATCACCGTCTGTATCCTGTACCAACGGATTTGTGCCAAGAACTATCTCGTCGCCATCGTCCAAGCCATCGCCGTCCGTATCAACAATCAGAGGATCTGTCCCATATATATTAACTTCATCGCCATCTGACAGACCATCACCATCCGTATCCGCTATATGGGGATTTGTTTTGTTTTCAAATTCTTTAATATTAGATAAACCGTCTTGGTCAAAATCCTCGTCACCATCGTTAATCCCATTGTCGTCAGTATCGACATTTATGGGATCGGTATTTGTGTCTGAGATTTCAAAGCTATCACTTAATCCATCGTGATCTGTATCCACGTTATTAGGATCAGCGCCGATATACTCCTCAAGAAAATCTAACAATCCATCACCGTCTGAATCAGGTAGTTTTTCCCAATTATCAATATCTTCATATAAATCTGGCAGCCCGTTCTCGTTTTCGTCCTTCATGTACTGCCACTCGTCTTTGGGAATATTAAGCGGCTCGGAAACCGTTCCGACAAAATCCGCAGCGTTCGCGCTGTAATTTGCGTTAACATTCGGGCAGTCAAAGACAATGCTGTCAGCGATGATGACAACATTATTGAGATTGAGGTTCATCGCTTTGATCTCAACACTGCCGAACGGAGCGTACACCAAGCCGTTCAGATTAACATTGGTGCTGTCAATGACAATATCTCCGTACTTTGAGTAAATCACGGAGTCGTTTGTATTCTTAACCTCGCCGTTCAGCGTAACGTCTTTGAACGCTTTCAGAGCGGTGTTTATGTTTATATTTCCCGTAAGCTCCGCTTCACCGAGAATCTCGGTAGGCTCGCTGATGTTTATGTTAAGCTCGTCAAGAACATAGTCCTCGGTATGCTCCTCAAAATTGTTTCCAGAAAAGTATTTGGTGTCAATCTTGTCAAAGATATAAATCATATCCTGACCCGCATTTTCTGTTTTGGTTCCGTTCACATTTATATTTCCGCCTGCTACGATTGTGCCGTTTGTGCAAACATTACCATTCACGCAGAAATTACCTGCTGTTGTTGTGATTGCGCCCTCAGTTTCAGAAGCCGCAAAAAGGGTGTAGGGGAATGCGGTAATTTCTTCTGCTGATGCCGAAATCGATGAAATCATTGAAACGGACATAGCAGCCGCAAGCGTGATAGCGATTATCCTGTTGATGTGCTTTCTCATTTGTTACCTCCGTTATTTTTGCAGAACTTCTTCATTGTATCAGGGACTTCTGGCTGGTGAAACCAGCATACGCAAGCGCTTTGAGCAGAAAGCGCTCCAATCGCCAGTACAAATGCCATAAGCATTTTGTAGCCATTGGTGAGGATTTTTTTCGTCTGTGTCATAATTCATATCAACCTTTCATATAAATTCGCCTTATCTTAGTGTAAGGCTTATGTCTATTTTTGTATAAAATCAACGAAAAGTCAATACCAAATGTTTATTCCGCATGTTTTCTTGTCTATTCCGCAATTTGTGCTGAATAGACAAGAAAACATGCGGAATACGCAAATGGTTATTGATTTCTTACTTATTCTATGCTACCTTTTTAAGTGAAGGGTGGAATTACTATGTTAAAGAGGGTTTCAGAAAAAATAGCGAATAAAATGAGCGGTGAGGGTATAATTCAGTCAGAAGATATAGAGGCATACTCATACAGCATTGAAATCACGCTGGCTACAATAATCAATTTTATTTCAATAGTTGTGATTGCAATTATATTCGGTCGTTTTGTTGAGATGATTATGTTTGCCATAGGTTTTGTACCGTTGAGAATGCTAAAAGGTGGGTATCACGCATCCACTCATATAGGCTGTGTTTTGATACTCATTGTGTGTGCAACATTACTAATGCTTTTGACTGAGTTTGATTTATGGGTTTATTCAACCCCATTTGCTGCTGCCGCATCAATATACTTGTTTTTTTCGCAGGGCAAAAACTCCAATCAATTAATTAACGACAAAAAGCAGAAAAAGTATAACTTGATAGCGAGAGTTGTCCTCGCATTGTATGCAGTCTTCAATGTGATTACCATTATGTATTTGGGTTTTACTCCGATAAATTATGCTTTACTACATGGAACAGGCATTGCGGGATTATCTCTATTTTTAAGTAAGTGTATTCGTAAAGAAACAGAAGAATAAGATAACAATTGAGAATATTAAGAAAGGTGTCGGAGCAACCCCGACACCTCTTTTTATACCACTTATTCTTCCGTCTGCGTTTCCCGATAGGAGTTTCCCATAATGTTCTTTTTAAGCGCCGTAATAATACTCGATTTCAGCGAATTTGTCCATAGCTTGTTTATTGAGAAAAACTTAACCATAGTGAGAGAATACCCTTATTGACTACTTGTTGGGACGCTCCGCCGAGAAAAGATTTTACACTCTCGGTTTTGACAGAATCGCAGTTGACTTCATCGAGCAGCTCAACCTCTTTACCACGGCTGAAAAAGGAATCCTATTAAAGCACCTCAAACTCTCCAATGCCCTCAAATTGGACGAAACCGCCATCGTATAAGAAAACGCTCACCAAACTGTTCACACTCGTTATCCTGATACAAGCAATTATCGATATAGTAGAGAAACTCACTGAATATGCTCTAATGTTATCCCACACCCGTTTGCCGTCCACATTCTTGGCGATGAAAATTCTGTTGTTGTGTTCGATTACCCCCTCGTCTATCCTAAAGTAAATTGAGAGCGTCTTGCCGTTTACCTCATTCATAGTCAGATACCCGCTTCTTTCGTTGCCGCCATTTACCTCTGCGGTGCGGATATTTTTTTGTGTTTGATTTTTGGCTATTTTTTCGGTTTCAATCAATAAGGCTATACTCAATAGCCATATTGTTACGCACAGCTTCACAATAAGGCATTGAGTCAGGGGTTAAACCCCTAAAACCCCGTGCGCTTACTCACACTATCAGCGACTTAAACTCCGCGACTCCAAAATGGATTTGCGGAGCGTTGGGAAGATAAAATCTTCCTCACCTCTTTTTTAAGTGGTAACACAGGCAAGGTAAAATTCCTTGCTGTTAAAATTTACCTGTGTCAGAGCAGGGAGATAAAATTTCCGACCTCATACTTTTACCTCCGTTCTTCTATTGGTTAAATCCAACCAAGCAATAGATTTATCTCTCTGTGTCCTACCCATATAACACGAAGCCCTCCAGCAGTTCAGCCCGAACGCAGGAGGGTTATATTATTCTTTTCAGCTTTGGAGTTATCATTTCATCTGCTCGTTATCTCGCCTATACGCTTCGGCGCTTGCCTTAACAAGGTCGGTGACTTGATTGAGAAGAAGCTGCTTATAAGCCGCTGCAAGTATCTCCTTGCGACTGTCATTGCTCAAGTCAGCGAACTCGTCCCACACGCTGTCCGTGCCAGAACATCTCTCAAAGTAGAGGAACAATGCACCGAGGATACTGTTTGCGGCTTCCTCTCCGTTCTGCGTTTCGTAGCTGTAAAAGTCGTAGTCCTCGGACAACTCATCAAACAGGTGGTTGATAACTGACAGCTTTGCATAGTCCTTGTTTTTGACTAACTCCGACAAGTATTCTACTGCACAATCAGACAATCCCGTGAACTCGCACACGGTTTTCATTTTCCCTTTCAGCGCTGTCGTGTTCGTTCTGCCGATAAGGTAGTCGGCATTCACATTCAGCGTGTCAGCTATTCGTGAGAGTATCTCAATGTCGGGCATTCGTTTGTCGTTCTCATAATAGCCGAGGGTGCTTTTAGATATGCCCACCATATCGGCGAACTGCTCAATCGTGTAGCCGTTCGCTTTACGCAGCTCTTTAAGCCGCTTGCCAAATACCTCAACACAGGTGTTTTTGCTCTCCATAGTGATAAAAAACCTCCTCGAAAATTGCGAAAAAGACTATATTTGTGGAATTACAAGAAATATACCACAAAAGCCTTGACGAGCTGAAACTGAAATGCTATAATCAATAACATCACCACAACAATCGCCTTTATCATTAGAATACCACGATAATGATGATTTGTCAAGTGGGATTTCAAAACTATTTTTATAACGGGAGGACGATATTATGATTAAGCACAACAACGACATTCGCACAAAAGCAAGGGAGACTGGGGTTTATCTCTACGAGATTGCCGAGAAGCTGAACGTATCAGAGCCGACCTTTAACCGTTGGCTTCGCAAGGAGCTGTCCGAGAACTTAAAGCAGAAAGCACTCGCCGCAATCGAAGAGATTAGAGAGGAACACGAAGCGGAACAGGGTGGCGGTGAAAGTCCCTTGCAAAGCTGAAAGAAAAATTTTCTTTTCAGCTCTGCCGTTATTCAAGCGTTTGCTATAATTCTGAATGAGCTGTTTCAGCGAGTTGCAAATTACAATGACGATTGCGGCAGTGACGAGGGGTTTCAGGGGAGTTTTCCTCTGACGCAGGCTGTTTTGTTGACAAAACAGGTAATGCGTTATACCTATTCTGCGGCAGCTTTCAAATGCGCCAGAAACAACCTCACAGACTTTAGAAGAAAGGACGAAAACCACTATGATTAACAAAAGAAATGACAAATGGACAGGAAGAAAATTCAAGGTTACGGTACACTTGCCCGATGTGGTGTCGGAGAGCGTCAGACAGTCGAAAATTGACCGCTTGTATGATATTCTGAAAGCTGCCAATGCGAAAAATCGCAGTCCCGAAAATACAGGTAATGATGATGAAAATGACAGCAGGTAGCGAAAAACCACTTGAATAAAATCGCCGATTATGATATACTATCTGTGGATTGGCTCGTAATCGGCTTGACTTACAACAGGAGGTTAGATTATGAGCAAAACTACGGCAATATACGTTCGTCGTTCTGTAAGCGATGCGGACAAGGGCAACAACTCGCTCTCGATAGCAGCACAGCGTGAGGAATGTATCAGATTTTTAGGCGAGGGGGCTGATTTCAGAATATACTGTGATGACGGAAAATCGGGCAAGGACATAGAACATCGCCCTGCTTTTCAAGAGATGATGACGGACGCACGAAACGGCGAAATATCACGAATTATCGTAAAGAAATACGACAGATTTTCCCGTAATATGCGTGAATATCTCAACATCACAGACACGCTCGACAAGCTGGGAGTGAGCGTTATTTCCCTTTCAGAGCCGTTCAACACCGAAACAAAAGAGGGGCGAATGATGAGAAATAACCTACTCAATTTTGCGGAGTTTGAGCGTGAAACAATAGCGGCGAGAGTTGCGGACGCATACAACACAAAGGCTCGTGAAACAGGCTTTTATCAGGGCGGCAAGGTTTATTACGGCTATGTTCCCGAACGGTGCACCGTAAACGGCAAAACAGGCTCGGTGCTTGTTCCGGGCGACAGGGCGCACGTTATTACAAAGGCGTTTGAGATTTACAAAGAGCCGACAACCTCTCTGAAAGATGTCTTGTCGTATTTCCGGCAGAACGGCATCGACATCTCGGTTGAATGCAAAAACGGCAGGTCAAATATGGACAGGTCGCATATTTCAAGGTTGCTTGAAAGCCCGCTTTATGTTCGTGCAGACGCAGAGGTTTATCGCTATTTTTCGTCTATGGGCGTAGAAATGCTTGATGACATTGAGGCTTATGACGGAGTACACGGCTTATTTTTGCACGGAAAACATCATTCGGGTGCGCCTGTTTTTGTCAAGGTAGGCTATCACGAGGGACTTGTTGACGCACAAACGTGGCTCGCTGTGCAGGATAAAAAGGCGCATAACAAAAGTATACCGAACAACAGCAGCGCACTCCATTCGTGGCTTGTTGGACTGCTGAAATGCTCACATTGCGGGTACTCGATTTCCGTTGCATATAATTGGAACAAGGCTCATACAAAGCAATGGAGATACTTTTTTGACACGGGCTTTTACAGGGCAGACAGCTGTGTTAAGAGGACTTTGAAGCTGCGCCCCGATGAAGTTGAACAGGCGGTATTCGAAGCAATGAACGAGCGTATAAAAACGCTTGAAATAGCCAAGAAAAAGCGTTCAAAGCCCGATACGGAGGCGAACAGAATTAACGGCGAACTCGCCCGAATTGACGATGAAATCCGCAAGCTTATGGACAAACTCGCAAACGCAGATACGGTGCTGTTCGACTACATACAGGAACGCATAAACGCCCTGCACAAGCAGAAATCCGAGCTTGAACAGAAATTGCAGAAACAGCAGAGAAAGCACAAGGAAATCGACACAAAGCCGTTGTCCGAGCCGCTGAAACGCTGGTCGGAATTGTCGGTTCAAGAAAAGCACGAAATAGCTTTAACGATGATTGAGGTTGTGACGATTTCCGATGAAACAGGCATTGATATTAAATTCAGTATTTGAGTGTTGGTAAGGTGTGAATACGGGCGTTCCTGTGGCAAAGAGCAAGTTGCGCTCACCGTAATTTTCGTTGAGATACTGCGTTTTCATCAGAATATC
>CANQKW010000047.1 GCA_947624555.1 uncultured Clostridia bacterium
CAGAAACTTATCCGCCTCGACAAAGCTGTTCTCGTCCAGAAACGCGGCTATTCTTTTTCTCGCGCCGCTGTCGGGAATGTTCTGTTCCATCTCGGCGAGTGTCTTTGAAAATGCCATTTTTTCTCCTCCATAACAATATAAGTAGGCAAATATATCGCCGGCGAGCCGTAAAAGCAGCGGCAAATACTTGCCAAAAATTAGTCCACAATAATTATACTACATTGTCCTGTAAATAACAAGTCAATTTTCGGATAAAAAATATTTTTTACATTTTGTTGCAATCAAACTGCAAATTTTTGCATAAAATCAGCAATTTTGCACAAAAATCATTTTCTCTTCTGCTGGGGCTGATTTCGTACGGCAGCTTTTAAGATTTTCAGCTCTTCTTTGGTAAGGTCACGCCATTCTCCCGGTTTCAGCATACCCAGTTTTACGCCGCCGACAGCGGTCCTGCGAAGTCTGCCGACATTAAGACCGAGGCTTTCGCACATTCTTCTTATCTGGCGGTTAAGCCCCTGTTTTATGGTAATTCTGAGAACAGTGCGCAGGGGCTCTTCCGAAAGCACCTCTACGCTGCACGGAAGAGTTTTTTCGCCGCCGTCAAGCTCTACCCCCGTAGAAAGCTTTGAAAGCTGTTCTTCGGTAACAGCGCCGTCAATAGTCACACGGTAGGTTTTTCCGACGTGCTTTGACGGGTGAGTAATATCATTTGCAAATTTTCCGTCGTTCGTAAAAATAAGCAGTCCCTCGGAATTTCTGTCCAGCCTTCCCACGGGAAAAACCCTCTCCGAAACGCCCACAAGCAAATCCGAGGCGATTTTTCTTCCCTTTTCATCGGACATCGTGGTGACATAGCCTCTTGGCTTATTCAGCATTATATAGCGGTGTTCCGCAGGCGCTTGGGGTATCGCCTTGCCGCCTACCGAAATAAGGTCGTTAAGAGGGCTTGCCTTATCTCCGAGAGAGCAAGGTCTGCCGTTCACGGTAACAGCGCCTTCTGCGATAAGCTCTTCCGCTTTTCTTCTGGAGCAAAGACCGCTGTCCGCTATAATTTTTTGTATTCTAACCTTCTCCATAAACAGTCCCTCAGTCTTTTCGATATTCAAATAATGCGCCAAATCACATATTAGATTATATCACACTTACTGAAAAATGTCAATTATTATGAAAAAAATACTCTCATAAGCGCTTTTGCGAATATTTTTTATGAAAAAAGCATATTGAAGATGTATTGACAAAACCCGACAATTATGATACAATAAAAGATGTAGTTTTGCTTACAATGTAAAAATATTACAAATTATGGTAGAAAATTATGTTAGAAAAAAAAGAAATTATTACAGCACCCAATATCATCACTCTTGTTCGTATCGCAGGAACAATAGCGCTTGTGTTTATTGCGCCGTTTACGCTTGTATTTTACATCATATGGACAGTTTGCGGAGTAAGCGATGTTCTTGACGGAACAGTCGCACGCATTCTCAGGAAAGAAAGCAAGCTTGGCGCGCGTCTTGACAGCATAGCCGATATAATGTTCTATCTTCTTATGCTGTTCAAGATACTGCCTACGCTTATTGAAAAACTTCCCCAGTGGATCTGGATAATTGTGGCGGCGATAGCGGCGACCCGTATAGGCGCTTATCTTACCGCTATAATCAAATTCAGGAGATTTTCGTCGCTCCACAGCTACCTCAATAAAATTTCCGCATTTTTGCTGTTTTTAGTGCCGTATTTTATTTCCCGGCAGTGGTTTTGGATATATTGCGTTGTGCTCTGCGGAATAGGTCTTACCTCGTCTGTTGAGGAACTGCTTATCCACATTCTCTCGAAAGAATATCAGGAAAGCAGACAAACCATTATCGGGCTGAAAAAAAAGGCTGATTAAATACAGAATAAATTTATAAGGAGATAAATTATGTACATCACTTGTTTGGATTTGGAAGGCGTACTTGTACCCGAGATTTGGATCGCATTCTCCGAAGAAACGGGCATTCCCGAACTTCGCCGAACCACCCGTGACGAACCCGACTATGACAAACTTATGAAATACCGCATAGGTATTTTAAAAGAGCACGGTCTGGGTCTTAAGGAAATTCAGGCTACTATCGCCAAAATCGACCCTATGCCGGGCGCAAAGGAGTTTCTCGACGAGCTTAGAGAGCTTTCTCAGGTAATAATTTTAAGCGACACGTTCACACAGTTTGCCGCACCTCTTATGAAAAAGCTCGGTATGCCCACTATTTTCTGCAATTCGCTTGAAGTAGCGGAAAACGGCGAGATAACGGGTCACAAAATGCGTGTGGAAAAGTCAAAACTCACCACTGTCAAGGCTTTGCAGTCGATAGGCTTCGACACGATAGCAGGCGGCGACTCGTTCAACGACTTGGGTATGATAACTGCCTCGAAATTCGGTTTCCTTTTCCGTTCCACAGAGCAGATAAAGAGAGATTATCCGAATATCCCCGCTTTCGAGGAATACGGTGAATTGCTCAAATATCTCAAAGATTGCCTTTCAAAGTGATCATAAACGTCATTTTCGCAAGACAAAAGCGGCTGTTTTCGTACAGCCGCTCGTTTTTATGCCTTACTAACCTTCAAAAACACCTTTTTTCCCTTCCTGAGAATGATTTCCCTGCTGAGATCAATGACAGCGTTCGGGTCGTCGATTATTTTTTCGTCGACGGAAATTCCCTTTCCCGACACAAGATTTCTCGCCTCTCTCTTCGATGGAGCAAGTTTTGCCGCAACAAGCAAATCAAGAATGCCTATCGTGCCGTTTTCAGCCTCAACAACAGCCGTCGGCATATTTTCGGTATTTCCCGTGCCGCCGAAGAGCGATTTCGCCCCGTCAAGCGCCTTTTTCGCCTCTTCCTCTCCGTGAACGAGCTTTGTAAGCTCAAAAGCGAGCGTTTCCTTAGCCTTGTTGAGCTGCGAGCCTTCCCACTTTTCCATTTCGCAAATTTCTTCGAGCGGCAAAAACGTCAGCATTTTCAGACACTTGATAACATCAGCGTCCGCAACGTTTCTCCAGTACTGGAAAAAGTCATACGGCGAGGTTTTTTCGGCGTCAAGCCAGACTGCGCCCTTTTCGGTCTTGCCCATTTTCTTGCCCTCAGAATTGAGCAGGAGAGTTATGGTCATTGCGTGAGCGTCTTTTCCGAGTTTTTTGCGGATAAGCTCCGTGCCGCCGAGCATATTCGCCCATTGGTCGTCGCCGCCGAACTGCATATTGCAGCCGTATTTCTGATAAAGCATATAAAAATCATAGCTTTGCATTATCATATAATTAAATTCAAGGAATGTAAGACCTCTCTCCCAGCGCTGTTTATAGCACTCGAACGAGAGCATTTTATTGACCGAAAAACAAGCGCCTACCTCTCTCAATACATCGATATAATTCAAATTCATAAGCCAGTCTGCGTTGTTTACCATGATCGCCTTGTCGTCCGAAAAGTCGATAAACCTGCTCATCTGCTTTTTAAAGCAGCCGATATTATGCTCAATATCCTCTTTCGTGAGCATCTTTCGCATATCGCTCTTGCCCGACGGGTCGCCTATCATACCCGTGCCGCCGCCCAGCAGCGCAATAGGCTTGTTTCCTGCCATCTGCAGACGTTTCATAAGGCAAAGCGCCATAAAATGTCCCACGTGCAGGCTGTCGGCTGTCGGGTCAAAACCGATATAAAACGTCGCTTTTCCGGCATTTATCATTTTGCGGATTTCGTTTTCGTCGGTAACCTGCGCGATAAGTCCGCGCGCCGTAAGTTCGTCATAAAGTTCCATTTTTCATTCCTCCGAAATTTCAAACCGCGTTATTATTACGCGAAAAATTGTTGAACATTTTAAAACCGAAGTTCCATTTGTATTGTCCTCGGCAATAGCCCCATTTTTTCATAAAAAATGACCGCGCCGCGATTACACGCCGAAACACCAAGCTGAACGCTTGTGCAGCCGTTTTCAATTCCGAAATTTTTTACGGCGCTGAAAAGCTCTGTGCCTATGCCTTTTCTGCGGCAGTTTTCAGCCACCGCAAAGCAGTCGATATAACAAACCTTTCTCGGAAATTTCTCCTCGGTTATTATATCTATTATTTTCACGACCGCGTAAGCGTCTATGCCGCAGCCGTTATCGTGAACGAAAACTTTAAGCACGTCATCATCGAGAATTTCCGAAATACGCCGCGAAAACCATTCTCTTTCGGGCATTCTGAACGTTTCGGGCTTTATCTCAACATGATGACTGTGCAGTTCCGTAAACAGCGTTATAAGCTCTTCACGGTCGTCCTTTTTTGCAAGTCTAGTCAAGAAAATCCTCCTTTAATTATTAAAGTGAGAATTTTACATAGCCGATGAGATTATTACATCTCACGGATAACTCCCCCTCTCAACAATAACGCCCCCTATGACAATCATAGAGGGCGAATTATCGCGGTACCACCTCAGTTTACGGCAAAATGCCGCCTTTGAAAGCTGTAACGGGCTTTTCCCGTGCCTGCTATTTGGAACTTGTTCCGTTCGCAAAGCCGCTCCGAGAGGTAATTCGCCTGCGCAACTCTGCCGTTTCGCACCAGCCAACGGCTCTCTGAAAGAAGTTTTCGCAAACTACTGATTTCTCATCAACGCTTTAAAATATCCATTCAATTATATCACGAAAATCTTGATTTGTCAAGCGCTTTTTACAGCGAGTCTGCAATTTCCAGAATGAGCTTTTCCGACTTTTCCCAGCCGAGGCAGGGGTCGGTTATCGACTTTCCGTAAACGCCCTCTTCGATTTTCTGCGCTCCGTCCTCGATATAGCTTTCGATCATAAGACCTCTGACAAGTTTTCCCACTTCGGGGGAATGGCGCATCGAGTGAAGTACTTCCTTTGCAATTCTCACCTGTTCAAGATAAAGCTTTCCCGAATTGGAATGATTTGTATCGACGATAATTGCGGGATTTTTAAGACCTTTTTCCTGATAAAGATCGCAGCAGAGTTTCAGATCCTCAAAGTGATAGTTCGGGATAGTCTGACCGTGCTTGTTCTGAGCGCCTCTGAGAATAGCGTGCGCAAGCGGATTTCCGTCCGAAACGACTTCCCATCCTCTGTAGATAAACGTATGCCTTGCCTGTGCAGCCTGAATTGAGTTGAACATAACCGAAAGCGTGCCGCTGGTCGGGTTTTTCATACCTACGGGGCATTCCATTCCCGACGCTACAAGCCTGTGCTGCTGGTCCTCGACAGAACGAGCGCCGATTGCCACATAAGAAAGCAGATCGGAAAGATAGCGGTAATTTTCCGTATAGAGCATTTCGTCCGCACAGGTAAGATGAGTTTCCTTTATCGCACGGGTATGAAGTTCGCGTATTTTGATAATTCCCTCAAGCATATCCTCGCCCTTAGTGGGGTCGGGCTGGTGCAGCATTCCCTTGTAACCCATACCGTTTGTACGGGGTTTTCCCGTGTAAATTCTCGGAATAATAACAAGCTTGTCCTTTACCTGCTCGTTAAGTCTTGCAAGTCTGCCGACATAATCCATTACGGACTCCTCGTTATCTGCCGAGCAAGGACCTATTATAAGGATAAATTTGTCGGATTTTCCCGTAAGCACATCTGCTATCTCACGGTCACGCTCTGCCTTTACCGCCTTTATCTCGTCCGAAAGCGGATACATTTTTTTAATTTCCTGGGGTATCGGCAATTTTCTGTTGAATGTCATTGACATAACTGATTTCTCCTTCTTACGCATTATTTTAAGCCGAATAGCTTTATTATCCTTTGGATTTTAGCGCTTTTGTCTATTGTAACATAAAAGCATTAAATTGTCAAGAGGTGCGGTGATTTTTGCGAAAAGCAAGAAAACTTTCGAGAATAATTGCCGCCGCCGCCCCGTCAAGCACTTCCTTTCGCTTTTTTCCTCTGCGGTTATTCTCGTTCATAATATTTATCGCAGAAACCGTCGTAGAGCGCTCGTCCCACATTTCCACGGGCAATCCGGTAAGAATTTCAAGCTTTTGCGCAAAACGGCAGCATTTTTCCGAGCGCTCTCCCCGCGTACCGTTCATATTTATCGGGTCGCCCACGACGAGCATTTCGGCTTTATTTTCCTTTGCCTGTCTTGCGACTTCCTCGGCGCACCTGTCGAAATCCTTCTCGAAAACCGTTGACAGCGGAGATGCAAGTATCTCTCCCTTGTCGCAGACAGCAAGACCCGTTCTGCTGTCGCCGAAATCCACAGCCATAATCCTCATTTTTCCGCCCTCTTTTCAAAAGCATTTTTTCAAAAACATATTTCATTATATCACCATTGTCATTGTTTGTCAAGGAAACAGGAGAAAAATTCTCAAAACCACTTGAAAACAGACCGATATTATGCTATAATAGATGTTAGATGTAAGAAAATTGCGGTGCATCGCCGCATTTGTATAAGCACATTAGGAGGAAATTTTGAGAGGACCTATTTTTAATATTATCGATTATTTTACGGGCAGAGGCTCGCTTGAAGACGTTATATATTCGGTATTCGGCGTGCTTGCGTTTTTGTTTGTCTGCATTCCCGTGCATGAGTGTTCCCATGCGCTCGCCGCAAAAATTCTGGGCGACAATACGGCGGAAAATCAGGGCAGACTTACGCTTAATCCGTTTGCTCACATTGACCTTACGGGAACGGTAATGATGTTTTTGTGCAGTATAGGCTGGGCAAAACCCACTCCCGTTGATCTGCGCCGCTGCACAAAAGTAAATATAAGAGCCGCAAATGCGATAGTTTCCGCAGCAGGACCGCTTTCCAACATCATTATGTCGTTCTTGTTCGTGGTAATTTATAAGCTGATTTTTCTGCTTGCGATAAACAATATCAGTACGGTTCTGGCTCAGGTGGCAGGCATTGTATATTACGTAGCCGCATTAAACGCTTTTCTGGCGGTTTTCAATCTAATTCCCGTGCCGCCGTTTGACGGTTATCATATCCTGTCAAGCTTTCTTCCTGCAAAAGCGATAGTATTTATGGAGCGTTACGGTCAGATTATCAACATTGTACTGATAATAATTATCTTTTCGGGATTTCTTTCCGTCCCGATTTCTTTCCTGTCAGGAAAAATACTTGAATTTTTCGACTTTGCCACGGGCTTTATCTTATGAAAATCTGCGTTAAAGCCATTATTTGAGTGAGTTACAATGACCGAACTTAATTTTAAGCTTGAAAACCTCGAATTTGAGGGTCCGCTTGACCTTATGCTCCTGCTGATACAAAAGCACAAGCTGAATATACAGGACATTGAGATAACTTTGCTGCTCGACCAGTTTCTGATTTACCTTGAACGTATGACCGAGGCGGATATCGAGGTCACAGCGGAGTTTCTCGATACGGCGGCAAGGCTTGTTCTGATAAAATCGGCTGCTCTTCTTCCGAAAGACGACGCCGAAAAGATGAAAAAAGAACTTCAGGGCGCTCTTATCGAGTATGCCTTGTGCAAAACTATGGCGGAAAAGCTGAAAAAGCGCTGGCAGGGCGACGCCGTTTACGTAAGAGAACCGATACTTCCCGACGTAGACCCGACCTATCTGCGAACGCATCAGCCCGAAGAAATATCGTTCGCTTACGGGGCGGTTTCCAAACGAGCAAAAATAAAGTCCGAAACGCCTCGTTCGGTTGCGCCTATCGTTGCAAAAAGCTATGTGACGGTCTACACGGGCGTTGTGATAGTGCTGAAAAGCCTGCTCTCAAAAGACAAAGTGACGCTTGAAGAGATGTACAAAGGTCGTCCCCGCTCGCACAGAGTATCGGTGTTCCTTGCAGTGCTTGAGCTTTCAAAAGCAGGCAGGATTTTAATATCCGATGACGGCGAAAGCGTTTCCCTCAAAGAAAACGCTCCCCGAAGAACCGATAAATCACAGCTTACGATCGACGGCTGAAAGTCCGCTTTGCAAAATATTATTTGAAAGAAAGAGTTACATATGAAATTTTCCGAAAGAATGGCGTCGGTAGAGGCTGTCCTGTTTGCGTCGGGAGAGCCTGTCGAGCTTGAAAAAATAGCCTCTGCCTGCGAAATGGATAAGGACGAAACTCTTCGTATAATCGAGCGTCTTAATGACCGTTACAGCGAGCAAGGCAGCGCTTTTGAGATAGGAAAACTCGGAGAATGTTTCCAGATGATGACAAAAGCGCAGTACGCAGGCTGTATAAAAAGGGCGGCTGAAACCAGGAAACAGGCGCCGCTTACTCAGGCGGCGCTTGAAGTGCTGGCGATCGTCGCATATAATCAGCCCGTGACAAGGGGATTTATCGACCAGGTTCGGGGCATTGACAGCAGCGGCGTTGTCAGAAGTCTTACCGAGAGAAATCTTCTCGAAGAGCACGGACGGCTTAACGACGTGCCGGGCAGACCTATCGCATACAAAACGACAGAGAATTTTCTTCGCTGTTTCGGTCTGAGCAGCCTTGAACAGCTGCCGCCTATTCCGGGAAACGCCGACCAGATCGAATTTTACGAATACGAGGAAATGCTCTCCGAAAATTCTCATACCGAAGAACACGATGAATAAAATTTCCGCCGACGGGAGGTGGTCTTGTGGCAGGAGTAATTATAGGAATAATCATCATTTTTATATTGCTGCTCACGCTGGGAAAAGTAACGGTCATTTTCGATTATAAGGACGATATGATCTTAAAAGTAAAATACTTTTCCATTCCCGTTGTAAAAATTCCCTCGGATAAGAAAAAAAAGAAAGAAAAACCGAAAAAATCCGAAAAAAAATCACCTGACAAAGAAAAATCCGATGATAAGGAAACCGAAAATCCCAAGGAAAAGAAAAAAATCTCGCTGCCCGATATATTCGAGCTGGTAAAACTCGCTTTGGACAGCCTTGGAAAACCGCTTAAAAAAATTCTCAAAAGAACGGCGTTTTCTCACCTTGCGCTGAAAATAGCCGTCGGCGGAGAGGACGCTGCGAAAACCGCGATCTCCTTCGGACTTATGAATATCGCCGTGGGAAACGCTCTGGGTTGGATCGACACGGTTTTCACGCTGAAAAAGCCCGACGACATCAATATTACCGCAGATTTTCAAAGCGAAGAAACAAAATTCGACTGCTATTGCGAAATAAGCCTTGTGGCAGCGGCGGCGTTTGCGTTTTTGTTCACGTTTATCGGAAGAGCGATAAAATATTATTTCACGCATAACCGCACAAGGGCGGCTGTCAGAAATCTTGTTTAATTCGGGGAGACCCGTAAAATCAGTATATTTTTGATTATTGAAAGGAGCTGTTTTATATGGCACACGCTGTTGAAGGCGTTATGGGCGTATCTATGGAAAAAATCCGAGAAATGGTGGACGTTGAAACAATAATCGGCGATCCGATAAACGCAGAAGGAGTAACTATCATTCCCGTTTCAAAGGTTTCGTTCGGGTTTGCCTCGGGCGGCAGCGATTTGCCGACTCAGGCTGCCGAAAAGTTTGCGGGCGGCTCAGGAGCAGGCGTTACCGTTAAACCTGTCGCATTTATAGTGATAAAATCCGACGGCTCGGTAAACCTAATGGAGCTGGGAGCAAAAGGTTCTCCGCTTGACGGGGTTATGGACGCTCTTCCCGGCATCGTCGAAAAAATTAAGGGCTTTCTGGCTGATAAAAAAGCGGCAAAAGCTGAGAAAAAAGCCGAAAAGAAAGCTGAAGAGGAAAATTTCTCCGAAGAAAACCCTCAGTAAATCGGTATATTTTTCCGAAAACAGAGCAGACTATCCGATGAAAATATTCATACGGAGAGTGATTGTTGTGTTTTCTATGAAAAAATTTACCGCTTTAATTCTTACTTTGCTGATAACGGTTCCCGTGTTTTCGACAAATGCGGGAGCCGTTTCTACGTCTGCGGTGAGTTCCTGCCTTATCGAGGCTCAAACAGGCGAGGTGCTTTTTGCGGAAAATGCCGATGAAAAGCGTGCAATGGCGTCCACGACAAAAATAATGACCGCAATTCTTACCATTGAGGCAGGCGACCTTGACAGAGAATTTACCGTTGATGAATACGCAATTATGGTCGAAGGCACGTCAATGGGTCTGCAAAAAGGCGATATAGTATCAAGAAGAGATCTGCTTTACGGAATACTTCTGCCTTCGGGCAACGATGCGGCAAACGCAGCGGCTGTTTCTGTTTCGGGCAGCATTTCCGCATTTGTAAAGCTGATGAATGAAAAAGCCGAAAAATTGGAATTGAAAAATACGCATTTTGTAACCCCGTCGGGACTTGACGCAGACGGGCATTATACCACCGCAAGAGATCTGGCGTCGCTTACGGCATACGCTATGAAAAACGACCTTTTCAGAGAAATCGTTTCCTGCAAATCCAAACAGCTTGAATTCGGCAATCCCCCCTATAAAAGAACGCTTTACAATTCAAATAAAATGCTTACAAAATACGAGGGAGCGATCGGCGTTAAAACGGGCTTTACCGACAACGCCCGAAGATGTCTTGTATCGGCTGCCGAAAGAAACGGAGCGACGCTTATCGCAGTAACTCTTTCCGACAGCGACGACTGGAACGACCACATCAAAATGCTGGATTACGGCTTTTCACAGGTAAAAGCTTATCCCCTTGAAACGGGCTGTTCTGCGAGAGTTTTCGTTGCAGGCACAGGCAAAAGCGTCGGCGTTTCAGGGGGCAGCGCGACGCTTGCTTTGACCGCAGATGACCGTACAAAACTCGAAAGAAAAGTTTTTCTCCCGAAAATGGTATACGGCAGCGTCAGAAAAGGCGATATATTGGGAAGTGTAGAGTTTTATCTTAACGGAAAAAACGTAAAATCCGTGCCCCTTTTCGCCAAAGAAAGCGTCGAAGTTGAAAAGGAAGAGCTTAATTTCTTTCAGAAACTGCTGAGCTTTTTCGGTATCTACGCATAGCAGATTATTTTCACTTGACAAATTTGTCAAATCGGTGTATAATGTTTGTGGACAATATTATATAAAAAGAAGGTATGGTCAAAATGCTGACTCTGGACAGTATTTATAAAGCGTCACACGTGTTAAAGGAGGTTATCAGGAAAACCGACCTGATAAAAGCCCCGAAAATCAATCCCGATGCGGAAATTTACCTGAAACCCGAAAATCTCCAGGTAACAGGTTCATTCAAGGTAAGAGGCGCATATTACAGGATTTCCCAGCTCACCGAAGAAGAGCGCAAAAAAGGCGTTATTGCCTGCTCTGCGGGAAATCACGCTCAGGGCGTGGCTCTTGCGGCGTCAAAAGCAGGCATAAAGTCGCTTATCTGCCTGCCCGACGGCGCACCTATATCCAAAGTCGAGGCAACCAAGTCCTACGGCGCCGACGTCTGCCTTGTACCGGGAGTTTATGACGATGCGTACAACAAAGCGCTCAGCCTGCGTGATGAAAAAGGATATACTTTCATTCATCCGTTTGACGATGAAAACGTAATTGCAGGTCAGGGCACGATAGGACTTGAAATTCTCGACGACCTGCCCGACACGGACGCAGTGCTTGTGCCGATAGGCGGCGGCGGACTTGTTTCGGGAGTAGCTTTTGCGATAAAACAGCTAAATCCCAAAATCAAGGTTTACGGCGTTCAGGCGGCAGGCGCTCCGTCGATGTTCAATTCGATAAACGACGGAAAAATCGAACGTCTTGCAAGCGTAGCTACGTTAGCGGACGGTATTGCCGTAAAAGAACCGGGCAAAAATACGTTCGACCTGTGCCAAAAATATGTTGACGAGATCGTGACAGTTACCGAGGACGAAATTTCGGGCGCAATTCTTGCGCTTATCGAACAGCAGAAAATGATAGCCGAAGGTGCGGGCGCTGTTTCGGTAGCGGCGGCGATGTTCAATAAAGTCCCGATAAAGGGCAAAAAAGCGGTCTGCGTGGTATCGGGCGGCAACATTGACGTTACGATACTGAACAGAGTTATACGCAGAGGACTTGTAAAGAGCGGACGTTCGGGAATGCTTAATATCGAGCTTGTCGATAAGCCCGGACAGCTTTTGGGCGTTTCGGAGATAATTGCACGTTTAGGCGGAAATGTAACGACTGTGCGTCACGAGCGTGCGGACGAAAATCCCGATATAAACGGCTGTTTTTTGAGAATACAGCTTGAAACGCGCAATTCCGAACATCTCGAAGAGATACGAAATGCGCTCATAAACGCAGGCTATAAGCTTGTAGATTACATAAAATAAAAGGAGAATAAATCAATGAAAACGATACATACCGACCATGCACCTGCGGCGATAGGACCGTACGTACAGGCAAAAATCACGGGAAACCTTGTCTATTCGTCAGGACAGATACCGATTGACCCCTCGACGGGAGAGCTTGTTTCGGGCGGCATCGAAGAGCAGACAAAGCGTGTCTGTGAAAATCTGAAAGCAGTGCTTGATGCGGCAGGCAGTTCGCTTGCAAAGGTTGTCAAGACAAATTGTTATCTCAAAGATATAGGAGATTTTGCGGCATTCAATGCGGTTTATGCGGAGTATTTTACCGAAAAGCCTGCTCGTTCCTGCGTAGG
>CANQKW010000048.1 GCA_947624555.1 uncultured Clostridia bacterium
ATGCGCTTGGCGAGGTAGTTCAGCGCGTCGAGGCTTACCTCGCAGTCCTCAAGGATCGACAGCTCCGCAGGCTCGATCTGCGTGATCGTAGCGGCGGGGCAGAGGTGTTCGGGATTCATTCGCAGCTCATCGAGCCATGTCGAGAGTTGTGTTTCCGTACACGGGAACGTCATCTCCGTACAGTACGGTGTTCTCTGAATTGTTGCTTTGATCATTTTAATCCTCCATAATTTATATTTAAGCTCCGCTTGGAGCTTATGTGCTGTTATGGGTTTCCGAATGTTGTCGCCTGTTTGCCTTGATTGCGACGCATCCGTGCGCCGCTTTTGGGCAAACTGCGACAACATCGTGTTGTCGGAAAACAAAAAATGCCTGTAAATCACCTCCCATTTTTAAGGAAGTAACTTACAGGCATTGTCTGTTAATATAGTCAAATTGTACAAATTCGACATCAAAAATTTTGTTGTCAAAGTGGTTCAAGTCACCTAAAAATCTATATTGTACAATTTCAGCGCAATTTTGAGATTTGTGCAATCCGCACAAAATCAACCGCAAAAATTTTGTTGCTAAAAGGTTCGAATCACCCAAAAATCTTTTTTGTCAAGTTTCTGTACAATAAAAAAATGCCTGTGATTGACCTCTCGTAATTAGGAGATCACTCACAGGCACTTTGTATACATTGCATAAAAACCGACCGAAAAATTTTGTAGGGGGAGTTCAACTCCACTTTTCTGTCGAAAATATCTACGGATGCGAAATCTTGTTTTTCGCAAGATTTATGCCCACAAATGGCTTAACCAAGCCGTTTGTGGGCATAATATCTTTTTTGTCAATGAGTCATGGTTGGGGCAGAGGGATTTGAACCCCCGAATGACGGAGTCAGAGTCCGTTGCCTTACCGCTTGGCGACGCCCCAATATCAACAGATAACATTATACCATAATCGGTATTTTTTGTCAAGTATTTTTTCAAATTTTTTCTGCAAATTTTATTATACGCAGTTTTATGACAGTTATTCTCACAAAGTGCTTGACAAATGTGGAAAAATATTGTATAATTATGCTAAGGAAATTTTACGGCGGGTTTTCTGCCGTCGCATTTCTGTATTATTTTCTATCGGAGGTAGCAAATGGTTTATTCAGTTTATTTATCTGAATTTGTGGGAAGTCTTATCTTCCTGCTGGGTGGTTACGCTTATATGTGTAACATAAACCTCAAAAAGACCCTTGTCAGCAAGCTGAACTACATAGAGCTGGCTGTTGCGTGGAGCCTGGCGGTCGGTTTTGGTCTGGCTGTTGCTGTTATTATGGGCGGTCCTGCGGCTCTTAACCCCGGCGTTGTTTTCGGTCAATGGATCGAAAAACTCATCAATCCCGATGCAGGATTTACCCTTGGCGACGGTGCGCTGTTCATTTTAATGGAATTTCTTGCGGCAGGTGCGGCTGAAATAATTTGTCTTGTATTCTTCTGGGACAGTTTCAAGGCGTCGCCCGACTCTCCAAAAAGAGGAATTTTCTCGGCTTACCCCGTAGAAAAGAATATGCCGCTGAATTTCGTTCAGGAGGTTCTTGCTACGTTCCTGTTCCTGTTCCTCGTGCTTGAAACTATCAAAGTTTCTGACGGAAACGGAATTATGATAGGAGTTGTAGGATTTGGTGCGGTTATGCTGCTCTC
Source organism: uncultured Clostridia bacterium (assembly GCA_947624555.1). Taxonomy (GTDB): domain Bacteria; phylum Bacillota; class Clostridia; order Oscillospirales; family Ruminococcaceae; genus CAG-115. Next base: position 1,674 of record CANQKW010000048.1, read on the forward strand.
GCTTACGCTTAACAGCACGGGATTCAGTATGAACGGTATGCGCTCGTTCTTCAGCAGTATCTGGTTTGCTGTACTGCCTTTCCCGAACAAAAACGGCGAAAAGGTAGACTGGGCTTATCAAATCGTTGTAAACTTCGTCGGCAGCAGTATCGGCGGTATTCTCGCTGTTCTTGCTGTAAATGCAATCTGATTATTCTGCTTACTGTCCCGTCGGCTTTTTTGCTGACGGGATTATTTTTTACTGCGATTATCCGATAATATATACGAGACAAAATTAAGTTTTGCAGGAACAGGTGGTAATATGTATAAAATTTTTATTGTGGAGGACGACAATACTATCGCTCAGGCAGTAAAAACTCATCTTGAGGGTTGGGGGTTTGCGGTGAAAACTGCCGAGGATTTTCGTGAAATCGAGGCGGAATATAACGCTTTTTCTCCGCATCTGACGCTGCTCGATATAGGATTGCCGTTTCACAACGGGTTTTACTGGTGCGACAGAATACGAAAGACGTCAAAAGAGCCTATCGTTTTTCTCTCTTCAGCGTCTGATAATATGAATATCGTGCTTGCTATGAATATGGGCGGAGATGATTTTATTGCAAAACCGTTTGATTTGCCCGTGCTTACGGCTAAAATCAACGCCGTACTTCGCAGATGCTATGATTTTTCCGCTCCGAATGAAGTAATGGAATATAAGGGAGCCGTACTGAATATTGCAGAGGCAGCGCTTGTTTTTTCGGGCGAGAAAATAGAACTTACCAAAAACGAACTGAGAATTTTGCTCACGCTTATGCAAAACAAAGGCAAAATCGTAAGCCGCGAGGAACTGATGAAAAAACTTTGGGAAACAGACTGCTATATCGACGACAACACGCTCACGGTAAATATTTCAAGGCTGAGAAGGAAAATTGAAAATCACGGTCTTAATAATTTTATCTCAACAAAATCGGGTATGGGTTATATTCTGGAGTAAATTATGGTACTGAATTATATTAAATCCCGTGTTTTTATCATTGTTCTGCACGCAATTTGCACGGGCGTTTTTTCGGCGGTTTTTTCGGGATTTTCTCTCCCGCAGTCAGCGGTTTTATATGCCGCTCTGATTTGTTTGTTTTTCATTGTCGTTTTCTATGTCACGGATTTTATTATGTATTTCAGAAAGGTTAAGGCTCTGAGACAATGCAAAAAGGAAATTTCTCTGACAACAGAAAATTTGCCTCAGCCCGAAAACGGTATTGAAAAAGAATATACCGAAATTATCGAGGATCTGTTCGGGGAAAAAACCAAAGTCATCAAAGAAAGCATAAAAAAAATCTCGGATCTGTCGGATTATTATACCGTGTGGGCTCATCAGATAAAAACGCCTATTGCCGCAGCACGGCTTATTCTGCAGGGAGAATATGACAAAGATGAGCTTTCGGAGCAGATACGCAGAATAGAGGAATATACGCAGATGGCGATGTGCTATGTGCGGCTCACATCGGACAGTACAGATTTCGTTATACGGGAAATTTCCGCAGACGAGCTTATCCGAGGAGAAATTCGCAAGTTTTCAACGCAGTTTATACGGAAAAAACTGACGCTTAACGTTGACGCCGAAGGGAAAACTGTGGTTTCAGATGAAAAGTGGCTGGGATTTGTGATAGGTCAGGTCATCTCAAACGCCCTGAAATACACAAATTCGGGCGGAATTGAAATCTATTTCGAGGAGCAGGATACGCTCTGCGTCAAGGACACGGGTATAGGAATTTCTCCGGAGGATTTGCCGAGAATTTTCGAGAAAGGCTATACGGGTCTGAACGGAAGAATTGACGAAAAAGCAAGCGGCATAGGCTTGTATTTATGCGATAAAATCTGCAAAAAACTTGGTCATAAAATCACCGCAGAAAGCAATGAAAACGGGACGGTAATAAAAATCGCTCTTCAGCGTGAAAAAATCGGGTTTGAGTAATATTACAAAATTGTAAGAAAATTGTAAGTTAAATCTATGGCAGGAGCAATGAATTTCGGGTATAATAAATATATCAGATGTTAAATTACTTTACGTCTGACGGAAATAATGTTATTTGCAGGGGAGGAATTTTTTTGACTATACTCGAAGTTCAAAATGTAAAAAAAATCTACACACAACGATTGGGAAGCGTACAGGTCACGGCACTTTCAAACGTTTCGTTTACGGCGGAAAAGGGCGAATACATAGCAATAATGGGTGAAAGCGGTTCGGGAAAAACTACCCTGCTCAATATTCTTGCGGCTCTTGACAAGCCGACATCGGGAAACGTTTTGCTTGAAGGAACGGATATAACGGAAATCAAGGAGAAAAATGCAGCTAAATTCAGGCGTGATAATCTCGGATTTGTTTTTCAGGATTTTAATTTGCTTGATAATTTTACCGTCCGTGACAATGTGCTTTTGCCGCTTGTTCTTATGGGATTGCCGCAGCAGACTATGCAGGAAAAGCTTGTTCCTACGGCAAAAAATCTCGGAATAACCGATATTCTCGACAAGTATCCCTATGAGATTTCGGGAGGACAAAAACAACGCACCGCTGCGGCGCGTGCAATAATTACAGAGCCGAAGATTTTGCTTGCGGACGAGCCTACGGGCGCTCTTGACAGCAAATCTTCAGACGAGCTTTTGACGTTGTTCGGAAAATTTAACGAAAACGGTCAGACTATTCTTATGGTTACGCACTCAGTTAAGGCTGCAAGCCGTGCGAACCGAATTCTTTTCATCAAGGACGGTGAAATTTTTCATCAGATCTATCGGGGCAAATACACAGACGAGGAGCTTTACAGAAAGATTACCGACACGCTCACCGTTATCTCATCGGGAAAGATTTCCGATGTCGGAGGTGAAACGAAATGAAGTCTTTTATTTACCCTCGGCTTGCACTTTCGGGAATTAAAAAGAATTACAGGCTTTATCTGCCGTATATTTTTGCCTGCACGGGTATGATGACGATTTTCTATATAACCGCTTATCTTGCTAACAGTGAATTTGTTGCAAATCAGAATAACGGCACGTTTATAAGCATTATTCTGCGGCTCGGCTGGATCGTTCTGGGGGCTTTTTCGGCGATTTTGCTGTTCTATACAAGTTCTTTTCTGATGAAACGCAGAAAAACAGAATTCGGTCTGTACAATATCCTCGGAATGAGTAAGACCGATGTTTCGTTTATCCTCATTTTTGAAAATATTTTTATTCTTGCGGTTTCGCTTATCGTAGGAATTTCTCTGGGAATACTTTTCTCAAAACTTATGGAAATTCTGCTGATAAATATGGTTGGCGGCGAAAATACTGCTTATTTTTACATTGATTTTAACGTGATCTTTCAGGAAATCGTTATTTACTCAACGCTTTTTGCAATGATTTTGTTCAAGGGAGTGCATCAGGTTTCACGCTCAAATGCAATAACGCTCTTTCAGTCGACAAACGCAGGCGAAAAGCCGCCAAAAGCAAACCTTGCGGTTACTGTTATCGGTCTGGTTCTGCTTATCGCAGGATATGTTCTTGCAAATATCGTGAAAAACCCGATTTATGCTGTGCTGGCGTTTTTCGGTGCGGTAATTCTCGTTATTGCGGCGACTTATTTGCTGTTTATTTCGGGAAGCGTGGTTTTATGCAGACTTCTGCAAAAAAATAAAAAATACTACTACAAAACGAACCATTTCTTTTCGACCTCGCAGATGGCTTTCCGTATGAAACGAAACGGCTCAGGACTTGCGTCTATCTGTATACTGGCGACAATGGCTCTGGTTACTATTTCCTCTACGTCGGGACTGTATTTCGGCTTGGAACAGACCATGCGGAAAAAATATCCCCGTGACGCAATCATTACAGCTGACTTTGACGATAAGGAATATGCGGAAAAATTTCTTGATGCTATTTACGAAACAGCGCAGGAATACGGCACAGAACCCAAAAATACTGTTTATTACCGTTTTTTGGACAATTTAACTTACTATTACTATTACGATAACAAATTATTAAACGGCAAAATGCTTGACGGTCTGTCGGAAGATGAGCAGGACAAAATTTATGTTTCTTCCAGGGAAACTGCGATATATCTGATACCCGTTTCAGATTATAATTCCGTTATGGGGACAAATCTTACCGTAAACGAGGGAGAGGCTATAGTTTTAAGGTTTGAAAGCGAACCAAAGGACAAAACTATAGATTTGGTACCGATTTTGGGAGAGCCTTACACGGAGGACAGGTATAACGACAAAGGAGAGCTTGTCGAAACGGTAAAGCAAAATGCCCCCGAATATCTTACTGTTGTCGGTTCGACAGATAATTTTGTGACTTTGGGCGATAATAATGATTATTATAATTCCGGGGCACGAATTTACAGGTATGTTTTTATCAATGACAAGGATTATGAGCTGCAATATAAGCGAAATCTTGAAAACAGAAGGACGACAACGATAGAATATGAGGACGGCACGGAGAAATTGCGCCTCTCGCCTGTACAGAATAACTATTTCGGTTTTGATATTGACTGCGATGACGAAACAATGAACAGCGTGGTATACGCTGCTTTAAATAAAATACGCAATATCGGTCCGAAAACTATCACAGATAACGGCACGGAATATGACGCTTGGATCCAATACAGGATATCCTGCGTTACCTTTGACAGAAAAGACTATTTCAGCGCATACAGCGGACTGTTGTTCCTGGGTGTGATTTTCTGTACGGTTTTTATTCTTTCGACGGTTATGATAATGTACTACAAGCAGGTCACAGAAGGATATGAGGACAAGTCGAAATTTGAGATACTGCAAAAGGTAGGTATGACAAAAAGCGAGATACGCTCTTCGATAAACTCGCAGGTACTTACGCTGTTTTTTGTGCCGCTTGCCGCTGCGTGCGTGCATATTGCATTTGCTCTTCCGCTTATTTCACGTCTGCTGCTGCTTTTGGGGCAAATTGACAATATAATCCCCGTAACGCTCATCTGTATCTTAATTTACGCCGTTGTTTATATTCTCGCTTATATCAGCACTTCACGCATTTACTACAAAATTATAAGCTGATTATGAAAAAAGCGCTGTTCCTTTGAACAGTGCTTTTTTATGTATTAAACTTTCTTCGCAAAACGGCAGGCTAAAGGCTAAGATACATCTCGTGCAGGCGCAGGTCGTCGGTAAGTTCGGGGTGAAACGCAAATCCAAGCTGATTTTTATACCTCACCGCCGTGATTTTTTCATCGGTAACGTTAAGAATTTCGACCTCGTCGGAAAGCGTTTTCTTCACGAACGGCGCACGTATAAATCTCATCGGAAAATCCCTGATACCGTTTATATCGCCTGATGCGGAAAAGCTGCCTAACTGTCTGCCGTATGCGTTTCTGCAAACCTCAACAGGCAAAGACGCAAACACAGGCTCTTCTTCGCCCGAAATTTTTTGCGCAAGCAAAATCAGTCCCGCACACGTGCCCATTACGGGAATACCGTCTGAAATCAGATTTTTTAAGGGATAAAGCATATCAAGCTCTTTCAGCAGCTTTCTTTGCGTCGTGCTTTCGCCTCCCGTTAAAATCAATCTGTCAATATCCGCTGTAATATCCGCTCTGTTCCGCAGGAATTTATACTCGCAGTCAAGCCTTTCAAGGCAGTGTGCGTGTTCGATAAAAGCGCCCTGTACGGCTAAAATTCCAACCATTACTTGCCTCTTTCCGCCATAAGAAGAGCAATTTCCTGCTCATTTATGCCGACCATTGCCTCGCCCAGATTTTCGGAAAGCTCAGCAAGCATTTCGGGCTTATCATAGTTTGTTACTGCTTTTACGATAGCCTGTGCACGCTTTTCGGGATTGCCCGATTTGAATATGCCCGAACCGACAAATACGCCCTCTGCGCCTAACTGCATCATAAGCGCAGCGTCCGCAGGAGTCGCCACTCCGCCTGCCGCAAAATTTACTACGGGGAGTTTTTTATTGTCGTGAACGTACTTTACAAGGTCATAAGGCACTTGCAGACGCTTTGATTCCTCGAAAAGCTCATCTTCACGCCTCGAAGAAAGCTGTGCTATTTCGCTCTGTATCATTCTCATATGACGGACAGCCTGAATAACGTCGCCCGTACCCGGCTCGCCTTTGGTCCTTATCATTGACGCTCCTTCGGAAATCCTGCGGAGAGCCTCGCCAAGATTTTTCGCTCCGCATACAAAAGGCACTTTAAACTCCCTCTTGTTGATATGGTAAACATCGTCCGCAGGAGAAAGCACCTCGCTCTCGTCAATGTAGTCGATTTCGATTGCCTCGAGAATTTGCGCCTCCGCAAAATGTCCTATCCGGCACTTTGCCATAACGGGAATACTTACCGCATTCTGAATGCCCTTGATCATAGCAGGGTCGCTCATACGGGAAACGCCGCCTGCCGCACGTATATCCGCAGGTATCCTTTCAAGCGCCATTACCGCACAAGCTCCTGCTGCCTCGGCTATTTTAGCCTGCTCAGGGGTGGTAACGTCCATTATTACTCCGCCTTTGAGCATCTGTGCAAGCTCCTTATTCAACTGATAACGGTTTTCACTCATAGTTTTTCTCCTTAAATGTCGATTTTGTATTGACTTTTGCGTCTGATTTATAGTATAATCATAATATGACCATATTTCAATACTCAAAACAGACTTTTTTAACAAGGTCAGAAAGGAAATTTGCTATGATTACCTATGAGCTGGATAAAAAATCCTCTGAACCGCTTTACGTTCAGATTTACACGAAAATCAAGGAAGATATGGAGTCGGGAGCGATAAGGTCAGATGAAAAGCTGCCGTCAAAGAGGAATTTCGCCTCAAACCTCGGCGTAAGCGTTATCACGATAGAGAATGCATATAACCAGCTGATTGCGGAGGGTTACATAAGGTCAGTTCCTCACAAGGGGTATTTTGCAGAAAAACTTAGCGCAAATATCGTCGGAAAATCTCCCGAAAAGAAAATCTCCACTCCTGCTGTGATTGAAAATGACGCAGAAAACAGGCTTTTTCCCTTTACGATATGGGCAAAACTTATGCGGGAAGAATTATCATCAAACCAGAGCAATCTTCTCAAAAAACCGACTTTTGAGGGCGTTTATGAGCTTAGAGAGGCTATTTCTCATCATTTGAAACAATTCAGAAATATCACAGCCTCTCCTGAACAGATAATTATTGGCGCAGGCTCTGAGTATCTTTATATGCTGATGAATATTCTTTTTTCGGTCGGCAGGAATTATACTTTTGCCGTCGAAGAGCCGGGTTATTCAAAAATAGCGGAAATATATGCGAATTACGGAATAAAATGCGAGAGAATACCCGTTCTTGACGACGGGATCGATACGGATTATCTGAAAAAAATTGACCCGAATATAATTCATATTTCTCCGTCGCACCACTTTCCTACGGGAGTTATAACCTCTGTGAGCAAGAGATATTCACTGCTTGAATGGGCAAGCAGCTCTGAGGACAGATTTATTATCGAGGACGACTATGACAGCGAATTCAGGCTGTCGGGAAAGCCGATACCGTCAATGTACAGCATTGATGTTATGGATAAGGTCATTTATATGAATACTTTCAGCAAAAGCCTTGCGTCTACCATAAGGATAAGCTATATGGTTCTTCCGCAGACATTTTTGCACAAATACAGAGAAAAACTCGGTTTTTGCTCCTGTCCCGTTTCAACATTTGAGCAATACACTCTCGCAAGATTTATTGACGGCGGTTATTTTGAAAAGCATATCAACAGAATGAGAGCGCACTACAAAAAATGCCGCAGTGAATTGTTCGGGAAAATGAAAAAATTCGATATTTTCAAAAATTCCGTTATTTCGGGTGAAAATTCGGGACTGCACTGTATCGTTGAATTTCAGAGCGATCTTCACGACGAGGAGCTTTTGGAGCAGGTTTCAGCGCTCGGTTTCAAGGCAATGATGATCAAGAATTTTTACCACGAAACAGTCGGGCAGGATTATCACACGCTGATTTTCCCGTATTAGTACAGGTATTCTTCAAGGCAGACGCCTTGATTATGTATCTCTTCGGCAGCCTCTTTGCCTACATATCGGTAATGCCACGGCTCGTAGGAAAATCCCGTTATTTCGGTTTTATCAATAGGATAGCGAAGTATAAAGCCGTATTTCCACGCATTTTCTTCCAGCCAGATATAAACTCCCCACTCGTCCGATTTGTCAGGGTCTGCATTTATATCGACCGCAAGTCCGAGCTGATGCTCGCTGTTGCCTACTGCCGCTGCGGTTTTTCGTGCCTCTTTGTATGCCTCGGACGGCATAAAACCCTGAACCATTTTCTCCTTTACCATATCCCGCAGAATTTGTTTTTGCTCTTCGGCTGAACGAAATCCCTCCCGTACAAAAGAGTATAACCCCTCGGAACGCATATCGTCAAGCATTTCCCGAAGTTCGGGGTATATGCGGCGGTCGATTTTTTCTCCGTTGGAAAGCTCCAGAAGTTCGATGTCATAGCTGTCCGGAATGCAGAAATCGTTGTTCACAAGCACCAAATTCCACTTTGAAATATCTGTCTGTCTGCCGCTTGGCTGTCCGATAATATTATCGAAAACAATGCTCGAAACGACATATATCACCAAAATCACACCTGCAAGAATTGATAAAATCAAAGCGGCTTTTTTTATTTTGTTTTTCTTCACAAAAATCCCCCCGAATGTATGATACCACACTGTTCGGGGGAAATTTTGTATTTTATATTGCGGATTTCTTACGATTTTCTTACTTTTTCAAGGGAAGTTTTACCGTAAATTCCGTGATTTCGTTTTCGCTTTTTGCGGTGATTTCGCCGCCGTGAAGTTCGGTTATCTGCTTAGCTATTGCAAGTCCTAAGCCTGCGCCGCCGCTTGATGTGCCTCTTGAGCTGTCCAGGCGGAAAAACTGCTCGAAAATCCTGCTAAGCTTATCCTCGGGAATTGTCGCTCCCCTGTCGGTGAAAATCACATTAACATACTGTCCGAAATTTTTTGCGGTTATTTCTATTTCTGTGTTTTCATAGCTGTAATTTACCGCATTTCTCAAAAGATTGTCAAAAACCCTTGATAATTTGTCGGGGTCGCATTTCAGCATTATTCCCTCTTCGGCGTACAGCTTACATTCAAGGCGCTTTTGCGAGAAAACAGGCTCAAATTCAGACACAAGCTGTTCCAGCATAAGAGTCAGATTTATTGCGGAATATTCAAGCGTAAGCTTTGAAAGATTAAAGCGTGTTATCTCGAAAAATTCATTTACAAGCTCTTCTAAGCGCTCTGCTTTCTCAAGAGCCGTTTTTGTATATTTCGCACGGGTTTCAGCGGAAATATCAGGCTCGTCACGGAGCAGTGAAAGATAGCCGATAACGCTTGTAAGCGGCGTTTTAAGGTCGTGTGCAAGATACACCACGAGGTCATTTTTGCGCTGCTCCGCCTCTTTTGCAAGCGCAGCATTTTTCATAGAACGCTCACGCACAGCATTAAGCTCGTCCTGGACATTTTTCAGTTCATCGGAAAGAGAAATCTGACCGCCTTCGGGGTCCGCCAGCTTTTCAGCCTCGAATGTTATCTCATCAAGATATTTGAACGACCTGCGCAATATCACGCAAAAAATCACAATCCAGCCGATGAAAATGACCGCAGGAAAGATAATATCCATTTTGTCTGCGATACGCCTTAGAAATTCGTAAACGGCAAATTTTCCGTTCCAGTTGATATTATAGCATATATTGTACGCAGCAACTGCAAGCAAATATACCGTCAACGCCCACGCTGCCATTAAAGCGGCGCATATCATCAGCATTTTTCTTGTAATTGCGCTGTGCTTTATTCTGTGACTGATTTTTTTACTCAATTGTATAACCCACTCCCCATACGGTTTTTATGAATTTGGGTTTGCGTGACGGCTCGTGAAGTTTCTCACGAAGTCTTGCTATATGCGACATCACGGTATTATTTGCGTTGATGAATTTACCGCCCCAGACATTCTCGAAAAGCTCTTCGGCGGACACGACCGTTCCTCTTTTTATACAAAGATACCACAAGAGAGAAAATTCAAGCGGCGTAAGAATGATTTCCTCTCCGTAAAGCGTACATTTATGAGAGCTTTTGTTTATCACAAGTCCGCAAATGTCAATCTCTTCCGAATTATTTTCGGTTTGGGCGGAATTGTAATTCCTGTAACGCCGAATTTGGGTTTTTACACGGGCAGTCACTTCAAGCGGATTGAACGGCTTTGTGATGTAATCGTCCGCACCGATCGTAAGTCCCAATATCTTATCGCTGTCCTCGACCTTTGCGGTGAGCATCACTATCGGGAAAAAGTGATTTTCTCGTATTTTCCCTACAAGCGAAAATCCGTCAATATCGGGGAGCATTACATCAAGCAAAGCAAGGTCTATATCCGTATTTTCCGCACATTTCAGTGCGTCTGTTCCGTTGTAGAATTTGTGTACGGTATAGCCGTCGTTTTTGAGATAAAGCTCGATAAGGTCTGCGATTTCACGTTCATCGTCTACTACCAAAATATCATATGAATTTTTTTCCGACATAGCTGTTCCCTTTTTATCATTATTACCGA
>CANQKW010000049.1 GCA_947624555.1 uncultured Clostridia bacterium
ACCGAACTTGCTGCTCTGCTCGCTCCGCGGTTTGATGCAGATATATTCCCGAACAGGCTGACCAGAGATCTGGTTCAGAACGCATATGAACTGTCGGGCTACGGAATTATGTTTTCATCAGAACGCAGCCACGGAGCGAGAAGAATTCGGTTGGAACTGCTGTCGGGTGACGGTAGTGACAGTAAAAATCCTGCCCCTTAATTTTTACCGACTTACCGTCACCCGATCTTGACAAAGCCTTTCATAGCACTGATTTATCGGGTGACGGTAACTTTTCGGGTGACAGTAAAAACGCCAAACGGGTGACGGTAACATCACGGCACGAATGAGGGCGTGTGCGGCGATTTGTGCAAGGCTCGCCACGAAATAGAGTAACTACTCGACTAACGCGATTGGATCGGAATTTGAGCCGTTTCTGCGCGAGTTTGAGCAGGACGGTTCTCAGAGCAAATTGCAAGCAGATAGCGCAGATATTTCACGGCAAATTCGGGCAAATTGGTGCGCATTATTCTGATGCAGGTTAAAGCAGCGGTGCTGCAATCACAGCGGACGGCAAAGCCGACCGCATTGTAGAGCCATTCGCAGGAGGTGAAGTTTGATGTCAAGAAAAGCAAAAGTATGAAACATAGGTGTCACTTTGAAAGAAAAAATCCAGCAAATGCGGCAACAGAGGGAAATGCGGTGACACAAAAAGGTCATACCGCAGGGAATGGAGGTTTAATGGCAGAAAAAATAGGTATCAGTCTGGACAAGGAAACATTGCAGTTATGCGACAAATATTCGGCGAAACATTCAAGGTCGCGATCGGAATTTATTGCTACGGCAATTCAGAAATATATCTCCGATCTGGAGCTTGGCAAACAGAAAAATATCATCGCAAAGGAGCTTGCCGGAGAGATTGTCAAGGGCAGCGAGGCGGGCGTTACGAAAATCTCAAAGGGACTGTTTCGGTACGCCGTTGAGGTTGAAATGATCATCATGATCCTGTCGGAACTGGCGGATATTCCTCCGAAAGTCATGGAGGAATATCGAAAAGAAGCGATCCGAAATGTCCGCAGAACGCGCGGAAAAATAAATCTTGACGACTTGATCGCAAGAAATAATCGGGAGTTTGCGGAGCAAAAATTATCCGTAAAGGCGGCGTGAGCGATGATATTGTCGACGAGTATACGGTAGACGATTATGATTTTATGGAGGATGATATATGACCAAATTTAACAGAATGAAAATATTTTTCAAGTCCTGCCTGCTGTTTTTCAGCAGACGAGCCGAGGCAAAAATTGGGGAAACCATCCCAGCGAAAGATGGATTTTCCGTGATAGATAACGTGCTGTACTACGTCAGCGGTAAGACGAGAATTAAGATCAAGGAGCACTTCGCCGAAACAAAGGTGACTGCTCTTGACCTTGTGGAGAGCGCCATAAAATATGAAAGACGCGTCGAAACGGCAGGATAATTTTTTCAAAAACCGCTGGACATTACGCCCGCATTACGGTATAATGTGAATGTAAGCAATGTGTTGTAATGCGGGTTGTTTCGGAACGAGGAGGTTAATTTAATGAAACAACAATATAACACGGCACTTTATCTGAGGCTTAGCCGCGACGACGAACTGAAAGGCGAGAGCGGCAGCATATCCACACAGCGTGATATGCTTACTCAATATTGCAGAGAACAAAATCTCAACATTATCGGAGAGTATGTTGACGACGGCTGGAGCGGCACAAATTTCGACAGACCGAGCTTTCAGCGTATGATCGACGATATTGAGGACGGAAAAATCAACTGCGTTATCACGAAAGATCTGTCAAGGCTCGGCAGAAACTACATTCTCACTGGGCAGTATACCGACTTCTACTTTCCGTCTAAAGGCGTGAGATATATTGCGGTAGCCGACGGCGTTGACACCGAAAAGGGCGAAAGCGAGATCGCGCCGTTCCTCAATATTCTCAACGAAATGCACGCACGGCAGACGAGCAAAAAGGTCAAAGCGGCAATGAAAACGCGTTTTTTGAACGGAGCGTATTATAGTCCATGCGCTCCGATAGGCTACAAATGGCATCCCGAAATCAAGGGAAAAATTATTCCCGATGAGGACGCGCGGTGGATAGTGGAAAAAATATTCGATCTCGCCGCTCATGGGGTTGGAGCATCCAAAATCCGCCATACGCTTGACGATGAGCATATCCCGACTCCCGCGTGGCTGAACTATCAAAAGTACGGAACGTTCGCTCGTGTTTTCGAGGGACAGCCGGAAAACAAACGGCATCAATGGTCAACGGCTATTGTCAAAGCGATCCTCTCAAGCGAGGTGTACATCGGGAACAGCGTTCACAACAAGCAGACCGCTATATCGTTCAGGAACAAGAAAAAGGTTCTCGGACCAAAAGACGAGTGGTATACCGTAGAAAATACTCACGAGCCTATTATTTCAAAGGATGTCTGGGATCAGGCTCACGCGCATATCGACAGCCGAAAACGTCCTAAAAAAAGCGGTGAAACGCAAATTTTCGCGGGACTTCTGAAGTGCGCCGACTGCGGTCGGGCATTGCGGTATATGCGCAGAAATGCAACCGCAAGGTCAAGGGAAAGACAATATTATATGTGTACGAACTATAGCGAATACGGCAAGGATAAATGCTCGAGTCACTATATTCGGTATGATGTGATATACGCCGTTGTGCTCGGCAGACTGCAATATTGGATCGCACAGGCTCATGAAAAGAACGATAGTAAACTGCTTCAGCGGCTGTTGAAAAGCGGTGATAAGCAGCGCGAAAAAGAAAGCAAAAGCGCCAAAAAGGAGCTGTTGAAAATCGAAAAGCGCCTACAGGAGTTGGATAACTTGTTCGCCAAGATGTACGAGGACAGGGCGAAAGAGGCAATAACCGAGCGCAACTTCGCAATGCTCTCGGCTAAATATCAAGAGGAACAAACGCAGCTTGAAAACAAGAAACGCGAACTCCAAGCCAAGCTTGATAAATCGGCGCAGGATGCCGATGGAGCGGAAAAATGGCTGTCGCTTATCCGTAAGTACACAGAGCTGACTGAGCTTACCGCACCGCTGCTCAACGAGTTAATCGACAAGATCGTGATTCACCAAGCGGAAACCGATGAGAATGGCAGCAGAACACAGGAGGTCGAGATTTTCTATCGCTTTGTCGGGAAGATCGATTAAAGAACTTTGTGGTATCCTTAAGTATAGGAAAAGAATGTAGCTATCCCCGATACGTTGGGCGGTGAAAAGGTGGTTGCAATCGGCGAATTTGCTTTCTCCTTCTGCACAAACCTTGCAAGTATAACCATTCCCGACAGCGTGACCGAAATCGGTGACGATGCTTTCTACCAATGCACAAGCCTTACAAGCGTAACTATTCCCAACAGCGTGACCAAAATCGGCCGGGAGGCTTTCTGTAATTGCACAAGCCTTACAAATATAGATGTTACTGAGGGGAACTCTAAATATTGCTCAGTTGACGGTGTTCTGTACAGCAAGGATAAATCAAGACTTGTGGCTTATCCTATAGGCAAGGGTGGCACAAAATTTTCCATTCCCGACAGCGTGACCGAAATCGGCGACAGTGCTTTCTGCTACTGCGAAAGTCTTACAAGCATTGACATTCCCAACAGCGTGACCGAAATCGGCGACAAGGCTTTCTCCTCCTGCACAAGCCTTACAAGCGTAACCATTCCTGACAGCGTGACCGAAATCGGCTACGATCCTTTCTTCGATTGCACAAGCCTTACAAATATAGATGTTGCGGCGGGAAACTCTGAATATTGCTCAGTTGACGGTGTTCTGTACAGCAAGGATAAATCAAAACTTGTGGCTTATCCTATGGGCAAGGCTGAGACAACATATTCCATTCCCAACAGCGTGACCGAAATCGGCGACATGGCTTTCGTCAATTGCACAAGCCTTACAAGCATAACCATTCCCGACAGCGTGACCGAAATCGGCAAAGATGCTTTCGAATACTGCACACGCCTTACAAGCGTAACCATTCCTGACAGCGTGACCGAAATCGGCGACCATGCTTTCTTCAATTGCACAAGCCTTACAAGCATTGACATTCCCGACAGCGTGACATTGATTGGTCTGAATGCTTTCTTTGGCTGTGACAAAGCTAAAATTACTTACAAGGGTAATACCTACGACTGCAATACCATATACGCCGCAATAAACGGCTAAAAATCTCCCCCGATTTTACGTCGGGGGATAATTTTATTTTTTTACGATCTTAAACGCAAGAGCATTTTCGCAAATTATCGACTTATGGTGAGCAAAAAACACTCTTCCGTCCTCGGGAGCAGAAATTTCTCCTATTACCTCTCCCTCGTAAGGGTGAATTATCTGTGCGAGAACATCTCCCTTTTTAACTGCGTCCCCGACCCTTACTTTTTCACGGCAGATGCCTGCCTCGCCGCTCCGAATATCAATAAGGTCGCTTTCTTCGATAATGGCGGACACAGCGCCCTCCTTGACATTATCGGACAAAATGCCTGCCCTTGACAAAAACCGCAAAACCGCATCAACGCCTGCCTCTGCGGAAATCTCATCGACAGTTTCTCTTGTTTCGGTGTACACCGAAAATGCCGCCGTGCCATAGCTTTGCAGGCTGTAATTCAAGGTCGACTTATCTATTGCCGAAGGCTCTCTCAAAACAACAAACGGAAGCCCGAAAAGCTCCGCTATGCTTGCGTTGCTTTTTTCAGACCTCATCAGACGAACGTGCGGCACGAAAACTCCCGGTATGTAAAACGACGGAAACTGTATGCAGTAGTTGTACCTGCAAACCTCTTCAAAAACCGCTGCGGCGATACGCTGAGTGGTTTCACCGCCGATGTCGCCGGGAAACTGCCGATTGATGTCGCTGTTGTCAAGGCACCAAAAACGCCGCTTGATATTCATTCCGTAGTTATTCAGCAGGGGAATGACCAGAATTTCTCTGTCCTCGTTTATTGCGCCCTTTTCCTCAAGCTCACGGAGAATTTTAATCAGTCTGCCGCAGATGTAAAGCTGCTGTATCTCATCGCCTCTGACAGCGCCTATCACGCAGCAGCTCTTCTCGCCTTTTCCGAAACGGTAGCCTGTTACCCGAAAATCATCTCGGTACAGTCCCGAAATGCTGTAAATTACCTCTTTTTTCAACTCATCTCACCTGCGATCATTCTTTTTCGACATAATATCCGTCGGCACGCACTCCGTCGATTGCATTGATAAAATCGGAAAATCTTGCGTAACCGTAGTCGGTAAAATCAAAATTTTCAATGTTCTTTTTAATGTAGGAAGAAAGCGCCTTTATACTTGTCTTTTTGCTCTTATCGACAAAGCTGCGGACAAGCTGTTCAATTTCCTCGGTGCGTTCGATAAATTCCTTGTTCATTTTAAGGGAATTTCCGCTGATTTTGACGCCTGCAACTTCGGAAACGAGTTTTTTAACCGAGCCGATTTTCAATTCTTTAAGATAGCTTTCGCCGAATTTCTCCTTCAAAAGCTTGCCTAAAGCGGGCAGGGAAATTCCCTTTTCGCTCTGTGCCGCCTGCACCTGCACCTCACGCTTTACGCTGTTAAGTTCAAGCTTTTCGGCTTTTTGCTTTTTGGATTTTGTATCGGTATTTTTCGCCTCAGCGGTAATTTCAGGCTCTTCGTTCTTTGAGAAAACGTGATTTTTCTGTATTCTTACCGTTTTCACCGAAAGGAGAGCTGCTGCGAAATCATCAAAACCCAGCTCCGAAATATAGCTCTTGCCGTATTTTTCCATAAGAAGATTGTTGAGCTGACCGAGATTTCCGCCGTTGGGCATATTTTCGTTTGCATATTTCATTACATCTCTTGAAAAAGCGTCCGGCGTGACCGCCTGCATTTCACTCTTTTCTGCGGTTCGTGCAAGCATTACAACACAGTTGCTGCGGACAAATTCGGGCTGATTGTCGACAAATCTCGCAAATCTTTTTGAGCCGAACCGTGAATAATCGACCTTTCCAAACACTCCGGTCACATACTTTTCGACCTGTGACAAATCATCTCTTCCGTTTTTGCGTTTCAGATATTCCGTGATAACCGAAACAATTTCTGAGGAAGAAGGCTCGTCGCCGCCCGTCTTTTTGGAATTATCCGTACCCAAAGCTTTCCTGAGAGTTACGAAAGTATTGCTCCTGCGAAGTTCGGGAAAACTGTCGATAAAAGCGGAAAATCGGTTGAACCCTATTGCGTCATAGTCGATATTTCCGTATTTTGACGTAAGAAATGCGGAAATTTTTGCCAGATCAAGCCGTCCGTCATCGTTTTCCGTAACATAATCAACAACCGCACGTCTGAGCGTTTTCTCGTCGTAATTAACGGTAGGTTCGCAAATCTGATTGAGATAGCTGAAATGGTGGCAGCTTGCCGTAAACGGAAGAGGAGTTTTTACCTCGCCGATACCGACGACCATTTTCCCTGCCTCACGAAGTCTTATCGCAAGACGAGTGAAATCGCTGTCGCTCGTCACAAGCACAAATCCGTCGACATTTCCCGTATAGAGAATGTCCATAGCGTCGATTATCATTGAAAAATCCGTGCAGTTTTTCCCTGCAATATAACTCATCTGCTGAACGGGCATTATTGAATTGTTCAGCGCAGGATAATGCCAGCCGTTGCCGCCCTTTTCCCAATCGCCGTACACACGCTTGTAAGCAAGCTCTCCGTATTTTGACGCCTCCTGTAAGATAAACTGTGCGTATTTTGCCGAAACATTATCGCTGTCTATAAGAAGAGCAAGCTTTTTTTCTTCGTTCATAAAAAACTCCCAAAATTACTGCTCGCTGAGAATAAACATATCATATATGACCTGAATTGCTTTTTCAAAGTCAGCGTCGTCGATTGCCACGATAATATTCAGCTCAGAAGAACCCTGGTCAATCATTCTTACGTTGATGTCTGCGTGAGAAAGAGCCGCAAAAACTCTTGTAGCCGTACCTTTTGCGGACTTCATTCCGCGTCCAACTACCGCTATCAGCGAAAGACCGTCAATAATCTCAAAATGATCGGGACGAACGACCTCTTTTATGCGTGCAGTCAGCTTTTCACGTTGTCCGTCAAGCTCGTGAGAATTAACAACAACGCTCAACGTATCTATTCCCGTGGGCATATGTTCGGGGAAAACTTCGTGATTTTCAAGGACCTGGAGGAGCTTTCTCATAAAGCCCTTGCTGGAATTCATTCTGTCCTTTTCAATTGAGATAGCTGAGAAATTCTTTTTGCCTGCAATTCCCGTGATAAGATATTTCGACGGCTTGCCGTCAGCATTCGGGACAATCAGAGTTCCTGCGTCATCGGGAGCGTTTGTGTTCTTTATATTGATAGGAATATTCGCACTTCTTACGGGGAAAATTGCGTCCTCGTGGAGAACGCCCGCACCCATATACGAAAGCTCGCGCAGCTCGGAATAGGTAATAACGCTTATTCCTTCGGGATTTTTTACAATTCTCGGGTCTGCAACGAGAAATCCCGAAACGTCCGTCCAGTTCTCATAAAGAGATGCATTTACCGCTTTTGCCACAACAGAACCCGTGAAATCCGAACCGCCTCTTGAAAAAGTCCTTATAGAGCCGTCAGGCATAGCTCCGTAAAATCCCGGAATAACCGCTTTTGGCGTTCTGTCGAGAATCGCACCTAAACAGGCGTTTGTCACGTCCGAGTCAAATTTTCCGTCGTGGTCGAAGAAAATTCCCTTTGCTGCGTCCACAAATTCATATCCCAAATATTTTGCAAGAATAATTCCGTTGAGATATTCTCCCCGGCTTGCGGCATAATCACGGTTTGCGCCGTCACGAAAAGCCTTTCCGATGCTGACATATTCGTTTTCAAGCGATAAATCCATATTAAGCTCTGCTATAATTCCGTCGAAACGTTCTCTTACGGGAGCGAAAGCCTTTGCGAAATCCTCACCTGTAACGACCATTTCATAGCAGCGATACAGCAAATCCGTTACCTTTGTGTCGTCGGGAAAACGCTTTCCCGGCGCAGACGGAACGACATAACACCGCTCGCTGTCGCTTTTTATAATATCTGCGACTTTTTTGAACTGTCCTGCATCGGCAAGAGAGCTGCCGCCGAATTTTACCACTTTGCTCATAAAATAACCTCACTTAAGTTAAAAAATCATATTTATTATATCACATAACGTTTGAAATTTCAAGGGATTTTTTTAAGCCGTACCGATTTTATATCATAAATATGCGCTTTCGGCAAAAATATTATAATAGGTATAAACCCCTCCGTAAAAAATTTTTAAAAAAATTTGAAAAAATTTTAAAAAAATGCTAAAGTTTCCGAAAAAACCGCCGATATAATAGTTGTGACAGCTGAGAAGCTGAAATTCCTTAAGTCGACACAAGGAAATCAATTATCTGAAACCCTTCGGAATGACTTCGTACAAGGGTAAAACATTTTTTCAAGGAGGATATTACTATGGGAATGATAGTACAGCACAACATGAACGCGCTTAATGCGTACAACAAACTCAACTCTAACGTTGCAGGTCTTAAGAAGAGCTCTGAAAAGCTTTCTTCCGGCTACAGAATTAACCGTGCAGGCGACGACGCAGCAGGTCTCGCAATTTCCGAGAAAATGCGTTCACAGATTCGCGGCATCAGCCAGGCAATCCGTAACTCTCAGGACGGAATCAACATGATTCAGACCTTTGAGGGCGCTGCTCAGGAAACTCACTCCATTCTTCAGAGAATGAAAGAACTCGCATCCGAGTCCGCTAACGGTACTTATGACAACTCTACTGACCGTGACGCTATCGAGCTCGAATTCAAACAGCTCAACGACGAGTTGAATCAGATTGCTGATACTGACTTCAACGGACGTGTTGCACTCAACGGCGGCATTATGGCTGACGGCACTTCTGCTAAGAAGACCGCTAAGCCCGCTGACGTTGGCGAAACCGAATCGCAGCCCACCACTCAGGACGTTCTTTATTCTGCACTTAAGCAGACCGCTAAGGCTAACCTTTATACAGAAGGCGCTAATTACGGAAAGCTTAAGTCTGTAAGCGTTGCAGGAAATGAGCTTACTGCGAGCACCGACGGCAAGATTGACTACAATCAGTCGGTTTCAATCGACGGCTTTACGGGAACTACCATAACAAGCGGAACGGCTATTACTACAAATGCTGATGGATCGATTAAGGCCGGTACTCTTGAAGTAAGTGCTCAAATCGATGTTCAGGCTCTTGAAAGCAAGAAGACGATCTTCACGGAAGCAGCCGGAACAGCTAGCGTTAATGTGGACTGGAAAGTTACCATTAACGGCATTGATTACTACGCTGCTACCGGTACACTTGCTGGTGGAGACTGGTACACCGAGGACGGTGTTAAGACAAAGCTTACTGAGGTTCTCTCCAGAGAAGGTCTCGCAGTTGCTGCTGACACGAGCGGTGATAGTGTAGCAGACGGCAAACTCGGCATTAAGTTGACGTATGACCTTGCTAAATTCACGCCGGGCGGCGACGATAAGGTTTCTGTTCCTGACGCATTCGGCAACGGACGCCGTAACCTTACTTACGCATCGACCGTTACTCTGCAGGCAGGCTCACGTTCTAAGGACGCTGTTGAATTCACATTCAAGTATGATACCAACGGTATCGGCAACCTGAACGCTGATATGGACATTTCCGCTCGCGGACTTGGCACCGACCAGCTCACACTTGCTACACCCGAGGACGCTAACTACGCTATTGACCAGATCGATAACGCAATTAACAAGACCTCTATGGTACGTGCAACATTCGGTGCTATCCAGAACAGACTTGAACACAAGATTAACAACCTGACTGTAAACAACGAGAACCTGACTGAGGCTGAGTCCAACATCCGCGACACCGATATGGCAAGCGAGATGATGAACTACACCAAGTTCAACATTCTCCAGCAGGCTGCACAGTCTATGCTCGCTCAGGCAAATCAGCAGCCGCAGTCCATTCTGCAGCTCCTCGGCTAATTTTAGTCGGATTTGCTGTTCCGCAGGTCGCTTGACGGTTTGCGGCATAAAAAAACAAGGTGCGTTTCCCCCCGCCAAAAGCGGGGGGTTTTATCTAATAAAAGAGTAATTTTTAAACGGGAGAGTTAAAAATGGTTTTGTCTATCGGAATGATAGTAAAAAACGAAGAAAAATATCTCGACAGATGTCTTTCGGCGCTGAAACCGATACTCGACAGCATTGACAGCGAGCTGATTATCGCCGATACGGGTTCTACGGACAGCACGGTGGAAATCGCGAAAAAATATACCGAAAATGTTTTTTATTTTGAGTGGATAAATGACTTCGCTGCTGCGAGAAATTCCACCCTCGAAAGAGCAAAAGGCGAGTGGTATATGTATATAGACGCAGATGAAATATTTCAGTCTTGCGATGATATAGTGAGATTTTTTAGATCGGGAGCATATAAATCTTTTGATGTAGCAGGTTATACGATAAGAAATTACGGCTATGCCGAAAATATGAATATGTATACTGATTTTATCGCATTGAGATTGTTTAAAATCAGTCCCGGCACAAAATTTATCAATGCCATTCATGAAAGAGTCAATACAAAGTTCTCCTCGCAAACACGGCTGAATGTGATCGCAGACCATTACGGATATTTGTATGAAACTGAAGAATCACGAAGAAAAAAGATAGAAAGAAATTTGGAGCTGCTGCTAAGTCGTTTTGATAAGGATGAGCCTACGGCGCAGCTTTGCCTGGAAACCGCAGCAGCATACTCAAAAATCAACGGAGATGAAATGCTCAAATATGCCGATATGGGCATTGAGCTTGCATTAAAAGACAAATCCGTTATTCTCGTTTGCCTTTATGACGAGAAAATTTCATATTTTGCCAATGAAAAAAATTATAATAAGGTCCTTGAACTTTGCGATGAATATTTTAAAGTGACAGAGCCTATGAGAAAAGGCGATGTATGCACCGATGCCGATGTTTACTATTTCAGGACATTGGCGTTTAGCAATCTTGATCGCTTGGAAGAATCAATAGAATCGTACAAAGATTATTACAGAGTTTACAATAAAATAGAATCGGGTAAATTGCTGACAGGCGATTTGTATATAAATCCTCTGAAAGTTGCCGTTAAGCAGTATTTCTATCCTACATTCTATTCTTTTATATGCGCTTGCATAAGTGCAGGGAAATTTGAAACCGCTGCCGAATATCTGAAAGATATAAGTATTCCGGAATATTACACGAATGATGAGAAATTAGTCACAAAGCTCAGAACAGATTTTATCATAATGCGGCAAACCGGGAATTACCGCCGCACGCAGGCGCTTTACAATCATCTCGATGAAAACGGCAGGGCAACGCTTAAAGTATTCATCAGAAGAGAGGCGGAGATAGATAACCCCTCCCCCGAAGTAAATGA
>CANQKW010000050.1 GCA_947624555.1 uncultured Clostridia bacterium
TGTGATCGCCGACGCATTAAACCTCACGGACAAGCGCGGAGCATAGTTTTTTCAAAACTATGTACAACCTATGTACAACAGCACTTACGGAGTGAAATACAAATCCCGCCGTTAGCTCTGTTAAGCCAACGGCGGGACAAAAAGCTGGTCTGAGTGACAGGATTTGAACCTGCGGCCTCTACCACCCCAAAGAAAGCGTTTACTTTTTGCCTACTGTAACAAACCTTAATTAAGCCGCATTATTTAGCCAAATTCATCATTATCAATCAAATTAAATTAAGCTTATTTAAGCCTTTTTTAATTCCTATGCCCCAAAAATAGCCCAAATTTTGGGCTGAATAATTCTATGAAAATGTGTCCGAATGTTCATTTCTTTTTGGAATTGTCACCGTTATCTATCATCTTTCTTAAAACATCGGTAGCCGTTCTGTCGACTTCCTCAATAACGTGAAGATACTTATTTGTTGTTTCAATGTCTCCATGTCCCAAACGATGCTGAACCTGTTTTATGTTTACCCCACCGTATAACATCAAAGTTGCTGACGTATGCCGAAGACTGTGTAATTTTTTATGTTCAAGGTCGTGACGTTCAAGAAATTTACTGAATTGCCTCGTTGGAGTTTGAGGGTTCATCATCTTCCCGTTCCATTGCGTGAAAATCCAGTCGTCTCCTTTCCATTGAGAACCTAAACGCACTGCATCACGCTCTTTTTCTTGTTTCAGTCGCTTTATTAGATTTATACAGTTTTCGTCAATAGAAACTATTCTTGTCTCGTAATCTTTTGGAGGTTTTATATCAACAGGCTTTCCGGGCGATTTTGATGCTGCTCTTTCTATTGTTATTGTCCCCGCATCGTAGTTCACATCAGAAAACTTCAAAGCGACCAGTTCTCCCCTACGAGCTCCTGTTATAATAGCAAGCTGTACAAACACTTGAAATTGTAAATCCTCTTGTTCGAGGCACTTTAGCATTTCGCTTGCATCTGTCGGATTGAATATTTGTATTTTCGGCTGCTGCACTTTTGGAATGGAAAGACGCTCGGCTTTTGCCGGCGACTCTGATATTATTCCAAGCTTTACGGCTTGCTTTAAGACTGATTGTAGAACAGTTAGGTATCTTCTCACAGTTGACGGAGATATTTTCTCTCCGTCCTTTTGTCGAACGCCTTTGCTGTCACATTTAGGCAAATTCGCAAGCTGTGTAATATATGCTTGAACGTGGGCGGTCGATATATCCTTTAATTTAATATGACCTAAAGCAGGAATTATGCAATGTTCTATCTGATTGAAATAAAAATTAAAGGTCCCCGGAGACAATCGTGGCTGCATTATTTCGAGATACTTTTTGCAAAACTCGGACAGTTTCATAGTCGGATTGGAAACTCCCCCCATTTTGCATCTCTCCTCAAAGTCAGCCGCAAGTTTTGCAAGTTCTTTATCAATCTGCTTTTGCGTCATTCCTTTCTCCGGTCTGTATGTCATCGAAAACGGTTTCAAACGCTTTCCGTTCTCAGCATAGCCTCGATACACTCTAATTACATAAAATTCGACATTCCCGTTTTTACCCTTTCGCTTTTCTATTGTAGCCACAAAACCACCTCTCTTTTTAGTTTGAACATAAAATTATTCCGTGGAAATTCCGTGGAAAATCCGCTGGAAATTCCGTGGAAAATCCGAAAAATTTCCGAAAAAATTCCGCACATCACCTTTTGCAATATTACAAAAAAACTTGGAAGACATTAAAAATGGGAAAATTTGCCATATCAAAAACTGCTTTTTTGTATTAAATTTTTATATTTTACAGGCGCTTCAATGAAATTCAATTATAGCAAAATATCCCATTATATAACGATTTATAGATATACTCTGCACAAGAAAAATTAAAGTCGCAACATTTTCCACGGAATTTCCGAAGAAAATCCGTGGAAATTCTGCGGAAATTCCACGGAAAATCCGGCGTAACCGTAACCGTAACCGTAACATTAAATATATATAATATATACTTGCACCGAATTTTTTGAAAATTCAGCCTGTTTTTGGAAGATATTGTGCGAATTCTTTTACTGCTGAAACGAACTTGCTCGGATTACTGAGCATCTTATTGACCAAAGCATAATAAAAGCCTTCTTGCCGCTCGTATGGTTCTGTTTTACTCTTGTTTCTATCCACATACTCCTTGAAGAAATCAAGAAAGCTGTCAGCGGCTTTTACGCATCTTTCGCTGTCAAGCAACGGCTCTTTAATCCGTTTTGGCACAACCCAGATTTCTGCACAGCCTCTGCCAATTCCGAATGTTATCAAAGCTTTTGATGAAGGCATAATATCACGAATAAAACGCACGGTAAGTTCTGTTCTTGTAAGTCCGATTTCAATACCGTCTGTTTTTTCCAGCTCATTTATAACGTCAATCATATCCTTTGCATTGAGATTGTTCCGCTCGGAGAAAACGGATAGAAATTCGTCTCGTGAAAGGACCTGAGCGTCCATATACTTGCTGTCCTTGTTTTCCTGCTCGAATTTCTCAAAGCGAGGACGTTCAACGATTTCTGTTTTGACAACCGTATTTGGGATGACAATTGTCTGGCTATTGTGCGGATATATCTCCATTTCTACAAGTGCCAGTTCAAGAGCCATAGACGTGTTCTCGTTTAGAAACTCCGTTATCTCACGGACTCCCGAACGTATTCCGTCACCAATAATCATAAGCAAAAACGCAGCGTTTTCAAGATTTTCGTTTAAGGCGGTGTTAAGTTCCCCCTCATCACTGTACGAGGCATAACCTAATTTTGCCATTATATCGATTATTTTAGAAGCCTGACCGAATTTCTTGAAGGTGTATTCGGCGGTAATTGCGTTCAGCCGCTCGCTGTCCCACTTGCGAAGTTCTTTTGCGTAATCGATTATCTGGGCAACAACTGTCCTGCGTGCCTCTTGATTTCTCCACAATTTTGTTTCAACAAGAACAATGTTCCCCGTCGGCGTAACGTAAAGATTATCAATAAAGCCTTTATTCTCGCCTTTTCCTACCGGAACTTCTCTACCGATGCAGACAAGATTTCTGTACTGTGCCCCGAATTCAGCCGCAGGAATAAGCGAAGGAGCGTCCTCAAGCAGCTTTTGAAGCCAAGCCTCGTCGTAATCTTTGACATCAAACGGCTTCCTGCGCAACTGTTCTATTTTCCAGTTTTCTGAAATAATAGCCGCTGTTCTTGCATTTTTCCCTATTGATTTCATTTCTTGACCTTTCTGTATTTGTCCAGCACCGCATCTACAACAAGTCTGTCCGAGTCAGAAGCCAACTGGTACAAATTAGCAACTTCGACAACCTTTTGCGGTATTCCGCTCGATTTGTCATCCGCTTCTCCAACCAACCAGTCAATTGAAACGTTGAAAAATCTCGAAAGCATAATAATATATGACAACTCCGGAGTCCTATAACCGTGAATATAGCGTGTCAGCGTCGAAGTGGTTATACCCATATCAGCAGCTAAGTCTTTGATTGTCAAACCTCTTGAGTCAATCAATCGTTTCAGGTTTTCCCTGAAAACCGTGTAATCAATTTCCATAATAGCCTCCTTCTTTGCATCACTGGTATTATTTTACCATTTGAAAATCCTTTTTGCAACAACTTTTATTGCAAAAAATATAAAAAAAGCGAAATTTTTTTTACTAAACCCTATTGACAAATGCCAAAAGGCGTTGTATAATATAGATAACGTTAAAAAATAAGCCAAATGGAAACGGAGGCATTAAAATGAATAGTCTTGAACTAAAGGCTGCAAGGGTAAAACGAGGTTATAAACAGACCGATGTCGCTAAAGCACTCAATATATCTATTACTTCATATGCTCAAAAGGAGAACGGCAAAAGAGACTTTTCCGAAACTCAGAGAATATCCTTAATTCGTCTCCTTGGGCTTGATTTGAAGGATATTAATGCAATTTTTTTTAACGGCGAATTGCCAAGTGGAATTATCGAGAAATAAAATCGAAAATCCAAATGGAACTTTATTGTTTCCACTGTAATCATTGTAACATATTGGAGGAGCGAATAAAATGGGTCGTGATGCTACAAAAGCCGCAGGTAATCCGTGGTATGAAGCCAGAATAAAAGCTTCAAAATTTAATGAAAGACTCGCAAGCCGCGAGGGTGCTGCCGAAATGCTTGGAATGTCGGTATCTGCTGTTGCGGACGCTGAACTGGGCTTGACGAAGTTTATGCCTGTTGAAAAGGCTGTCCTTATGGCAGACCTTTACCACGAACCGCAGTTGCTTAATTACTTCTGCTTGCACGAATGCCCCATAGGTTGCCGGCATTGTATATCCGACGAGGTTAACAGTATAGAACGAATGGCGGTAAAACTTGTAAAGGGTCTTAGAACTGACGATGTAGAAAAGGTAAAGGACGCTATTCTTGACATTGCCGAAGACGGCAAAGTAACAGAAGACGAGAAAAAGGCGTTTAAAGATGTGCTTGGCTACTTAGAAAATCTCGGTAAGCTAATAAGCGAGTTGAAGATTATAGGAGACAAGCTTATCGAGGAGGAAACCAATGGATGAGTTCGACAAAATCGTGGAGCAGATTGAAAACGAGTACGATGTAATTTTTGACAGTTCGGAAACTATGCAGCTTTTTGCTGACGTTGTAGCAAAATGCGAACGCATCGGGAAGGGCAAAGAATATCTTCCTATATTGTTCCGTTGTGAATTAAAAAACAAGATTGCCGCTGACAGAATAAATCTCTTTGGAGCGGTTCGCAAGGCAATGAAAGGAGGCTGCTTAAATGGATAATGTCAAGATACCTGTACCGAGAATGGAGACTATTTCCAATACTGCCAAACTGTTCGGCTTGCCTGTTTATTTTGTAAAAACCAAGGTTCTCAGCGGAGAGATTGTTGCAGTAAAAGCTGGAAGAAAGACGTTGGTTAATGTAGAAAAATTCGCCGAGTATCTCAACACGCATAAGGTTGAACCAAAACACGACGAAGCAACTGTATATGATATTAAGCCGATAAATTTATGACAGGAGGAGCGAATTTATGCAAATTCCGAGATTTGATGAATTGACATTTGAGGAAAACAGACACATATATCGTCTTGGAGATGCCGTAATTCCGAGCGTCACTACGCTTATGAAACCGCTTTCTGAAACAATTTATGGCACTATTGACAAGGAGGTTCTCGATAAAGCCGCTCGTAAAGGTACGGCTGTTCATTCGGCAATAGAAACATACTCAAATTTTGGGATTATAGACATAGACGCTGAAAACAAGCCGTATTTTGATGGCTACCTTAAATTTGAAGATGAGCATAAGGTAAATCTGTGTGGTTCTGAAATAAAACTTTATCACAAAGAATTGATGTATGCAGGGACAGCCGATATGATTGCCGAGGTCGACGGACAGCTAACTTTGATTGACTTCAAAACCTCTTATTCCGTATCGGATATGCTCTGTGGCGTTCAGCTTGAGGCTTATAACCGGGCGTTAAAGTCACGCGACATTGACTTCAAAATTCAGCAGAAGCTTATCGTACATCTGAAGAAGAACGGCGAATACGCGCTTCACTCTTTCAAGGTTAATGATGTTGAGTGCTGGAAGGTTTTTACCTCGCTGGTTACTATATACAACTATAAGAAAAAATTTTCGTAAAAATTAAAATTTTTTTCCGAAAACCTATTGACTTTCTCGGAGGTTGTGCTAGAGTATAGTCGTAAACCAAAACAAACCGCATAACAAAGCGGTTGCAGACGAGATGGAGGTACATTATGAGCTTTACGACAGATACTAAGGTTGCGGTTATTGAAGCAGGACATGCGATTGAGACCGAACAGGAGATTGAGTTTGCAAGCTCTATTTCCAGCATTGAAGCTGAGGCTAACGGCTTTACGGTAAGTACGGCAGAGGACTATGAAAAAGCCGGACTTTTCGGGAGAAAACTTAAGCTGCTTGCGGAGCAGGTTAAGAACTACTGGAAAATTCCCAAGGAACTTGCACACAAGGCGCACGCAGATATTTGCGCTAAAGAAAAGGAAATGCTTTCGCCCATACAGGCAGCCGAAAAGGCGTTGAAGGCTAAGATGTCCAACTATAACGTTCGACAAGAGCGGATTAACAGAGAGGTTGAAGAGGCTGCAAGAAAATCCGCTCGTGAAGCCGCTGAGCGTAAGCTTGAAGAAGCAATAGCTCTTTCGCAGGAAGGCAACGACGATGATGCGGAGATTGCTCTTGAGGAGTCTACGATTATGGAAGATGTTTCGTCTACCATAACGCTTTCGGCAGATAAGCCCCAAGTTAAGGGCGTTTTGGCAAAAAAAGATTGGGTAATTAAGAGTATTGACCCATCAAAAGTTCCCACTGAAATTGCAGGAACTGTAATTCGCCCTGTTGATGAAAAAGCAGTTATGCGCCTCATAAGGGCTTCAAAAGGGCAGATAAAAATTGAAGGCATTGAGTTTGAGGAAACCGTTTCGATGGCTTTCCGCAAGTAAAATTAAGAGGAGGTAAGATATTATGTCCTATGAAATTTCCAAAGCCGAACAGAATGCTACGGTTGTAAGCTACGACCTGCTTGGGACACACGTTGAACTCGATATGGATTTCGTTAAGGGTTACCTTGTTAGGGGCAATCCCAACTTGATAACGGACCAAGAGGCAGTGTTTTTTATGAATACCTGCAAATCTCAAAAATTAAACCCAACTGTAAACGGTGAAGTGTATTTGATTAAATACAGCAAGGACACTCCAGCACAAATGGTTATCGGCAAAGATGCGTATATGCGTCGTGCATTTGATAATCCTGACTACCTGTTTAAAAATGATGGCATAACCGTACTTCGTGGAAATGAAGTGCATCGGAAAGAGGGATGTTGCTTATATCCCGGAGAACAGCTTATAGGCGGTTGGTGCAGAGTTACATATCTTAGGGGCGGCAAAGAAAGAACCGCATTTAAGGAAGTTGCGCTTTCTGAATACAACAGCGATAAGGCAAACTGGAAAACTAAGCCGTCGCTGATGATAAACAAGGTTGCAATTTCTCAGTGCGTAAGAGAGGCGTTTCCCAAAGACTACGAGGGGCTCTATTCCGAAGAAGAAATGATTGCGTCCGGAGCAATTAAGCAAAACGAAATTGATGCCGAGGCAGTTACTTCAAATGACGATACCACTACGAAAGCTGCGGAAAAAATTACAAGTGACCAGCGCAAACAGATGTTTCAGTTTGCAGCACAGCAGTTCGGAGCAAGCGCAAACGAGTACATACTTACAGCAATGAGGCAGCGTGGCTATGAAAGCTCTGCTGAACTCCTTGTAGAAGATTTTGAATGGATTATGAATGAGCTGCAAAGAAAATGCGCCGAGCTTAATCAAAACGGAGATGGTGCCGAGACAGAGTCTCTTGGAGAACCACCTGAGGATGAAATTGCTCGACAAGAATGATATCCGTTCAAATCTCTTAACCGCACAGCCCCCTTTACGGCTGTGCGGAACCGAGGAGGAAAGCAGATGGCTTGGATAAGCATACACGACACTATATATGGACCGAAGCTTAGAAACCTGTACAAAAGGCTTTCGTGCAGCGAGTTTGAAGCTGTTGGAATTCTTGTCGCACTCTGGCACTGGGGACTTGAAAATGCCGATAGAAATGGGCTGATACTTAGTGCTGACAAAAACGATATTGCACGCCATCTTTTTGGAAGGGGTGCAGGGTGTAATATTAAATTTCTTGAAATTGTAGATGCGCTTATTGAAACCGGGTGGATAGATGAAAGCAATGGCACTCTATACATACACGACTGGAATGTTTGGCAGGAGCAATGGTATAAGGCTGTTGAAAAGAGAAAGAGCGATGCCGACAGAAAACGGGCAAAAAAGTTGCAGGTAGAAAGACCTCAAAAAGCATCTTCTCAAGCAAGAGCCGATGAAACTAAGAGACTTGTCGATAACTCCGAAATAAAAAAGAACGAGAAATACAGTGATGAATTTGAGCAGTTTTGGTCTGTATATCCCAGAAGGGTTGACAAGGGGAATGCTTACAAAAAATTCCTCACTCGAACTAAAGAGGGATGGAGCGGCGAAGAAATCATTAAAGCTGCTCAGAAGTACGCAGATGAGTGCAGGAAGCTACATACAGAGCCACAGTACATTAAACACCCTAAAACCTTTTTGAGCGATGCCCTTCCATTTAAGGATTATATCGGCAGTGGAAACAACCAGCAAGATGCTATGGTTGAAGCACATCAGGGTAACCCCTTTGAAAAGTATGGAGGCATAAAATGAGTGAAAACCTAGGCTCTGCGCTCTCTAATGTCATTTCCGGAATAATACAGAGGAACCAAGAAAACCTCAAGATAAATGATGGAGACTTCGTAGGCGATGATGGACTTTTGCATTGCGCTAAATGCGGCAAACCTAAACAATTTGCAGCAGAAATCCCCTGCACAGGCTGCGAGAATGGAAACGACGGTGGAAAACTGTTAATTTGGACTCCTTGCTTGTGTGAGGATATAGAGCTTAAACGTCAAGAGGCAGACGAAAAAAAGAGGAAGGATATTGAAAGAATTGCTGAATTGAGGAAAATAAGTCTTCTTGACAAGAAATATGAGTCTGCGACCTTTGATAACTTTATTATCAATCCCTTCAATGAAAGAAATCTGAAACTTTGCCGCAGATATGCAGAGCGTTTTGACGAAATGAAAAGCAAAAATCAAGGGCTTTTGATGTGGGGCAATGTCGGAACCGGTAAAAGCTATGCTGCCGCTTGTATAGCAAATCATCTCCTTAATGAAAAAATTCCTTGTATTATGACATCTATTGTAAGAATGCTTCAGCTAATCCAAAATAATGGTTCAGAGGAAGCAGTGCTTATATCTAGGCTATCCCATATTCCTCTTGTCATATTTGATGATTTCGGTACTGAAAGAAATACCGACTATGCGCTCGAAAAGATATACAACATTATTGACAGCCGCTACAGAAGCGGTCTTCCGATGATTGTCACGACAAACCTAACATTCAGCGAGATGCAAAACGAACCTGACATAAGGTATTCAAGGCTGTATGACAGGATTTTTGAGTGCTGCTATCCTATGCAGTTTACGGGAGACAGCTTCAGAAAGAAAACTGCTTATGATAAGTTCAACGATATGGAAAAATTTATTGAGGCAGAATAATGAGGAGGCAATATGACGGTTGTATTCGCAGTTGACGGAGAGCCGCAAGGCAAGGCACGCCCTAGGTTTAGTACTGCAGGCGGTAGGGTTAGGGCAATCACCCCTAAGCAAACTGTCAATTATGAGAATAGGGTGAAGTCTGCGTATAAAAAGAGCTACGGTTCTTTGAGGTTCGATGACGATGTTTCCTTAAATGTGTTTATCACGGCGTATTTCAGAATTCCGCAATCAAAAAGCAACTCCAAAAAGGAGCAGATGAGGGCGAACACGGTTCGTCCCACGAAGAAACCCGATTGTGATAACATTGCAAAGGCAGTCCTTGACGCATTGAACCAACTTGCGTACAAAGATGACGCTCAAGTTTCTGAATTGACCGTACTTAAAAGGTATAGCGATAATCCGAGGGTTGAGGTTATTATTCAGAACTCGGAAAATATATAATTGTAGGAGGTATGGCAATGGAGTTTACAAATGTTATGAAACTGGAGGTTACCGTAATTGAAAAAGGTTACGATGATGACGAGAATGTAATGCCTTTTGGCGTTGCAGATAAGAATGAGCTCGTTCAAGAAATCAAGAAACGACTTGATTGTGATGACGTTCAGCTCAAGTCATTTAAACAGTTTATATGCTCCGGTACAGGAGGTGCAAAATGAACAAAGTTATAATGATGGGCAGGATTGTGAATGACTTGGAACTTTCCTCCACTCCAAGCGGAGTATCGTGCTTAAGATTTAGACTGGCTGTTGACCGAAATTTTCAGAAAAAGGATGAGGAACGCAAATCTGATTTTTTCAATGTTACCGCTTGGAGAGGTACCGCTGAATATATTGAGCGTTATTTTGCAAAGGGCAGAATGATTTTGGTAGAAGGAGAACTTCAAACAAGTCAGTATAACGACAAGAATGGCGACCCGTCTACTTGGTATGAAATAGTTGCTAACAACGTTTATTTTACAGGCGAAAAGAGCAACAGTCCCACTCCTCAAACCTATGCACAACCCTCTGTACAGCAGATGACACGCCAGCAAGCTGCCACACAGTCAACCTCTGCCGCAGCCGGACCGTCTCCGGTTTCCGATGACGAAGGCTATCCGTTTTAACGGGAGACGTGAGAAATGGAAGAAAAAAAGATAAGCATTGTTATGCATTGCGAAGACATTCCCGTCCCCAAACAATTAGAGAAAGGCGATTGGATTGACCTTAGGGCTGCCGAAAATATTACTATGATGCGGGGAGATTTCAAGATTATATCTCTCGGAGTCAGTATGAAGCTCCCTGACGGCTATGAGGCTCACGTTCTCCCAAGAAGCTCCACCTTTAAGAATTTCGGCATTATTATGGCAAACGGAATGGGGATAATCGACAATTCCTATTGCGGAACGGATGATGTATGGGGCTTCCCTGCTATTGCCGTCAGGGATACTGAAATCCATATAGGCGATAGGATTGCTCAATTTAGGATTGTTGAAAACCAGCCCAGAGTCAATATAGAAATTGTCAGCGAGCTTTCCGGAGCCAACAGAGGCGGTTTTGGCAGCACAGGAGTTTAGAGAAGAGCAAAACACCCTAAAATAAGGGTTCCGTGTTAAAAGCAAAGGGCTAATAACATCGAAGTCCGAAAAAA
>CANQKW010000051.1 GCA_947624555.1 uncultured Clostridia bacterium
CAACAGCACTTTTACCGATAATATATGTTCCCGTATATCGCTCGTCAGCCAAGATATTTAAAACTGTATTCGGACACAATTTACGGAAAGTCATACGCAGGTCAAAGCGCAGCTCTCTGAAAAGCGCATCATAACAACGCAAGCAACAATTCCGAACAATCTGACGTTAAATAATCTTTTTTGATATGTGGTTTTCCAATATCAAGCTGAAAGTCAAGGAGTCGACCTTTTCAAGCCATATATTAAATAATCACGCCGAAACAATTTCTCCGTCAGAAATCTCTATAATTCTGCCGCACAGTTTTGCTATGCTTAAATCGTGCGTTACGATTATAACGGTTTTTCCCTCGGAATTAAGCGACTTGAACACATCCATAATTTCGGCGGCGGTCCTGCTGTCGAGCGCACCTGTAGGCTCGTCAGCGAGAATTATTTTCGGGTCATTTACTATAGCTCTGGCAATAGCAACTCGCTGCTTTTCGCCGCCCGAAAGTTGTGAAACTTCCTTGGCTGCGAGGTGCGAAATTCCCAGCTTTTTAATTGCCGTCATCGCCTTTTTCTTTTTGTCACGAGCACCGATAGGGTAAAGCGGAAGCATTACATTGTCAAGAGCAGAGTATTCCTCGATAAGTGCGAAATCCTGTTTTACAAAACCGATTTTCGCAGCACGAAGTTTCGACGACGCTCTCTCTTTAAGCTTTGCTATATTCCGTTTGCCGAAAAAATACTCGCCGGAAAATGTGTCAAGCAATCCGAGAATATGCAGCAGCGTGGATTTTCCCGAACCCGATTTTCCAATAATCGCACAAAATTCGCCGTCATTTATTATAAGTGAAATTTTATTCAGCGCACGGAATTGGTTGTTCTTTTTCGGATTATAAATTTTTGTTACATTTTTAAGCTCAATCATTACAATGTCCTCCTGAAATATTCCACCGGTGATGTTTTGCGGCTTCTGATTGCGGGCACAAGCGCAGAAAACAGCGTTAGTGTTAAGCAAGTAATAATCGTCGTGATGAAATTCTCAAACGAAAGCGTTATGCCCGTAACAAGCTCGCTGCCGCTTGACCTCATAATCCCGAAAGCCGTCAGCGAAATTACCGCCGACATAATCGTTATCAGTGCGATCCCTATGCTGTGAACGCCGATTATCCCGAACCTTGAATAGCCGCAGATCCACAGCACTCCGTTTCTGCGTTCGTTTTCCTTAAACGTGATCACCGAAATACATATAATTCCCACGATCACGACTATGCCGATAGCGATGATCAGCGGCAAAAATCTATTCCTGTCTGCTGCCAATGCGGCATTGGAGTTGTCGATTATCTCTTTTGCGGGAGTAACCATTACTTTGTTTTTCCTCAACGCTTTGATCCCCTCATCTGCGCCATCCGTAAATTCAATTATAAAGCCTTGATCATATATAAACTTTTCTTCATAGCCTTTTATTGCCGATCGGCTCGTCAAAATAGTATTTGTTTCGGCGTCAACCGAAACAGAATAAAAATCGCTTACCGTTGTGCCGCTTGAGGATATTTTAGTCGTGCCGGGAAGATATGTCATATTTGTAAGCAGACCACATACATTGATAGACATACTTGAACCGTCATTGAATGTCACGCTGTTTTTTCCCATCCTTGTATTTACGGTTCCCACAGCACCGCTTTCAATGTCTCCGTAACTGCCGGCAGACAACGGCAGAGCAAGATTTTTATAGACCTCGTCACTTACGGAAATTATTTTTATTTTTCTGTCTTCATAGGATAACGTGTCGTAAACCTTATAGCTTTGCGTGATATTTTTCAGAGCATTTTCCCGTGACTCGTTAAATGTGTCGCTGCCGAACATCCATCCCACATCAACAACATATGCGCTGTTTTCGCCCAGCAGCGGATAATACGCAGCGTTTAGCATTGCACGCTCGTGAAGCACGCAGATCATATAATTCTCGGCAACGATCAGTGCCGCAACTTCTAAAATAATCAGAATATAGGAAAAAATATTCCTTAAAAACGAAAGCAAAAACAATTTTATTGAATTCATGATACTATCCTCCTTAAATTCCGCGCAATTCGTCGGTAACCGATTTTGTTAGCGACGGCACTATGTATATAAGGAACATTATCAATGAAATTCCAAGATATGCCGCAATTATTATCGCATAATAATCAACGGTAAACATAACATCAAACATTGTATATCGTTCTGTGAGAGCCGGTCTTATCAATGTTTCGAAAACAAAACAGGAAAGGATTGCCGACATTGCCGAAAGCGTCATAAATTCCGTGCCGCAGTACAATGCGCAGGTCGCTTTTCCAAATCCGCAGAAACGGAATACCGCAAACCCGCGTTTCCTTGAAGACAGCATATATTTGAATATCAGCAGAATATTAAACGCCGAAATAAACATAAGAACCGCAGAAATTCCTATATTCGCCGAATCGGCACGAAGCTCGAGCAAGCCGTATATCTCGGGAACCTCACGTGAGCTTTCGGGAATTTCTCCAAAATATTTATCATAAAGAGATAAGATCGCCTCGGCTCGCTCTTCGGTCACAGGATCGACCATTCGCAGCTGAAATCCGGTGATAAGCGTATCCTTCGGCTGAGTTCCCAAAAGCATAAACATACCGGCTGCGTCATAATCCCCCAAAACCTTGTATTTTTCGCCCATAACGTCAAGAAAACCGTCCTCGTCAACAGACTCATAAGCGGTGACCTCGCCTTCCTGCAGGTTAGGCGGCGTCACGCTGCCCACCAGAACGACCTTCTCCTTGTCCGTATATTCCCGATAATCCGGCAGTCTGCCGCTGCCAAGATTCCACGTTTTGTTGAAATAATCGCACATTCTATCATAATCACCACAATAATACAGTTGAGCTGTACGGTAAAAATCGCTCATCTGAGAGAAATCCAGAAGAAGATTTATTACTTTATATTCATACGGAATTTCCGCACCGAATTGTTCGACCTTTTCTTGAAGCTCCTGTGCGGGAATGCTCTCGTTAAACCATACCGTAAGGACTCTTGACGTGTTCCTGGCGGTGCTTTTGTTTGTTATTGAATTTACAAGGATACCGCTTGCGCAAAACAGTATATTAAGCATTATAACCGAACACAGCAAAAGCAGCAGGTAATTTAGTGGCTGCTTTTTCAAATTGGACTTTATGTATTTAAAGAACATTTTATCTCCTTGTTGTAAATTGATCCGACTTATGCCGAAAACCGAGTTTACGGCACTCCCTTAAAATTTTCGAGGGAGCGCCATAGTTTCAGCAGTCTTTGAGGCGCAGCTCAATTATTGCCGCACACGGATCCATTAATTATGCGATACTCCCTTCAGCCATACGTCCAGATAAACCCGTGAAAGGTAATCGGAAGATATACTATCACTTTCATATATGTTGAATAGATAATATCCGTTGTAGTAAGTTCCGTTCAACTCGGCAGCGGCTTGGGTATTCGTAACGCTTACCGTAGTACCATTAGGGTTGCTTGTCTCAATGCTCATTACCGCACAAGATTTTCCCTCGCTGTCCTGCAGATACACGCTGCACCACTTATAGTTGCTTTCATAGTCGCTTTGTGCGGTCATAGATGAAGTGAAGCCCTTGGTAACCGAATTTGCTGTAAGCTTTGTTTGGCTGCTGTTCATACAGTTAAAGTTTTCTCCGCTGTTCGTTGTACCTGTTTTCGTGTAAGTCGGAATACTGGAGGTGATGTCTGAAATGCGTTTTTCAGTAGTGTTTACCGAATATGTTCCTTGCGGGAATGCGGCAATTCTCGGATCAGCCGCCGCCGAAACTGTGAGTGCCAATGTACCGGTGGTAATAGCCATTACCGCCGCTGCCGAGATTGCCGCCTTTGTTAAAGTTTTCATTATAAATTCCTCCTGTAAGTATGTAATTTGATACGTCCGTGGTGATCAATCACTTTTGTATCGCCTTGCCTTAAGGTCTTGACCTTGTGCTGATTATAGCATAGAAAAAAGCAATTGTCAATACTTCTGTGAAGTTTGGTCGAATCTTGTGAAGTTTGGTAAATAATTGTAGATTATAATTAAATTTATGTTTATCGGAAAGGAGACCTCTATTACAGCGCCGCATACTTTCTCTGCGGCTTCGATAGCGTTATCCGGCGCATTTCCGATCAAGCCCCATACAACATTGAGCAAGCGTTCCTTGTGCCGTCCGTACAAAGCCTGTTGACCTCAAGTGTAAAGCCGTCATCGAGATAGCGGCTAACAGGTCTGCCGCAGATAGCAACACCACAGCACCGCTCATTCTCGTCCTCGACCGATACACAAAACTTGCAACTGCAGACAGGCTTATGGTGACGGTGGTATCTTGCCACAAACTCATTTGCGGCTTTCATTCCAATAGGTACGATCTTCATATTACCCCCAAAATGTACCGTGTTCATTCGTTCCCCCCCTTATAAAAAAACGGAGAGCCTTTTCTAAAGCTCTCCGCAAGGTACACTTCGCCTATAAAGCGATAAATATTCAATTGTAAACGACAAAGGCACACGACACCTTAATTAGTGTATGCGCCTTTTCGTATTATCGGGGATTTTAACCCCGTTTTTTTGTCTTAAATAAACACCCTCTCTTTTTCGACAAGTTTTTAACCGTGAGATTTCGTTGGAAAAAGAATTGAAATATAACGACAAACGTCCACAAACCCCTTTGTTATGGGATTTTTCCGTTTGTATTTATTATCCATAAGGGCACTTACACGCAAGTCTGCTCATAAACGCAGGACTTGACGTTGTGACTGTATCGGGAGCGTTGGGTCATTGCAATTCGGGAACGACTTTGAACGTTTATTCCCATATGTTCCAGACTGCACAGACGAGAGTGTCACGGGCTATGGACTGATTGAAATTTGAACTAACCTAATCACAAACAGCATACAAATCCAATCGCTATAAAAAAACTCGGAAACAACGCTATTACGCTGTTTCCGAGAATGTTTAATGGTGACCCGTACGGGAATCGAAAATCCCCCGTTGCACTTTGTATCTTATCGAAAAATCAGAAAAACCGCATTATAGAGCCATTTATGGCACATCTCAAAAAGCTCACTTCCAGTAACTTTTTGAGGTTTTTCGTAACAATAAAGAACAAACAAAGAACAATTTACGGCGTGTCTCTCAAATTTTTTCACATACAATAACCCAAAAACATATTGACAATTCCTATTTGATAGGGTATAATATAGGTGAAAGGTGATATAATGACTAGGAAGTTTGTAATGCTGCCCGAATTCGACAGATGTTGGAAAAGTATGGGCTTGGACGATAATGATTTGCGCCGATTGCAAGAGGAGTTGTTGCTCAATCCTGAAAAGGGCGATGTTATGCAAGGCACGGGCGGTTTGCGCAAGTTGCGTTTCGCATTCGAAGGCAGAGGCAAAAGCAGCAGTGTGAGAGTTTGCTATGTGGATTTTGTGGTGTATGAGAGCATTTATCTGATTACCGCATATCCTAAAAGTGAAAAGGATAACCTAAGCAAAGCCGAACGTAACAATATCGCCAAGATGATTAGCACATTGGAAATGGCACTTTCAGAGAAGGAGTGATGATTATGAGCGTTTACGAAAGCATTATGACAGGCTTGAACGAAGCTGTTGAGTACGAAAAGGGCAAGGGAACAGTCCGTGTTATGAAATGCACTGTTGCTCCTATTCCCGATTTCACTGCGGAGGAGATAAAGTCCTTGCGGCATACTCTGAATATGACGCAAAGCACGTTCGCGGCTCTTATGGGTGTTTCCCCGAAAACCGTTGAAGCGTGGGAGGCAGGAACCAATGTCCCGCTCGGCACGGCTCGGAGAATGTTGGGGCTGTTGCAGTCAGATAATTCTATTCCCGTTAAGTATAAGATTGTCGGTTAATCGTAATATGTGTAAACCGCCGCAAATGCAAGAGCAAATGCGGCGGTTATTATGTGTACTCCGCATAATCAAGCGAATTTATGCTCTCAACAAAACACTTGTAAGGTGCTTCGTCAGCAGATTTGGGAACATTGCTACTAGCGAAAGTAATGATAACAGCCCCTACACCACATAGATTATGCGGTGTAGGGGGGTGCTATTTTGCTATCGTAAAGCAAATTAGCCATAGTACATATACATTTCCGACTGCTCTATAAGGAACAGTAGTCACCCTTGCAAGCGGCTATATCATAAGTACATAGAACTCTGCGATAGCACAACAATTCACTATTGATAGTTTTAACAACATTCAACCTTGCTATATCAAGCTTTTTTAGGTTAAATTTATAACGAAATTCAAAACTCATTACTCATTTTGAACACCTTTTCCCAAAAGCAATGTTACTATAAGTTTTAACTAATGTAGAAATATTTATATGTAACCCATTTCTTGACAATGATCAGATACAGCTTTCTTAAAATCTTTGAGTTTGGATTGATAACCACGATGTGCGGTTATTAATTTACTTACACTCATTTCATTGCAGATAAGCAGTTCATTCACAGACAGCTTAAATGATTGGATCATCTGTTCAGAAATAACGTCCCTGGGATTGTCGTAACCATCATATTCACCTTGGCAAAAACTCAGCAGCACTTCTGCGAACCACTTACGAATCAACTTATCCATACACCTATGAATAGAAGATATAGATGTAAGAATACTGTTTGCTTTAACATCAAAACCATCTTCTGTCAGTATTTCAAATTTTCCTGATGCGTGTGCCATTTCGTTTCTTGTATCAACCAAATCTCCAACGACTGAAATTTGCGACCTATCCAAGTCAATAATTTTAAACAGCCTTGCGATATCTTTTTCTGGGATCAAGCTATACGCAAAAATAGAATCTGCATCTTCAATTTTCAGTTCTTTTTCCCTTCCATTGTACGGGCGTGCAAAAACGATAGCATCTTTATAACGCTCAGGTTCAATTTGCCCAATTTTCCACGCCGTACAATAGATATAGGTCATATAAAGAAGATGGAGACCAAAATATGAGAACTGGTATTGCCCATATTTATAGTTGACTGCAATGAGATTGGTAATGTTCTGAATGTAATTGATTACGTCTTCTTCATCAGCAGGATCAATGGGAAGATAATTTAATATTTCTTGTAGGTAAGGCACCTCGGTATAATCAACTACATCTGACATATTTACTCACCCCAAACTTCCTTTATACGAGATTCAATTTTTTCTGTAAAGACTTTTATAAGCTGCTTGGAAGGCTCAATTAAAGACTGTTCATATCTTATTTGGTCAAGAATCTTTTTTTGTTCTTCAAGAGAAGGGACTGGAATACGATATTGTTTGACATAATTAATGTCAACTCGTTGTTGACCGGCAGTTCCTGTCATAAATGATTTTCCACCACCAATAAATTCAGGAGTGTTGATGTGATAGAAAATCCACTCTGGATATACAAGAGATGTATTAGCACGAATTACGATATACTCAGTTGAGCCGAAGCCAATACCATTCGTCAAATTCCGAGCAATAGCGGCCTTTCCGTTTTCAAAACAAGGCGTTATCTTTGCGAGAAGAATATCATTATCTCTAAAATAGGTAAATCCAGAAAGAACATCTGAAATCCTACGGTTTTCTTTAGGCTCAAAAGAAGCTTCAAAAGCATTGATATCAGACATAGGGACGAATGAAACTAATGTATCTTGCGGCATCCCCCTAACCTCATTTTTTGTAGGTTTAAATGTTGAAATTTCTTCAATAGTTTTGTAGCTATCTGCCTGACATGTAATCTTTGGCATATAATTCAATACAATTGCCTGTGCGCCAGATATAATGTGTCGATAACTATCAATATCAGCGATAAGTTTTCTCTGCTTCTCTATTGGAAGTAGCGGAATCTGTATTTTGCAGAAATTCTCTTTGGAGATTTCTTTAAAAGTTGCACCGCTGGCCATCTGAATCATTTCGCCTTTTTTGGTTGTAAGAATATATGCCAGATACTCGGGTAAAACTTCATCAGTATTCTTTATAATAACATTCTTAAAACCTTGATTAGTCGCTAATTCTGTGCGTGCGATTCCAATTCTTCCAATAGTTGCTCGAGTCGAAACAACTACAGTATTGACGGGGAGAAGTTTTGCATTTGAATTATTTAGTCCAGATTCTGAAATGGTGCGTTCAGTATCGACTATTTCAGATATAAAATCACCAGAAGGAAGATCTGAAAGGGTAATCCAATTGATATCGCCATTCCAGTATTCGGGAATGGTACTGTTCGGAGTGCCACCAGAATAAACGATAAAGTAATTCTCATTCCCCAAACATATCATTGGACAAGTAGAATTATTCTCCTCAAAACTCCTATACCTACTACCAACAAGGATGTGGGCATTTTGGCGAACCTCATCAAGCGGGATTACTTCAAACCCCACTTTCATCATATCATCAGTCTGTTCTTCATCTAACTTTCGATATTCTTCATATTTAGTCAGATCGCTTGGCGTATCAAGTTTACGACGATGATTATCAAGTGTGTAACCATCGCTCTTTACATCAAAATACCAGAAGCTCTTTTTCCTCTCGGAAGACTTGAGCTTTTTATTGACTTTAGTTGCATATATAATATCGGTCTTAACACCTGTGTACGGTAAAAAGACACCTTGAGGCAGCGAAATAATGCTCTGGAGCTGACAATGTTCCAACAAATACTCACGCGTTTTAGCGAGATCCTTGCGGAACAAGAAGCCTTCTGGTACAACTAATGCCATTCTACCGTTTTCGGCAGCACTATTGATTGCTTTTATACAATGTTGCACGCATATGCTGTCACCGTTGGTACTTGGTAGATCATAAAGGCTACCGTGCTTGGTTTTCTGAGAATACGGCATATTAGCAAGCACAATATCGAATCCGTTATGATGAACGACACCTTTTTCGTCAGTGTAGGTAGTTGTTCCATCAATAGGGTTAGCAAGGCTGTCTCTCATTACAATGTTGCTGTGTCCATCACCTGCAAGAATCATATTCATTTTTGTAATACGAGCAGTGTTAGTGATTTCATGACCGTAAACGGTACTTTCACGCAAAATTTTAAGATTTGCGTCTGTTCTCGCCATATTGTTGTAAATATGACGAAAGCTCTCAATCAAGAAACCACCCGTTCCGCAGAAAGGATCATACACGGTTTCGCCAATCTGAGGATTAACCAAACGAACCATTGTTTTTACAATATGACGAGGTGTAAAGTATTCACCCAAATCATTTTTCGTAGAGGTGGAAGCTTTCAAGAAATATTCAAAGGCATCGCCCTTAACATCACTATCCACATCGGTAAGCATAAGAGGGTCAAGTTTATC
This sequence comes from uncultured Clostridia bacterium, assembly GCA_947624555.1. Classification (GTDB taxonomy): domain Bacteria; phylum Bacillota; class Clostridia; order Oscillospirales; family Ruminococcaceae; genus CAG-115. The sequence continues at coordinate 9,320 of CANQKW010000051.1, forward strand.
CATAATTTCCTTCAATATGCTTGCATCTCTGATCTGCAATGGCGTAAAAATATCGGTGCAATATAGAGCATTTAATTTATCATAAACTGTTTTATTTATATATTCTATTCGAGTAGAAGAAGGAATCTGCTTAATGCTATCCCAGCTACAAGCAATATCAAACTTAGTTTGAATGCCACTTTCGCGTTTAATTTGTTCACTCTCGCTAATAAGTTTTAAGAACAAAATATTTGCAAATTCGCCAAAGCGCTCAATACCAGCGCGCAGACCTTCGCCACGAAGCATATTATTAGCTTCATCGAAAATTCTGATAAGTTCTTTTCGGTCATATTGAACTTTAGGACTTACAGTATTTACTTCATATGAAGTCAAATAACGTAAAGCTAGAGCTTCACGCATAAATTCATCTACTTCTTCGCCATTAAGAATAGGCGGTCTGTTTGCTACAGTATGAAATGCTTTACAAAACACCCCATCAGTTGCAAATACAAGTGGAGCTTCTATTGCTCTTGCATAGTTTATACCCTGTTCTAATGCAGTGTCAATGCGAGAGCCTTTCTTTTTAGCTTCAATGACGATCAGGGGTTTATCACTTTCTTTAGAATAAAGAACATAATCAGGCCTTTTACCACCAAGCTTCTTTTTCTCCGCTTCAGTTTTGGGCTGTTCGTAAAATACATTTTGTTCTTTGCCACTTAATTTCCAACCAAGATTTTCAAGACTTCTGTCGATAAGTATTCTGGTTTCGGCTTCTAATGGTATTGTATTTGAATTCATTGCATAACCTCCTGGTTGCTTATTTTTTTAAGTTCGGAATTAGCTTTATTGGTAAGCGAATACTTTCCACGTGGGCTGAGTTGAATAATATAGCCATTTGATTTTAATTCGCTAATTATCGTATTAACTTTTGTTTTTGTAAAATGTAATATATTAGCAATTTCTTGTTGCGATAATTTAACTATAAGCTCGTTATTAACAGAAATCTGCCGATTAGCCATACAATGTAAGACCCTATATTTATCATTCATAAAAAATTCAGACATATAGATTTACCTCCACGAAAAGATCTATCGGTATTATAATTATACCATAACAGTCTAAAATTGTCAATATATCGGGTTATATTTTATGCTTTTTACACCATTTCTTGCATTTCTTTGCTGCCATATAATACACGAGCCTGTCTATCTCCAGCTTGATTTTCTCACGGACACCCTCGGACTTAATCGGGTGGTAAGAAGCCGCAATCGTTGCTGCGGTTTTCTG
>CANQKW010000052.1 GCA_947624555.1 uncultured Clostridia bacterium
ACGGGCGTTCCCGTAGCAAAAATCAAGTTCTTTTCGCCGTAATTTTCGTTGAGGTACTGCGTTTTCATCAGAATATCCTCAGATTTCTGCGCAGGGGTTGTCTGTACTCCCGCAACGCGGCTCATCTTTGTAACCACAAGCCCGTTTTTATAATTGTGAGCCTCGTCCACGACAATGCTGTCAAAGCCGAGCTGTTCAAAGTCGAGCGATGTATCCTTAACCTTGCCGTTATCCTCGATCAACTTTTTCAGCTTTGTTTCAAGCCGTTTCTTTATGCGCTCCATATCCTTGATAGTGCCGCGATCTTCTCTTGCACGTCTGTAATCGCTCTCCAGATCGTTTATGCCCTTTGTAAGACCGTCAATCTCGCGCTGAATAAAATCACGGCGGTACTCAAAAGACATTCCGATTTTTTCAAACTGCTCGTATGACATTATTACGGCATCATATTCGCCCGTGCAGCAGCGACCGATAAATTTCTGGCGGCGATCCTTTGAGAAATCATTCTCACTTGCCGTCAATATCCTAGCTTGAGGGTAGAGCCGCAGCCACTCGGCGGACATCTGCCCGACAAGCGATTTAGGCACGACCACGCAAGCCTTGTTTATTAAACCGAGCCGCTTTTTCTCCATTGTTGCCGCCACCATTTCAAACGACTTGCCTGCTCCCACGCAATGCGCCAAAAGGGTGTTGCCGCCGAATTTCGCTCTGGCTACCGCGTCAAGCTGATGTGGTTTCAGTTTGATGTATGGGGACATTCCCGGAAACGTTTGGTGTGAGCCGTCAAATTTTCTTCCGACAAGTGAATTAAATAACTCATTGTAGCGCGTAACATATCTCTCGCGGCGTTCGGGGTCAGACCACAGCCACCGAGTAAACGCCGCTTTCATCTTGCTTGCCTTGTCTTGCGCTAATTCTGTTTCCTTTTTGTTGATGACGTAGTATTCCTTCAGCGTTTCGGGGTCAATCTTCTTGTCTTTTACCACCACATCACGGTTGTTGAGCAGATTTTCAAATATCTCCAGCGAGTTCATACGCCCCGTTCCGTGTATCTGCGTTGCCGCCGCGCTCCTGTCAGAGCCTTTGCGCCCTATTTTATATTCGCCGTTTATCGCGCGGCGCAGAGGTTCGGCAAAACGCGCCTGCGCGGTTTCCTCCAGAAATCTCTGATAGTCCTTAACATCTACCCAATGCACACCAATACGCGCCGCAATATCGCCTGCCTCAATGCGCTTGGGGATAACCGCCGTAAGTGCCTCGACATTTCTTTGGTATGCCGGATTATCCTTGACGGCGAGTTCGGCGGCGCGGAGTTTTATCCGCACATTGCCGGAAAGGTATTCCGAGGTTTCTTCCCAACCCTCATACGGCTTTTCGGTACTTGCTTTATTCGGGTTGAGGTATATCAGATTATCGGCTACCAGCGCGTCTACCACCTCTTGCGGCTCTTTATCGCACAGTCTAGCCATATACTCAAAATCCAACCGTCCGTGCATATCTATCGAAACGTGCATAGCCTCTTGCGGAGTATCAACGTGATCTATCTCTGCAAAGTGCTTGACCGTGCGCTTGCTGAAAAAGTCGGATTTTTCAACCTTTTTGGTTTCCTCGTCTATCACTTCAAGGGCGCAAAGCGAGTTGTAATCATCGTCCTTGCCGAATACCTGCAAATTCGCGCTGTCGTTGATGTAGCCGTATTTCTTGACGAAAATATCATACTGATTATTGAGTATCTTCTGATATTCCCGTAATTGTACGTCCGAGCAGTCGTTCTCTTGTGCCGTGAGTATCGTGCGGAACGTTTTCCGCAGCTCGTTCAACGCTTTCAGACGCTCTAACTTTTTGCCCGATATGGGCTTGTTGTCTTTGTCCACCACAGCGGTCATAATGTTGTTTTCGCGGTAGTACATCAATCCGTCCACCTCGGCGAACGTAAAGTTGCGAACATCCGCTGTTGCCGGAATAACTCCCTCACGCTTTGCGCGTTCCTCGTTGTGTATTTGCAGAGCGCGGTTTACCTTGAGATTAGTGACCGCCTTTTCTAGTTGTTCCGCGAGTTTTGCTCCCGCGATAGGTACGCAAGCCGTTTCGTTCGCGTTGCCGTACATAGAGTATTCCATACCTTGTTTCATCGTTCCGAGTATCATTTCGGGGTGATCAACAAAGTAATTATTGACGGGAACGCCATCGGGAGTTTTGCCTAGATAGCACCAATCGGGCAGCTCAACCGCCATTTCTTCGCGCTTTTGAAAGAACAGAATATCCGTTGTGACCTCCGTACCCGCATTTGCTTTAAAGGCATTATTCGGTAATCGAATAGCACCTATCAGATCGGCGCGTCTTGCGAGATATTCACGCACCTTCGGACTTTTCTTGTCGAGAGTTCCTTTTGTGGTTATCATTGCCATAATGCCGTTTGGCGCGATCTTATCAAGCGATTTCGCGAGAAAATAGTCGTGGATAAAGAAATTCTCGCGATTGTAACGCTTGTCCGAAATGGGTACACTGCCGAAAGGAACGTTTCCGACCGCCACATCAAACAAGTTGTCGGGGAAATTCGTTTCCTCAAAGCCCTTTACTTGAATATCTGCTGTCGGGTAAAGCTGTTTTGCTATTCGCCCGGATATGCTGTCGAGTTCAACGCCGCTTAAATTGCTGTTTTTTCGCATATCATCGGGCATTGCGCCGAAAAAGTTGCCAACACCCATTGCAGGCTCTAAAATATTTCCGCCCTTAAAGCCGAGGTGCTGCAAACCTTTGTAGATAGCGTGAATAACCGTGGGAGATGTATAATGTGCGTTAAGCACGGAGGCATTTGCGGCGCGGTACTCCCTTTCGGTAAGCAGCTCCTTTAACTGCTGATATTCCTTTGCCCAAGCCTCGTTATTCGGGTCAAACGCTTGTGACAAGCCGCCCCAACCGACATATTTTGAGAGCGTTTCCTGTTCTTCGGGAGTGGCGTTCTGCGCTTTGAACATATCCGCGGCAAGATTAAGATTGCGGCTTTCAATTCGTTTCAGCGTTTCAATTGCCGCGATATTTGCCGCGAATTTCTCTTTTGCGCCGCCCTCACCCAAATGCTCGTCTGTAATTGTGTAGTCAATTTTGGTATTCGCCGTTTGCGCGATTTTGTTCAACTTCTCGTCGAAATTGAGCGACCCATAAGCGTTTAATTGCCCCTTTTCATAATGATTTGCGTATTCGCGCAGCTCATCTGCGGACATCTCACTCAGCTTTTTCAGCCATACATCGGATTTAACTCCCACAAGGCTATCGCCGTTCTTGTCCCGTAACAATATCTCAACGTCCGCTTTCAAATCGGCGTAGCCGTCGCTGTCCTTAACAGCATCGAGCTTATCCAAAATATTATCCGTGGATCGTTGTGCTGTTCCTCCACTTGCTAAAACAGCGAACGCGCTCTCCGTCTGTTCCTCGTTGCCGAGAATGTTGTAGAGAGCGCGTTTTACGCGGTTTATTTTCGCTTGGTTACTATCCCAATCAGCCATTTTCGCGCCCTCAAAGGCGTTGTAAAGCTGCTCGGCGGTATCTGCCGGAAAGGTTTTCGCCAATTCCTTAATAAGCGGATTTGTAATCTCTGCGGTCTGAAGATTTTCTGCGCCGCGCTCCTGTTTAAGGACGCGGGGTCTTACCTTAATTGAAAACAACTTGTTTTCCTCGGTATGCTCCATACCTCTGCGGTATGCGGTACAAGAGCCGTTCACAAATTCCCAATCGGACGCTTTCTCCCACGGTAAATATGAGCCGCGCCCGTTGTTCGCCAAAGTAGTGCTTTTATCATCGGGTACATCAGGGCGAATACTGTAAATCGCCGTTGTATCAGCGTCGTTTACCCGCCGCAATTGATTTACAACATCATCGCGAATGTATGATGTGATTTCAAATTCCGTGCCGACTGTCAAGGCGCGTTTGAGCTGCGCGAGATTTTTTATCTCAATGGGCAGTTCTTCCGTCTGTTCGGACTTATTCACTTCGGGCGTGATACGCTTTGCCTCACGAGCGAATTGCGCCGCATTAACGTTCTCCGTCACCGCGACAGCCACGCCGCCTACCTTTTCCTCGCGGGTAATGACTATATCATCGGGGTAGATACCGTTATCGTCCGTGACTGTTACGATGTTACCGTGATACATAAACTTATCGCCAGCCTTGATTTCGTTCGACTGCTCTTGCTGAATGTTCTCCGTTTCGACGGGCTTTTCCTCGACCGCCGTTTCTGTCTTTCTGTCGGGAACGTCAATTCCGTTTGCCTTGAGGAGTTCCTCGCTGAAAATCGAGCGCACGTCAAATTCTCCGACCTTATGCTCAATTTTCAAAGTTTCCTTATTGTATACTACCGCGCCGTCGTATTTTACAAACTCGCCGTACATTTCCTGTCTAGTGCCGCTTGCATATCCGTCCGCGGTTTCAATGGCTTCCGCGAGAGAGCGATAATCATACTTGTAGTCAGCTCCGCTCATATCATTAACGGTCACTACCTGATGAACGCCCCACTCTTGGGTATTAACGGCATTTTGCGCCGCCGCGAAATCCTTTATTTCATCGGCGCGGCTTTCCCACGTTTCAACTTTTATTCCGTACAAACCGCTTTTCAACGCCTTTTCGGGGATTTCGCTCACGGTTGCGCCCGTTGAAAGTGCAAAGTCCTTTGTTGCGGCGCGGCTTTTCTCGTTATCAAAAGTAAATTCTTGGATAACGGAGAAATTATCCTCGGTGCGCTCCTGTTTCATGGGTCTGCTGATCTCGACGGCTCGTGCGTCTATCGTTTCGGTTATTTTCTTTTGTACGTTGCTCTCAGCCGATTTGACAAAAGAGAAATAGTCGGGTATCTCGCTTTCGTTGTAGTGTCCGACTTGAATTATATCTCCGTCCTCCTTGTCATAAAGGTCATAGCTTAACGCCCATTCCTCGTTGCTTGTTGCCACGCCGACCTCTAACTGAAAAGCGGCAGCACTGCTTGTCTGCGGAGAAATCGAATAAACGTCCTTGCGATTTTCGGTATCGTGCGCCTTGATCGCGGCGGTGAGTTCATTAAAATCTTTCTCCGAAAAGGTTTCCCAATTGTAATTGCCGTTAAGTGCCGCGACCCTGTCAGCGTTCTGCTCGTAACGTGCTTTTTCCAACAGCGGTACTATATCCTTGTATCTGTCGATCTTGCTTAAAAAGTTAATCACACCGCCATAGCCGCTGCCTATGTCCTGCCGTTCGGTAAAACTGCTGCCACCGGGCATATTCACGGTAAAACTTGTCTTGTCATATCCGAGATATTCCGCGAATTGATCAGAAGAAGATACTCTCTTTCTCTCCGCCTCCGACCACGCTCTTTCCGAGCCGTAAAACTTTATCGCCGCTTTTTTACCCGCAACGCGCCTATCGTCGGCTTGTTTCATTATTTCGTCAAACTCGGCAACCGTATAGGTTTTATCTGCCGTAAATACTCTGTTCTCGCTAAAGTTACAAGTGATCGTAGGCTGTTTGTACGTTATGGCGTCGAGTATCAGTTCATCGAAATTCAATTCGGGCAGAGCGACCTCGTTCATTTCGGCAAGGGAAGTGTATTCGTCAACCTTTACGGTAACATTGTTAAACTGCGTTATTATACGGTTGCGTACCAAATCGGCGTAAATGTTGATCGGCAGACCCGTTTCCTCGTCCTCGGTATAGGCAATTGCAACCCGCGACAAATCGGAGAAATCCGCGACTTCACCGTCATACTCATTCTCGCAGAAATCGTTGATAAGCTCCTTTGCGCGATTGAGTTCAGCCGCAGTATTCTCCGATATAACGGGTTCATCTGCCACCGTGATAAACTCAAAGCCGCGTTCGTTCAGCTCGTCATACCACTTTTTTTCAAGGGCGTTATATATGTTTTTATGTTCGCCGGACGAACTATTCAGAGAAATAAGATAATCGCCGACCATACCGACCGTCCATTCCTTGCCCTCATAGCGGATTTTATCGCCTTTTTCCAGCTCTTGCGCATCGGTCACGGTCAATGTTTCGGTTTTCGTCTGCTCGGGGAGCAAGCCGTAGTGATCGAGAACGCTTTTAGCCTTGTCGTAATAAGGACTTTCCGTGCCAAGCGAAAACTCGTGTTGATAATACTTTATCCGCTTGTCTATTTCGTCTTGAGAAATATATTCGCCGTTTTCTATAAGCCCAGCAATACGGTCGGCAACCTTTCTCCAATTCCACGTTACGCTTGTTTCCTCGCCGTTTTCAAGTTCTATTCGCATTGTAATGCCTTTGGGATCATAATTAACGCCGCGTACCTTGCCGTTTCCGCTATGACCGCTATACCCGTATTCCTTTGCGAGTAATTTCGCAAACTCTTTCATATCGCCGCCACTTATGCGATAATCTTCCTCAATGTCGAATTTGCCGAACATTACGACCGTACCGTTATGAACAATATCGTAGGTCAACGCACGTTCAATGTCAACACCGCCGATATAGTTCTCTTGGGGAATATCCGCCTCCCTTGTCGGCTCGTCAAAAAGGCTAAGCTGTTCGCTGTCCTGCTGAACGGTTTCCGCTTGGGGCTTTTTAGGTTTCGGCTTTGCGGAGGGAGCATTTATCTCGCGGAGTTGTTCTGCTGTCAGTTCCGCAGGGCTAAAAAAGCTATAATTTTTTTCGGCAAAACGTTCTTTCCAATGCCCCCAAAAAGATGAAACCGAAATATTAGCCGTTTTGTCAATATTCTCAAAATTTATTGAGAAATCGCCGTTAATATCGGTGATACGCCATATCGCACCGTCACCGCGCACCAGATCGCCTACGCGCAGTTCGTTGGGGCTTTTGGCAGAGGACTTATCGGGAGCGGCGTTCGCGTTGAGGATTTTATCCATCTCGCGCTCGTCACCGATTTTCAGATAATATCCCAGCATTGCGAGTTGCTGTCTGTTTTTTTCAAACGTGTGCTGCGGAAATCCCGTCATAGGCTTTCCTTGCCGTGTGGTTTGGCTAAGACCCAATAAATCCGATGAAACGTGCGCGTCCTCGTTGAACAGCTCATAGAAATCGCCAACACGGTACGCCGTCAATGACTTTTCGGCGGTGGGGAATTGCTCGTCCTTGAAGATTATGGCGTGTTCGTACTTTTTAACAATTTCCTCACCCGTCAACGCGGTCTTATCCGCAAAGAAAACGTTCCAATCAGGCTTTGCAAGAGCGTTCGCGCCGTCAAGAACTCTCTGCAAACGTTGTTCATACGAGAGTTTGTTCCAGCTTTCCGTAAATTCCTGTTTAAGCTGTAACGCCTGCGCTTCTATTCTCGCTATATCCGAGGGGTCAAGTGTGGACTTTTCCGCTCTGTAATTCACAATTCCCTCGGTGGAGATATGCGCTATCGTGGGGTAATCTCTTATCTCGTTATCCCACTTGGAAACGTCATAAACTGTCAAACCGTTACCCAAATAGCCGAATTGAATGGTGCTTTTTTCCTCAACGATGTCTATTTCTTTCGCGTTTTTCGTTAAGTAATCGCGGACTGCTTGTTCGTTCCGACCGAAAACCGTTATTATAACGTCCTTTTGCCTGTCGGTATCGGCAGTCAGATTAAATCCGCTGTCAACATTGTAGCCGAGCCGAATGTTGGAAAACTTCTTTTTACGAGCGTCCTCGATAATCACATCTTTTTCGGCGTTTTCGATAATTTGTGCGGTTTTCCCGTGCCGCACCTCGGAGATGATCTCGGAAATACGGTCAATGTTATCCGCAGAGGGAACGGCAGCCGCCTTGCGCTCGTGATTTTCCGCTATCGTCTTTTCGGCGTTCTCCAGATATTCACCGAGAGTACCCGTTTCTTCCTTGCGGATAGGGTTTATATCAATCGCGATACCGCCCACATCAAACGCCTGTTCGTGAAGAATATTAAACAGCGCGTCCTCCTTTAACTCGGAAGAAAACTCGATCACCACGTCAATATCCGAGCCGTCGCTTTCCAGACCGCGCGAACGAGAGCCTGTCACCGCGAGGTCTACGATCTCAGCATCAATACCGCCGTCATTAAGAACGCCTTGTACATAATCGCGCACCGTGTCCTCAATATCGTGAGCGGTCTGTCCGTCAACGGGGGAGAATTGTTCGGCAGTTTTCGCTTTAAAAATCTCAACCGCTCTCATTGTTTTTTCAAGCGAAAAATCGGGGATTTCCTCAAAACCAGCTCCGTCAACATAATGTGCGGTCTGTTTACCGTCCTGTCTTATTACAATAACATCTCCAACGGACATAGAGTGACCGTTAAAATCTTCGGGGCGGTTTACATTGAACTTTGTATAAAGGTCATCAAGCGTTTCACCATCATTAAGTCTGCCGCTGTATACCTTATTATAATTATCGCGGTCAACGGTAAGCCCTCTGTCACGCAGCTCCGACATATCAGCGAAACGGTAATCTCTCAGATCATCACCGCTCTTAAGCTGATAGATCGAGTAGGTAGGCTCAACAATAGCGGATAGTTTCTCCTTATCCCAATCGCCGTTAAAGCTGAAATCCTCATTATCCGCAAGGAAATATTTCGCACGGCTCTGAAAAACAGGATTGTCAATGTCCACAAGTTCCGTGCGCGCGGAGTGCGTAAGTACCTCGGTAATATTATCGCTTTCAAGCGCGTCAAAAAGCTGATCGAACGTGATATTATTGTAAACAAGTTGACCGCCTGCGCTGCTGTCGGGATTGAAGTAAACCCAAGTCACGCTCTCGCTTTCCTTATTTATATAGAACTTATCCAGATCAGCCGGAATGTTCAGCGACATCTCGGATTTTTTTGTATGTTCCTCGATAAGAGGCAGAGTGTTTTCCGCGATCACTCCCTCATCGAGCAAAATGCGCTCCGCAAATGCTTCATTGTAGATCGTTTGGAGATACTCGGTAAGAAAACCATACTCGCCGTTCGCAAGCATATTACTCACATTATCGTGTACCGAAAGATTTAAGTCATATTCCGCGCCCGAATGTGAAAAAGCGTAATTTGCAAGAGTATACTCTTGATACTCGCCGTTATAATTCTCGTTGAGATTATCGCTGATCCGCGAGATATTATTGACTATCAGCTTTATATCGTCAACAGAAAAAGCGGGGGAAACGCTTTCCTCCGCTTGTTGTGTGTCGGGGTTGATATATGTATCAACCTCATTGTCTGTCACTCTCTGTACTGAAGAACTATGTCCTCCATTATCGCCCTGTCTATCATCATTCCGAGCGTTTTCTCCCAAGCCGCTATCTCCGTGAACGTTTTCGGGCGAGGGTTCTCTTTCGCGTACTGTTTCCGCAGCAACTCCCGATACTCCAGAGCCTCTTTGTCTATCTGTCGGGGTATCAGTTCCCATTTCAGCCGTCCCTCCAGCGACGGTATCACTTCGGGGTGGTTCTCCGTCATATACTCCCTCCACTTCATTCCGTAATGCCCGATGTCCTCGTTCATCAGAGCCTGTTCCTCGTCCGTCAGACCGAGTTCCATTTGCTCCAGATACACGAATGTTTTCGGATCGAGCTTGTACGTCCTGCCGTTCTCCGTTTTGGTTTCGGGATAAAACTTCTTGTCCTCCTCGCACCATATCTGCTTTATTTCTTCCATAGTCAACCGTCCTTTCCTGCATTAAAATATTGTTGATAGACCTCTCTATTGACATCAGCACAGACTTTCCCGACAAGTGAACAAACTCGCACAGCTTTTCCTTTTCGGCTTTGCTATGGAGCATATTCAACGCAGATAAATCCAAAGTGCCGCTGTAAGTGAATTTACCACCCAGCTCACACCGCGCCGCGATAAGGTGCTGGGTCATTGAAATATACGACTTCTCAAATGCCTTGCGGCTCTCTTTGGGAATATTCAGCGAGTTGATCACGTTTTCGAGATTTTCACGCACCTTTGCCGAGCCGTAGTAGTTTATCACGCCCGAAAAAGAGTTAAACCGCTGTCCCTCGCGCTGAAACGTTTCCTCTATAAGCGCGTTCGCCGTATCCTTGTCGAGCGTCCATTGATACGGTATTTTAGATCCGTTCGTCTGCGAAATGTCGAAAAGGTGTTTAAGACTGCCGTTTTCAAGTACGGCAATGCTGCTCGTTCCGCGCTTGACGTGGCGATCAAACCGCGTCCAAGTGTCGTATTCCGCGACCATAGCCGCATCGGGCTTTACGCCGTAGACAGTCATACTCTGCGCCGACGGCAGCTTAAAAAACTTTCCCGCGAATTTGAGATACTCCGCAAATGCGGCATTATCGGAAAAAAGCCTGTCGGTCACATTCTCGTAGTTTTCGCGAACCCTGTCAATTCGTGTCATTGATTTCCTCCTTTTACATACAGTTTACCACATTAAACCGTAAAAGTCAAGCTGTTTTCTGCCAATGCAGAAAATAAAGCGTCAAATGCAAAAGTAAATGCAACACAAAGCAGAAAAGTGTTGCAATAACCTCTGCACAAAGCATATAATTATAGA
>CANQKW010000053.1 GCA_947624555.1 uncultured Clostridia bacterium
AGCAGAAAAATTGCCGGATTTTCGGGGTATCTTTCGGTTTTTGCCTACGGAGGAGCAGCTCTCGTCACAGAAACCGGCGTAAAATATCCTGCAAAAAATCAAAGGTTTACGGAAGATTTTCCGCTGGGGGTAAGCAACGAGATAATCGCAGATTTTGCGGAAATAACCGTTCACGAAGGCGCTGCGCTGATAGTTATGCAGGGGAATTAAAGTATCGAAAACTTTAATTCCCTTTTTTTATCGTTTTTCCTTTTTAAAAACCGGCTCGTTTCTGCGGTTTTTGTGCGCTTTTTCGCTCAAAGCTTTCCTGCGTGCTTCTTCAAGCTGTTCCAGCTTGGATTTACTCGTTTCAGCCATATCCAAAAGCATAAGTCTGTTGTTGAACGAAGGCTTATCAAGCACCACGTCAAACAAAGCGTTCATAAGACGGTCCGCCTCTTCGTCAGACCTCACAAGACGACGCTCAATAAGCTCCTGTTTCGTTATGGCAAGCTGACTTATATCATAGCACTCGCCTGTTTCCATAATCTCGTTCAATGCGGCAAGGCTCGCCCTGAGTTTTACCGTCTGCTCAGGCTCGCTGTCCTCAAGCTTTGCACGGCTGTCCGCTATTTCGCAGTGCAGCAGTTTCTTCAGATCCGACGCACCTAAATCGCGGATAAGCAGTTTAAGCTCCTTTCGCTCTTCGGGAATGTCAACATCGTGATGATAAACAAGCCAGCTCACCTCGGACATCAATTCCTTGGGAAATTCAAGGCGGCGCATTATGCCCTCTGCAAGCAGCCGACTGCGCTCTCCGTGACCCTTGAAATGCCCCTGTCCTTTCGAGTCGATATACATACAATCAGGCTTGCCCAAATCGTGAAAAAGCATTGTAAAACGTATTTCGGGTTCGGGCAGAGCAAATCCCACGGACTTTGAAATATGCGTCCAGACGTCAAAATTGTGGTGGCAGGACCGCTGGTCCAAGCCGATACACGGCTCTATTTCGGGAAGAACGTATTTGAGAATATCTGCGTTCTTTTCAAGCGCACGGGCGGCAAATTTTCCCATAACTATACGCTGAAGTTCCGTGCGGAGCGAGTCGGCGTCCGCATACTCAAAGCAGGACGCATTTGCACGCATACACTCACGTGTCTTTTCTTCGATTTCGTACTCGTCCTCTGCGCAGTAGCGAATTGCCTCAAGCAGACGTGACGGCTGTATCGTAAAGCTCCTCGACATATCGTAGACGGTTTCTGCCGTGGGTTTTCCGCCGATATTGACGTTTACGGTGACATTTTCGCCGATAGCAACCACCTGTTTTATCTCGCCTGTCAAGGCGGATTTTCCGTCATAAGGGTCGATAAGACCTGTTTTCGGGGAGTAGGCGATTGCGTTCATTGTAAATCCCCGTCGGGAGAGGTCGGTTTCGAGATCTTCGGCGTACATTGCACGGTTTCCTACAACTTCACGGCGGTAGGGTGAGATCTGAATGACCATTCCCAATATTGTCACGAGAATTTCTCCCCGGGAAATGCCCTCTTCGGACAGACGGTACTCACGGAAAGCGAAAAGTATATCGTTAAGCGCAGCATTTGTAACAATGTCGAAATCCTGCGGAGAATTTCCAATAATCATCTCACGGACGCAAGGACCGACAACAAATGCGTCGAAACCTGCGCTTTCAAGACGGTTGAGCGCCTCGGTGACCTGATCGGGGAGAATTATCATATTTTCAGCTCCTATCCAAAAAGATTTGGTGACGGCAATTTCTTTTAAATAGTGAAATAATAAATCCCAATACACCTTAATTATACATCATTTCGACGATTTATTCAAGTCATTTTACGAAATATTTATATTTTGCCGAAAAAATTCACAAAAACACTTGCATTTTCTGAACAAATATGGTACAATATACACAGCAGCTTAGGCTTTTCTTTCCCTTCGAGGGCGAAAAGCTGACAGCCAACAAATACAGAGCGTTTATTGCACGATTTGTACACCAAAGCAACCACAAACTTTATATCTGGAGGAAAAACCTATGAATACTTTCAAAGCGGACAACATAAGAAACGTCGTTGTGGCAGGTCACGGCGAAAGCGGAAAAACAGCTCTTGTCGAGGCTATGCTGTATAAGTGCGGAGTTACCGACAGAATGGGAAATACCGCCGACGGAAATACTGTCTGTGACTTTGACGAAGAGGAAATAAGACGCAAAATCTCAATAAACGCAGCTATGACAAATATGGTCTGGGACGGCAAGAAAATCAACGTTATCGACACTCCCGGACAGTTTGACTTTATAGGCGGTCTGTACGAAGGAATACGTGCCGCTGAAAGCGTTATCGTGTGCGTAAACGGAAAAGACGGCGTTTGCCCCGGTACGGTAAAGTCCTATAAGCTTGCCGAAAAAATGAACAAGGCAAGAATGCTCGCCGTAACTTGTATGGAGGTCGAAAACAGCGATTTTTACCGTGTTTTCACCGAAATGAAAACAAGTTTCGGTCCTACGGTATGCCCTATCGTTGTTCCTTACGACAAAAACGGTCCCGTTGAGGCTTACATCAACCTTATCACAATGAAAGCGTATAAATACGACAAAAAAGGCGTTCCTACCGAAGTGGAAATGCCTGCCTCCGAAAACAGAATAAAGGGTCTGCGTGCCGCTATGGCAGAGGCTGTCGCAGAAACTAACGAAGAATTTATGGATAAATTCTTCAACGAAGAGGAATTTACTCAGGAAGAGCTTGTAAAGGGTATCCACGACGGCGTTGCAAACGGTACGATAACGCCGGTGGTTTGCTGTGCGAACGATACGCTTTCGGGCGTAGATATGCTGCTTGACGCTGTGACAAAAATGCTGCCCTCGCCCAACGAGAGAAAGCTTGAAACGGCTGACGGAAAAGTCCTCAATTATGACGAAACAAAGCCGCTTAAAGCGATAATTTTCAAGACGGTCGCCGACCCGTTTGTAGGAAAAATAAGCTATGTAAAAGTGGTTTGCGGAAAGCTTTCGGCAAAGTCCGTTCCATTGACAACGGCAGGTGCGGAGCTGCGTTTCGGCAAGCTTGTGACGATAAACGGCAAAAAACAGGAGGAAATCGGCGAGGTTTACGCAGGAGATATTTGCGCTGTGACTAAGCTTGACGCTAACACGGGAGATACGCTGTGCGATGTTTCGGATAAAGCGCCGCTTGCTGCTATGGAATTTCCGAAGGCTTGCTATTACAGAGCGGTAAAACTGGCTGCAAACGGCGACGAAGGCAAGCTCTCCACGGCGATAAAACGCCTGCTCGAAGAGGACAGAACTCTTGAATACGTACACAATCACGAAACGCACGAGCGCATTATCGGCGGATTGGGAGAACAGCACCTTGACGTTGCTGTCGCTAAGCTGAAGAGCAAATTCGGTATGGACGTTACTCTTCAGGCGCCGAAAGTGCCCTACCGTGAGGCTATTCGCAAAAAGGTCACTATTGAAGCTAAGCATAAAAAGCAGTCGGGCGGTCACGGACAGTACGGACACGTTAAAATCGAATTTGAGCCGTATGATAAGGACGAATTGCTGTTCGAGGAGAAGATTTTCGGCGGCTCTGTACCGAAGAATTTCTTCCCTGCCATTGAAAAAGGCTTGCAGGAGTCCTCGGAAAAGGGCATTATCGGCGGTTATCCCGTTGTAAGGATTAAAGCGACGCTTATCGACGGAAGTTATCACCCTGTAGACAGCTCGGAGCTTGCATTCAAGACGGCTGCGTCTATGGCTTTCCACAGCTGTATGGAGCAGGCACAGCCCTATCTGCTTGAACCTGTTGATTCGTATAAAATTCTTGTTCCCGATGATAAACAGGGCGATGTGATGAGCGTGCTCTCCAAAAGAAGAGGTTCGGTTCTCGGTATGAACAGCGTGGGAGACGGTATGACCGAACTTACCGCAGAAGCTCCCGAAGCAGAAATGCAGGATTTTGCGCTGGTTCTGAGGCAGATTACCCAGGGTCTTGGCGAATTTACCGCAGAATTTTCACGCTATGATATGGCGGCTGCCGCCAATTAATCAGTTAGTCCACATTTTTCATAAATTCTTCCTTTTTGATTTTACCTGCTTGATGAATTTCAAGCAGGGATTTTTTTTGCCCGAATTCTCCCGAACGTGCGTTTCAATATTCGGGACAGGTTCTAATTTCAAAATATCCTCATAGAATTTATCAGGACGAGCAGAAACACGGTTTATTATTTGAAAGGATATTAAAAAGGAGGATTTTCAATGTTACAAGCGACAAAACTGCCCCTTAAAAGCATTTCAAAAATTCACATTTCAATGCCGCTCTCCGAAATAGCAGAAATAAGGATACGCTCCGAAAGAGCGGCGGCTGTGGTCGATATTCGAGGCAAAACTTTTTTCTGTACAGAGGTATTTTCCGCAGAAGAAATAGCCGAAATTTTTGCGGAAATTTGCAGATATTCCGTCTACTCTTTTCAGAATGAAATAGCGCAGGGATTTATTACCCTCGACGGAGGAAACAGAGTCGGCATCTGCGGCACGGCAGTCTACAAAAACGGTAAAATTGATTTTATCAAGGATATTTCGGGACTTAATATCAGAATTGCCCACGAGAAAAAAGGCTGTGCAGACGAGCTTTATAATCGGTTTTTTTCGCATAAACCGCAGTCGCTTATTCTCGGCGGAGAGCCGCTTTCGGGAAAAACCACAATGCTCAGAGATCTGGCAAGACAGCTCTCAGGACGTTTTCGGGTAACGATAATCGACAGCAGGAACGAGATTTCGGGGAGCGTTCGTGGAACAGCCTCCTTCGACGTGGGAAAAAACACCGATGTGATGTGCAAAGCGGAAAAAAAAGACGGCATCTTGACCGCTCTTCGGACAATGAGCCCCGAAATCATCATCTGCGACGAAATTGCAGACGACAGCGCCGCTGTTGAGCAGTGTATGTTCTGCGGAGTAAAAATTATTGCGGCGGCTCACGCAGCAAGCATTGACGAGCTTAAAAAGCGTTTTGACGTCGTGAGATTTTTCGACTGCGCTGCTGTTATTAAAAGCGGTGCGATTGTCCAGACGGAAGAATTTCAGAGGTGAGAAAATGCGTGCGTTCATAGCTTTTGCTGCTCTTGCCGCCTGTGTATATGCAGGAATAAGCAAGAAACTGCTGCTGAAAAAACGGGCAAAATTTCTCAGCGAAACTGTCGCTATGCTGCGCAGCTTTTCGGCGGAAATAAAACTGCGCTCTCCTACTCTGGACGAGCTTATCTCGCAGGAAAACGGACAATTTGCAAAAAGCGTAAAAGCCGCAAATTCGCCCGACATAATATCCGCCTGGGAGAGTGCGTGTCTTGCTCTTCCGCAGAATAACGAAGAAACAAGGCTGCTGGCTGAATTTGGTAAAACCTTTGCAGGCTGTGGTGCAGACAGCGCACAAAGCGTTATCGAGGTATATCTTGAGAGGTTTTCGCTGCTGGAAAAAGCCGCCTGCGAGGCTTACTCAAAAAAAGGCGCTGCTTTTGCTGAAATAGGCGCTCTCAGCGGAATAGCCCTAGCTATTATCATTATTTAGGAGCTTTTATGGAGCTTGATCTGATATTTAAGATTGCCGCTGTCGGGATAATCGTGGCTATACTTAATCTTATCCTCAAAAAAACCGACCACGACGAGCAGGCGGTTATGATGACAGTGGCAGGAATTGTTATTGTCCTGCTTATGCTTATTCCCGAAATACAAAGATTATTTGAAACGATACAATCGGTTTTCGGGCTGTGGTGAGGGTATGAATTACATCTTTTTATGCGGTTTTGGCGTGCTTGCGGCGGCTGTCTGTTCAATTTTGCGGAGAATTTTCCCCGAATCGGCGATGTGGGCAAGTCTTGCGGCAGGGATTGTTATTTTGGGGGCTGTTATTACTATGATTGCCCCGTCGGTAAATACTTTGAAAGAGCTTTCCGATACAGCAGGAGTAGACGGAGAATTTGCCAAAATTCTGATAAAGGCTCTTGCAGTATGTTATCTTACCACTCTTTGTGCAGGCTGTGCAAGGGACGCAGGGGAAAGCTCTGTCGCTGAAAAGCTGGAGCTTGGCGGACGAGCCTGCGTCGCCGCTATTTCCCTGCCCGCTTTTACCAAACTGACAGAACTGGTCACTTCTATGATAAACTGATGATGGTTTTTGCGGAGCTTTGCCCCAAATAACCGCACTGAAAGTGCGGCACATTTTACTATTCACTATACACTGTGCACTGTAAACTGCCAAATTCACTCGTTTTTGCGTTCTTTGAACGCAAAAAACGGGGGAAAACTCTTGTTTTCCCCCATGCCCCTTTAGCGCTTTTGAAACGTTTTTGTGGGGCTTTGCCCCACTCCCCACCGAAGAAACTTTTTTGAAAAAAAGTTTCTCCGGACTCTTCAAAAAACTTTTTAACGTGGGGCGCAGCACTTCTTACTGTGCACTATACACTATTCACTGTGCACTATGCACTGTTTTATGGGTAAGATTATGAAAAAATTCCTTGCGCTCATTATGCTTATCATTTCCCTCTTCCCGATAAGCACTACCGCTCACGCTCAAAACTTTGACTACGGTCAACAACAAATTATGGACGCTCTCCCCGATGACGCAAACGACGCCCTTCAACAAAAAAATATCTCCCCCGACAACGGCGGCGCAGTAAATTTATCGTTTTCCGGCGTATTAAGCGACCTTTGGACTCTCCTCAAAAATCAATGGTCAAAGCCTTTTACGCTGTTTTGCGCCCTTGGCGCTGCAATGCTTTTATGCGCACTGGCTCAAAGCCTGTCGGACAGCGGAAATCTAAAAGGCGTTTTTTCTGTCGTAGGAGTGCTTTGCACGGCAGGAACAGCTGCCGTTTCAATGAACGAAATCCTTGCCGAAACACTTGGTGCGCTTTCCTCGACAGCAAATTTTATGCTTGTCATAATTCCTTCGGCAGCAGGTATAGCGGCTGCTCTCGGACATATTTCTTCTGCCGCCGCAGTCAATTCCGCAGCGGTGGCTGCAACACAGCTTTTCTCACAGCTTGTGGTGAATTTTCTCGCTCCGCTTTGCGGTTCGATAATGGGGCTGTCCGTTTCGGGAGCAGTTTTTCCTCAATTCAAGACAGACAAGCTAGCGGAAATTGTAAAAAAGTTTGTCGTGTGGGGAATTACTCTTATAATGACGATATTTATGGGCATTCTTTCGGCGCAGACTTTGGTTGCCGGTGCATCGGACAACGCTGCAATAAAAGCGGCAAAATTTATGGTTTCTCAAGGCGTGCCTATCGTGGGAAGTACTATCTCGGACGCTGTAAACACGTTCAGCGGCAGTCTTTCGATACTGAAAGGCAGCGTCGGCAGCTACGGTATAATTGCGGCGGCGGTCATTCTGTTTCCGTCTATTGCAAAAATCGTCTGCTATGAGATTGCTTTGTCCTGTGCAGGAGCTTTGGCGGAAATTCTCGGACTGAAAGAAATCGGTATGCTTATGAAAAGCTGCCGTTCTGTCACAACTATCATTCTTGCGGTGAGTATCTGTTTTCTTGTGCTGAATTTTTCGGCGATAATACTGCTGCTTGCCGCCACAAACTGAGGTTTAATTATGGGATTTTTGGTGAGCATCTGTGTTTCTTCGATAGCGGCAGCTTTATTTCGCCTGCTCGTACCCGAAAACAAATTTACAAAACAGCTTTCGGTTTTGACGGCGTGCGTTTTCCTGCTTACGGGATTTTCTGCCCTGAGCAATGCTGATTTTAACTTTCAGGACGTGTCAGAGCTTGAAGAAAGCACGGATTTCATACGCTTTTCGGGGCAGGTAAACGAAGAGCTTAAACAAACGATCTGCCAAAGTATGGAAACGAAAATCAGGAATATCCTCGGCGAAAACGGACTTTATCCGCAGGAAGTTCATATTATCGTTAATATTTCGGGATTGTACGGCATAAATATTACCGAAGTGAAGGTGTTGTTCGATAACGAAGAAAATTCTGCGGCAGCAGAGGATATTCTGAAAAACACCCTTTCGGGAGATATAAAAATAACGGTCGGGTTAATGTGAGGGCTGTATGAAAATTTCTTTGGCTAAACTTCGGGAGTTCTTTTTAAGCGACAAGGGCAGAAAAATCCTTATCGTATGCGCAGCTGCAATTATGATTTTGCTGCTGTTCGGTTCTGTTTTCGGGGGTAAGGAAAACTCTGCTCCCGTACAAGCAGAAAACACTGCTGAAATTGAAAAAGCCCTTGAAAAGCGGCTGTGCGAGCTTATCTCCGAGATCGACGGAACAGGCGAGGTAAGCGTTATGGTGACGCTTGAATCGACTTCGGCTGCGGTTTACGAAAAGGACAGAAAGCTCACGGAAACGTCGGGCGGCTCTTCAAAGGAAACGGAGGTGGTTCTTGCAGGCAGCTCAAAACAGCCGCTTAAAGTGGGCACGGTAATGCCGACTGTTCGGGGTGCTGCGGTCGTTTGTAAGGGAGCAGACGATCCCGTTATCAGGGAAAAAATTTCAAATGTCGTGGCAAGAGCGCTCAATATCGGAATTTCTAAGGTATATGTTACAGGCTAAACCATTATTTTTTCGGAGGTATCATATGAAAAGATTAAACTTGATCATCGGCAAAAAACAAATCGTAATAGCCTCGCTGGCTGTTCTTCTGGGAGCTGCTGCGGCGGTGAATGCTGCTGTTCAGTCGGGTAAAAAAGACAGCGTGAAACCCGCAGAGCAGGTTTCGGGCGGCACTTACGGCGAGGCGGCACTTGTTTCGGGAGAAATAGCGGCGACCTCTTCGGACGCATATTTTGCAAGCGCAAGACTGGAAAAACAGCAGGCTCGCGACGAGGCTGCCCAGGTGCTTGCAGTTATGTATCAGGGCGGAGATATGACGGGTGGTGAGCTTGAAACGGTCGCTCTTGACGCTAAAAAACTGAGCGATACTATCGAAAGCGAAAACGTCGTTGAAACTATGCTGAAAGCGCAGGGCTTTGAGGACGCTTTGTGCTATATTTCGGAAAAAGGCGCAAATATTATCGTGAAAACAGACGGTCTTGACGCAGCATCTGCCGCAAAAATCAAGTCTGCACTGCTGTCGGAGGTCGAGGTAAGCTCAGACGCTATCACGATAGTTGAAGTGAAATAAGCGTCAATGACGGACTATATCGTCCCTGTGATAGTTGTCGGCGTTCTGCTGTATGCCGCCGTGAAAAGGGTTGATGTGTTTTCAGCATTCTGTGAGGGTGCGTCGGAAGGTCTGAAAACCTGTGGGGAAATTCTTCCCGCACTGGTACTTCTTATCGTGTGTATCGGTATTTTTCGGGCAAGCGGCGCTGTCGAGGCGCTGACAAAACTGCTCACGCCGCTGTGCGAGGCGGTTTGTTTCCCGTCAGAGGCAGTGCCGCTGGTGCTGTTAAGACCGTTTTCGGGAAGCGGCGCAATGGCAGTTTATAACGAAATCGCAGCCGAATGCGGAGCAAACTCCTTTGCAGAGCGGACCGCAGCTGTTCTTATCGGCTCATCGGAAACGACTTTTTACACGCTTGCGGTTTATTTTTCGGCTGTTAAGGTGAAAAAAACACGATATGCCGCTGCTGCTGCGCTGTCTGCTGATTGTACGGCGTGGCTTGTCTGCGGAATAACGGTTTATGCGTTCTTCGGTATGAGGTAAAATTTTGAAAATTGCTAATATTTTACATAGAAAGCAAAGTATTTGTGAGGCTGACAGGCAGAGGGAAACGCTGGTAAAGAACTATGCGCAGCTAATCGGGCGGCTGAGGGAAATTCGCAGTAATTATGATTTTGTGAGCGAAAAAGCAGCGATAGACGCTCTGATTTACGAAGAGAATGCGGTTTTGAGCAAGCTGGAGGCGCTTTTCAGCGATGCGAAAGAGCGAGGCATCAATCTGGAGTATTACGAATTTGCGAAACAAGCGGAAAAGTAGTTTACAGTGTATAGTGTATAGTGCACAGTAAGATGTGCGCACCTACGGTGCGGTTATCAAAAGTTTTTTGAAGAGTCCGGAGAAACTTTTTTTCAAAAAAGTTTCTCCGGTGGGGCGCTGGCAGTGCACAGTGTATAGTGTATAGTGCACAGTAAGAAGTGCTGCGCCTGCGGCGCAGTTATCAAAAGTTTTTTGAAGAGTCCTGAGAAACTTTTTTTCAAAAAAGTTTCTCAGGTGGGGTGTGGGGCGACGCCCCACAAACACGTTTCAAAAGCGCTAAAGGGGTATGGGGGAAAACAAGAGTTTTCCCCCATTTTGCGCTTGAAAAGCGCAAAACGAGCCGATTTGGCAGTGCACAGTGTATAGTGTATAGTGCACAGTAAGAAGTGCTGCGCCTGCGGCGCAGTTATCAAAAGTTTTTTG
>CANQKW010000054.1 GCA_947624555.1 uncultured Clostridia bacterium
CAAGCCGCAGCATACCTTAATCTGAAGCAGACATACAACGACGCAAACGACAGGATTACAAGCTTTTTCACGATTGTCCAAAGCGCAATGGAAACAACAGAAGCGCTTCAAAAGGCAAGCTATAAAGAACTGAAATCTACTAATGAAATTGAAGCAAAGAGCAACGCCATATTAAGCGCAGTTGAGCAGACGGAAAAGGTTGAAAAAATTGACATTACCGCTGATACCAAGCGTATAAAAGAACTTATAAACAGCACAACTTAGACCACAGTGTACAGTTAACATTTACTTCATGCAGTCTCTAACCTTTTGGTCTCTATCTTCTATAAGGGTTTATGTGTAATTTGACGAAAATTGCCTTTGGTTTCCGAAATGTTTGTCCATAAAACCTCTTGAAATATAGAAGTCTGTCAAAAGCCCCTTCCCGGGCGGAAGGGGTAGACAAAATATTCTTTTCAGCTCAAACCTTAAAAGATTTGAACCATATATCTACCATTTATGATGATAAGTTTGACAAACAGCAAAACGATTCTCTGCTTGAAGAGTATGAGGGCAAAAAATAGAAACTACAAGCGGGTAGAACATTATGATAACGCCGACGGAAACAGCAACGTCATGCGGCTGACGTTCAAGAAGTAAGAGGTTAGAGTTTAAACTCTAACCTCTTATTTTCTTATGACAGACTTGTTTTAATGCGGGAAATAACTTTTAGTCCAAACTCTTACCTCTTACTTCTATATTGACAATATCCCGAAAAAATGTTAAAATAAGACCATGGGTATTGGCTATAGAAACAAGGAGGTTATTATGTTCGGAAAAAAGAAACAGTTTACGGAGCAGCCGCTCGGGTATTGGGAGGAATTATCTTGCTTTATGATAATCCCCGAAAGCAAGGATAAGCTCCCCGATATGGAGCAGGCAGTTGCCGCAATAAATAACATCGGCGGCTTTAAAGTCAATTTCACAAAGCAAAGCGAAAAAACCCGCACATTTCTGGTGAATTTTGATTATGACGGCGAAGAATACGAGGCAGCTTTTGAACCGGGAGATTTTTCGCTCCCAGAAAGCTACCTTTATACAATGAGTACTTTTACGCCCACAGAAACGGAAAAAATGAAGAACGCAAATTCGTCAATGAATTTCTCAATGCGCTTTACGAAAGATCCTAAAAAGTTTTATCATATGCAGCTTAAAATTGCTGCGGCAATAATTCCCGATTTTATAGGGCTTATAGATGAGAGCGCAGAAAGAGCGCTGCCGCCGAAATGGGTAAAGCTTGCGGCAAAGTCGAAAGTCGTTCCTGCTGCACAGGATCTGTTTGCGATACAGGCAGTATCGGGTGCGGGTAATTCGGTGTGGCTGCATACTCACGGACTTTGCAGGTTCGGACTTACGGAAATTGAAATTCTTGATTCTGACAGGGAACACTGTAACGACCATTACAATCTTCTTAATGCATACGGTTCGTATCTTCTTGATATGAATGAGGATTTCGACCCGCATAAGAACGCTGCTTTCATAGGACTTTTGCAGGGAAAAATTCCTGTTGCGGCAATTTGCCGTTCCTGGACGGAAGCGCTTTCCGAGTATAAAAAACTTGAACTCGGCGGAGAAAAGGACAGGGAGAATGCTCACAACTCGAAAACAAGCCCCGTCTTTTTGTACAAGTCGGAAGACGATATGAAGAAAGACATTTTGAGCAAGGTTTCAATTTACAACGATATT
This sequence comes from uncultured Clostridia bacterium, assembly GCA_947624555.1. Taxonomy (GTDB): domain Bacteria; phylum Bacillota; class Clostridia; order Oscillospirales; family Ruminococcaceae; genus CAG-115. Next base: position 1,726 of record CANQKW010000054.1, read on the forward strand.
TATTCCGACAATCCCGTTTATTTTTTCAGCAGCGAGGAAACAGAGCGAATGAAAGCGCTTGCACAGGAACGTTTTGATTATGCGAGGAAAGCGTTTGAGGACAAGGAAAACAAGGTGCTCATAAAGATAGGTCTGCAAAGGGACGGCGAGGAACCGGGAGAAAAGGAGCACGTGTGGTTTGAGCTTGTGGGGGTAAACGGCGATAAGTTCACGGCGAAACTCACGCATGAGGCTTATGATGTAAGCAGTATACATATGGGCGACGAGAGGGAGTTTTTGGTTTCGGACATTACGGATTGGGTAATTTATACAAAGAATTTCGTTGTTTCGCCGAATGACGTTTACCTGCTAGAGGCAAGAGATTAGAGGTGAGAGATTAGAGGTAAGAAGTAAAATTTTGTAAAATTGCCACTTTAAAACGGACATTATCCGATTTCGTAAAAGTCATATTTGATTTCGTAAAAGTCAAAACTGTTGTATTGAAAAAAATAAATTGTTATGATATAATAATCTCGGAATGGTTATTATATGATTAGTATTTGCAATATAATGCGGACAATGCCCTTATACGGGCATTATCCCGAAACGATATAAACGAACTGCCTTTATTCTTCGGCGGTTTTAGCCGAACTCGGGAGGATACGTTATGCGCATCGCAATTTGCGACGATGATTTGCATGAGCAGGAGCATTTTGAAAAAGCGCTGTACGGCTGGGATGCGAACCGAAATGCGGAAAAATTTTCGGACGGCGTTTCTTTGCTTTCGGCAGCAAAAAAAATGCCGCCTTTTGATATAGTGTTTCTGGACATTTATATGCCGGGCGAAAACGGCATTGATACAGCAAAGGAACTTCAGAGGATAACCCCGGAAACGGGAATTGTCTTTGTCACGACAAGCCGTGAACACGCTGTAGACGCTTTTTCGCTCTATGCATTAAACTATATTTTAAAACCCGTCACAACCGAAAGCATTGCCGATTCTTTCAGACGGCTCAATATGCTGCGTTCTGAAAACAGAGAGCGCATAACGTTTTCTGTAGGCTCTGAAAGGCACACGGTGTTTCTAGACGAAATATCGAGGCTTGAAAACGAAAATCATGCGGTCAATGTAATATTGGCGGACGGAAGGAGTTTAAAGGTGTGGTTGTCTTTGAGCGAGCTTGAGCACAGGCTTGACAGCAATTTTTTGAAGATAAACCGAGGCATAGTCGTAAATATGGAGCATATAGAGCAGATGAGGACGGATATCTGCGTTATGCGTGACGGGACAAAACTTCCTATTGCCGTAAGACAGAGCGCAGCAATTCGCACAGCATATGACAACTATGTCTTTGACAGGCTTTCGCACCGCAAAGGCTTTAATGTTGGAGATGGTAGATAATGATCGTTTTTTTACAGAACGCTATAGGATTTCTTATACAGTTTTTGCCGTGCGTTTTTATAATATTCCTGCCATTTTCGCAGGAGGCATACCGCTTTAGCAGAAAGAAAATATTCGTTTTTATGACGATAATTTCCGTGCTGTTTGCGGCGGTATTCTCGGCGGTGCTTTGCCTGAGAGATATGGAAAAATATCCTCTGCATATAAACATTTCAAACTCCTTCATGCTTGCAGCGATTTTGTTTATGCTGGCGGCATATATCCTGCTCGTAAAAGAAACGGTACTTAAAAAACTTCTGGTATTTTTTATTGCAATGTTTTACGGGGTTACGGTCTATATTCTGGTAAACGTTATGTATATGATAATATTTCCGAACCAGACAGATACGACGATATTCCCTTATACAGACAGATTTCTTATTCTGTATTCGGCTGTTACGGCGTTGCTGCTGCCGATGCTGCTTTTGATAGTCATACGTCCGCTGAAAGAATATATCGAGCTTATAGAGCCGCACAATATGAGGCGTGAATTTTTTATTGCGACATTTTCGACGCTGCTTTATTTTGCTATTACGATTTATTGCTTGACTTCGGCGGGAAACTACGGAGTGTTCCACTTTTTCCTGATACCGATGATATTCCTGACGATAGATCAGATATTGATATACTGGCTGATATTTCGCGAATCGGTCAGGAGAAAACTCGACGGAGAACGGCTCCGTACCATTGAGATCAGACAGATGCAGTATGAAAAAATTGTCAACGATATGGAAAACACCCGTCGTATGCGTCACGATATGCGGCATCACTATAATTCCCTGTCCGATATGCTGAACAGAGGGAAACTCGACGAAATGAAGGACTATCTGTCAAAGCTGATAGACACAACTGTAAAACGTGACAACGAGGTCTACTGCGAAAGCCTTACTGTAAACGGGCTTTTACAGTATTATATCGGCATGGCAAGAGATTATAACATAACCTGCGAGGTAAACGCAGAGTGCAAAGAGCTGAAGATAGAACCTGCGGATCTTACGGTCCTGTTTGGAAATACAATGGAAAATGCGATAAACTCCTGCAGGAAATATACGGGAAAGCGGCATATGGTAATTCGTGTGGGAACGGTCCAAGGCTCTCTCGCAATAGAAATTTCAAACTCATGCAAAGAAGTTTCTCTCGACAAACGCTATCGTTCGGAAAAAGGCTTTTTGCCTGCAGAGGCATTTATAAGCGGCAGAGAGGGCGGAGGCTACGGACTTCAGAGCATAGCTCATACTGCACGCAAATACGGCGGCAGTGCGATGTTTAAATTTGATGCGGAAAAAGAATTGTTTACGGTTCGCATAAGACTTAATATGCATACAAACGAAGAAATGACACAGCAGTAGGTTATTTGTTTTCTGTATTCAGCGAAGCTCGTCGGTATGGTACGCCGGTGACCCCGACGAGAAAAATTGCCGCAGGAGGTGCGGAAGTATTATGGTTACTTTTATTATTGGTCTTGTTGTTCTTCTGGTAGGCGGTGCGCTTTACGGAAAGGTCTGCGAAAAGGTTTTCAGACCCGACGACCGCAAAACGCCTGCTGTCCGTCTTAACGACGGAATGGATTATGTGCCGATGAAGAAGTGGAAAAACTCGCTTATTCAGCTTTTGAACATAGCAGGAACAGGTCCTATCTTAGGTCCTATCCAGGGCATACTTTTCGGACCTATAGCGTTTATTACCATTCCCATAGGCTGTATAATCGGCGGAGCATTTCACGACTATATGTGCGGAATGATCTCTGTCCGTGAGGACGGCGCACAGATGCCTGCGCTGATAAAGAAATATCTCGGAAAATATACATATCCCATTTACAATATCTTTGTATGTCTTCTTATGCTTCTTGTGGGAGCGGTATTTATCTATACTCCCGGCGATCTGTTTGTATCGCAGATACTTAAAGCCGACAGCGGCGTTACAAACCCCGTATTATGGATAGTATACGGAGTTATATTTGTTTATTACATTGTGGCGACGCTTTTCCCGATAGACAAGATAATAGGAAAGGTTTACCCGATATTCGGCGCACTTCTTATTCTGTCGGCAGTCGGAGTTTTTGCCGGACTTCTGATAAAAGGCTATCCGCTCGATGACATTTGGACAACGGGCGTTATCGGCGTTCACCCGAAAGGACTTCATTTTATCCCCGTTTTCTTTGTAACAGTTGCCTGCGGCATTGTTTCGGGATTTCATTCTACGCAGGCTACCCTCGTTTCACGTACAATGAAAAGCGAAAAAGAGGGCAGAATGACGTTTTATAACATGATGCTCGCAGAGGGATTTATAGCCATGATATGGGCGGCTGCGGCAATGGGCGTTATAAATCTCGGTCTTGCAAATGCCGACACAAGCACGACCGCTGTAGTAGGCATAATAGCAAACGATCTTCTCGGAAACATAGGCGGTATAATCGCAGTTATAGGCATAATCGTTCTTCCCATAACCTCGGGCGATACAGCGCTTCGCTCACTGAGGCTGATAATCTCCGATGCGCTGAAAATCGACCAGACGAAAAAGTCAAAGCGGCTTGCGGTATCGCTTGTTATATTTGCGGCAGTGGCGGCGCTGCTTATTTTTGCAAAGATGAACTCGGACGGCTTTGAGGTACTTTGGCGTTATTTCGCATGGGCAAACCAGACCATTGCGGTTTTTGCGTTCGGCATGATAACTATGTATATGATAAAGAACAAAAAGCCGTTTATAATGGCGCTTATTCCCGGTATGTTCTATATGTTCATCATATCCGGCTTTATATTGAACGCAGCAATAGGATTTAATCTCCCGTGGGAAATAAGCTATCCGGTTGCGGGAGCATTGACAGCGGCATACGGCGCAGCGCTTGTAATATGCGGAATGAGAAGTATAAGGCAGAAATAAACCGTGAAATATTCTGTAAATACAACCGATAAAAAGCTGAGAAAGCTGTTAGAAAACAGGGCTTTTTGAATGAAAATATTTGAAAGGATAAACTCATATGAAAAACAATCCGTCGGGAATATCGGGTTTTTATCGTTCTACAAACAACTGCCGCCACACCGTAAGGATAGCTGTAAGGCTTATTGACGCGGTAGACGGAAAGGCATTGAGAAAAGCCGTGGATATTGCGATTAAACGTTATGATTATTTTTCGGTAAAATTTGTTCTGAAAGATGAACTTTTACATTCGGTTGTTCCGAATAATGAGCCTATCGTTATTACAAACAGCTCCGAGCCTGTTACACTTCTTTCCGAAGAATCGAATTTTCATGCTTTTGCAGTAAATTATTTCGGAGATACGGTCTGTTTCGACATGATACATTCGATAACCGACGCCACGGGAATTATGGAGCTTATAAAAACAACGCTCTATTATTACATAACCGAAGAATATAAGATTTCTCTTCCCACTGACAATATCCGCACAGCAGAAATGCCCGTTTCGGACGAGGAGAGAAAAGACCCGTATCTTGATCTTCCGCCACTTGATGAACAAAAACAACAGGAAATCGGGAAAAAGGCTGCGATGTCCTCTGCGGTAACGTGGGATAAGATAATGGATATAGACAGCAGCAGGCAGACCGTTTTTGAAATTGAGTTTCCGGAGGCGGAATTTGTGGACTATTGCAAGAAAAACAGCTCTACTCCGGCAATTATGCTCGCAAATATGTTTGCAAAAGCAACGTTCGGAATATGCGAAAAATTTGACGCACCGTTCAGAATAGTTCTTATGAAAAACTATCGCACGTTTTTGAAAAAGCCGCTTGCACATAACAATGTTACAGGCGTTATCGCCTTAAATTTCACGGACGAAATGCGTGAGTTTACGCCCGAAAAGCTGAACGGCATCTGCCGTCAAATGGCGGCATATCAGTCCACCGACGAATATATGCTCTCGGCTTTACAAAGGCGCTTGAACAACGAAAAGAAGATACTTGCACTCGGTAATCTGGACGAGATACGTGCGGCTTTCAGAGCGGCATCAAAGGAGAATTTAAGGCAGGTGAACCTCACATTAAGCTATGTAAGAATGAACACTCTCGGCGCTCTTGAGCCTTACATAAAGTCGGTGAGAACATACGTTGACCCGTCGGGAAGTCATATCATAGCAGAAGTTAATGCGGTGAACGGAAAGTTCTTTATGAATATCATGCAGGATTTTTCGGGAAACGCACTCTCCAAAGCGTTTATAAACGAGCTTAAAGCTGTGGGAATTGAAGTTTCGGGCGGCATAGAGCAGACGCTTTCCTGTCCGAAAATGCAATTGTAAATTTACTGAAAGGCGGTGAAACAGGCAGGGTTTTCCTTTGCAGGGAAAATGCACGTTTTTAATTTTCTTGTGCGAATTTCAACATGAAGAAAAGGAGAAAGTATGAAACTGAAAGAAAGAATATTGTCGATACTGGTGTCCGTGGCAATGGTCTTTTCACTGCTGCCTATGGGTGCATTTGCGGCTGATACCGAAACGGTCACCATCTTTACGACAAACGACATTCACGGCATTGTCGGCGAACTCGATACAACCATAGGTATGGCGCAGGCTGCCGCAATGAAAGCGTCAACAGCAAACTCACTTCTGGTAGATTCGGGCGACGCAGTACAGGGAGCGTCCTTTGCGACAATTTCACAGGGCGAGGACGTTATAAAGATGATGAATGCCGCAGACTATGACGTTATGGCGGCAGGAAACCATGAGTTCGATTTTGGAACGGATCAGCTCAAAAAGCTTGAGGAAACCGCAGAGTTCCCGATACTCAGCGCAAACGTAATGAAAGACGGGGCGACACTTCTTGAAAGCAGTGCGATCATAGATGCAGGAGGCAAAAAGATAGGCTTTGTCGGCATAACCACAAAGAACACCGCAACTTCTACAAATCCTGCGAAATTAAGCGGCGTTACTTTCGGCGATGAGATAAAGGCGGCGAAAGACGAGATAGCAAAGCTTAAAGATAAGACCGACGCTATCGTTCTTATCACCCACCTTGGCGACAACAAGGCTGCTGTAAGCTGCACGAGCAAAGATCTGCTCGACGGTCTTTCGGAAAACGAGCTTAAAGAAGTAACGGCGGTGATCGACGGTCACAGCCACACCGTAGAACAAAATACATATACAAAAAACGGCGTTTCTATCCCGGTTGTTCAGACAGGAACACAGTTTACAAACATCGGAATGGTTGAGATTACGTTCAACGGCAGTGCTGTTACAGCTATATGCAAGGTGCTGGATAAGGCTGCTGCTGACAAGTATCCTCTTAATGCAGACGGCAAAGCAAAGAAAGCCGAAGTAGAAGATGTGCTTAAGGGCATACAGTCCGAGCAGAACGCTGTTCTCGGCGAGAAACTTTGTCAAAATCTTGTTCCGCTCTGGGGCGGCTATATCTGCTATGACTATGTAGAGTCGCGTATAGTTGAAACTCCCTACGGCGATTTCGTTACCGACGCTTTTGCAGAATATGCAAGAGAATTTGCAAAGAACAACGGGATTGATCTTCCCGTTATTGCCGTTGAAAACGGCGGCGGCATAGGTCAGACGCTGCCTGTGGGAACAGTAACGCGCGGCGATGTCCTGAATGCCTTTAATCATGGAAATATGGTAGAGGTATACGAAATTACTCCCAAAATGCTCCGTACGGCTCTTGAGCTTGGTCTTACAATGACGGGTCAGGACGAAACGGGTATGCTTATAAGAGAAAAAGTAAGCGGCAGCTTTTTGCAGGCAGGCGGCTTTAGTTATTCATATGACCCCGCAGGAGCGGCAGGCAAAAAGGTCACAGACATAACGCTTTCCGACGGAACTAAACTCAATCTTAATGATAACAAGACAAAGCTCCTTCTTGCCACAAACAACTATGTCGGAACGTTCGAGGGCATTAAAGAGGGAACGAAAGTCGGCGAGCTTGGCGGCGAAGACCAGATAGTTATGGACTACATTCTTGCAAACTTGAAAAAAGGTAAACTCAATTATGAGAATACCGAGCAGCGCATAATCATAGCAAACGACCGTTCTCCCGATACTTATACGGTTTCAATTCCCGTGACTCTTCCCGACGGAACTGCTCTCAAAAATACAAATCTGATGATAAGCATTGACGGTGCAAACGGTGTTACCGTAAAGACAAATAAAAACGGCGAAATAGTTCTTGAACTTGAAAAAGGTGCGCACACAATCTGGCTCAGAGAAACAAATGATGAGAATAGTCCTGTTTATGTAAACAACTATTCCGGCACGGGCACTGCCGATACCAATCCCGGCTATTATACATTCAGCTTTACCGCTCTCAGCATAGACGACTACAAAGCGGAAGTTGCTCAGTATATAGAGGACTATGCCGCAAGAAACATAAGCGATATAAACGAATATCTCACTTATTGCGAAGCAGATGTAAAAGAGCTGGCAATATACCGTACGGAGAAACTCAGAGATGCCTCTATAAGAATTCTTGATGGTCTTAATACTTATGAGGAAATAGGCGAGCTTTACGATCAGTTTGCAGACGGCGAAGAAATAATGTACGAAGTAGCGGCTTTGAATGACACCGTTGAATATTACAAAGCCGAAACCGAGGATATTGTAAATGACGGCATTCTGACAAGGGAAGAAGCGGATGCATTGATAAAGACGCTTGAGGATATCGAGCGAAACGCATTGGAAAATATCCGGGAATTACAACAGGAAGTCATTGACAAATCTTTCGAAATACTTGACACGGCGTTTGATGAAATAGACAAAATCCTTGTTGACATAAACAAGGACGTGGTTAAAGACCAAGCTGAGAAGTATAAGGACTATTTTGAGAAAGCCGTAAACGACAACCCCGACTGGTTCGGGTATGCACCCGAGGGTAAGGTTGATGAAGTGCTGAATGACATAATCACAAAGCTCGACGATTTGCTCAAAGAGTATGAAACTTTGAC
>CANQKW010000055.1 GCA_947624555.1 uncultured Clostridia bacterium
ATCGGCAGGCCCTGAGAAAAGAGACAGGAATAAGGCTGCCGGCAAATAGAATAAAATGGTTTTTCCGAACATTTTTAATTAGTTTAACGCATTGGTTGAATTAAAATTCTAAAAAATTATCAATGAAAAAGTTTCGCATATCAATGATAGTTAGAGATTTAATAGTATGCGATCATTAGCTGCTATTGTCCAACTTATGCGCAACTCCGTAACAAAGTTCGTCAGCATACTTGGAATTTGCAAGGAATTTGCCGCAAATCGTGTGAACAAACTTGGAAACGTACCCCGATGTGGCGTTGTCCCCCAATTCTCCGACCTCAAAGTCGTGTCCATCGGTAATGGATGAAGCCTTCGGCATCGACAGTGAGAATCACCTTCTCACCCGTATGGCAGGTAAAATTGTTGCAATGACATTTCTGCAATATTTCAATTTCATCAATCATCGTCCTATCGGACAGATTCAGTATGCTCTATTTTAATTCAACCAACGCATATTATACTTTAATTTTATAAGGAAAATATTTTCACTTCGTTGTAATTGTGAAAAACTATAGTGAGTAAATTAATAATACTTTGTGGGAGATTTTTTGATATTTAATATTTTATGATTTCTAACAACGTCATTTATAAAAAAATCGTATATTTGCATTTACCTATCCACACTGTTGTCTCTTTAGAGGTGAGGTTATGGGTGGGACATACATATTAAAGGCGTTTCTAACGCTTTGGTTTTGACTATGTAAGACTTCGCAAACTCTTCACAGTTAATCAAAAACAAAGCAACGGGAGACGTCCCATGGGTTGTATAGTATACAGCCGATTATATCTTTCCGATCAGGTTGGTTAGATATTAGGTTACATACATTACATCAGCGTGGGGCTTTCGGCGTTGCTCGTTTCGATTAACTGGGCAATGCGAAGGCCTTACATAGTGGAACGAGTGACAGACTGGCTCCACGCTTTTATATGTATGTATGAAATGATTTTATTAAAGAAAACATGCCAGCAATGGAGTCTGTTGACATTTATATCGCTGACGCATGGATATTATTAATAAAAATCCTTATCGCTACTTAGGAGTTTATTCAAACTCTCCAACCAAGGAGCGTGTTGCCAATAAGGCAAAAATGAATGCTTTCTTAAAAGTAGGTAAGCCCGTATCTTTCCCTTTGGATTTACTCAATATATTACCAAGCATAGACCGTTCCATTGAAACGGTTGCTAACGCTGAATCTGAGCTGACACTTCCAATAGACCAAATTAAATTCGCCCAATTCTGGTGGATGAATATAACGACACTTGATGGTATTGCATTCAATCATCTGACCAATGGCAATACGGATATGGCTAAATCTATTTGGGATTACAAAGACAATGTGTCTTCACTTCAAAACCGATTTTTGCTTTCTATTATCAATAACGATTGGAACTCTGCCATTCAATATGCCGAAAACCTATATACCAATTTTTCAGAAGAATTTATTGCAAAGGTTATTGGCAAAGAGATTCCCACATCAATCCCTCTTTGGCAGATGTTTATTGATTCATTGGCTAAATCAAGTGTAAGTCTCCAATCCTTCATGAATATGCTCACCAACGCAGAGTGGAGAAACTATATTGCAGAAATAATAATTGTTCCATTGATTGATTCCATTAAAGATGCCATAGATTTAGCAAAATCCTCAAAGGGTAAAGGCCCGCAAGCCAGACTCAGAGCAGGAGAAAAATTAATGGCTTCTACTAAAATAGCATTGAGCCAACTCAAAAGCTCTTTACCTGTTTCAGATATACGTTATCAAACAATTGCCGATAAACTTGCAACAGAAATTCTCCAGTGTGGAATTGACTATTATAATGATTCAGAAGAGGATGATTGTACGACAAAAGCTATGAGACTGACAAAATACGCATATTCAATAGCGGTCGGTTCAATGGCAAAACAACGTTGTAAAGAGAATGTAGACATCCTTCAAAAGATTATAGATAGCCTCCCTCCGTTGTCAGTAATGGCACAATATCAGAGTATTCAAGAGGAATTGCGTAAATATTGTCAATTGCCGGATAAAATCTGTCACGCAATTACCTTGTTGAATGCTACAAAGCCCCATTTAGATAAAATGAAATCAATAGTAAGTTCATATAATACAGCATATTTAAAATTGTCCACGCAAGTTGTCAGTAATGCTCTTCATAACGTCATAGAAGAAGTGAATGATATTCAAAAAGATGAAACTGTTGAAATTCAAGGACGACAAGTTCCCACTTCTTTGCTTTTGGATAAAATTACAAAAATTAATTCTGTAAAATCAACATTACGTGAAGCATGGAAAGCTACACTGTTAATGGACAAGTTTGACATGGATTCAGATTTTAAAACAGGTCGTTATATGGAGAACAAGCGTATATTGAAGAATATGTGTGACCAATTAGGTATTTCAACTTCTCCTTATTCACCAACACCTTCAACAACCCAAAGGATACCACCTCCCAGACCTCGTGTTCCTCAAACACCTTCATCGCCATCTAAATCAAAAAATAATTCAGGATGTTTAGTTGCTATTATTGGTGGTGCCGTAATTGGTGGAGCTATCGGTGGCAGTGGTGCGGTTGTAGGAGGAGCAATAATAGGATTTGTTATATGGAACATTTGGTCAGAATTGATTAAAATATGAAAAAGTTAATGATTTTATTATTGGTAGTCTTATTGGCAACCAATATAAGTTACTCTCAAAATGAGAAGGAAATAGAAGATTTGAGAAGAGAAATTCAAATGGTCTCTAATTCACAAGAAAAAATATCAGATGAATTTGCTAAGCTTAGGGAAGATAGTAAATCTCAAAATATCAAAATTAGAGAATTACAGTCTCAAGAAAAGAGTCTTGGACTTCAATTGGATAGCCTAAATAATAAGATACAAGACCTTGCAAAGACCCAAAATCGCGATCGCAAATCTTTTCAAAATGACATTCAAGAGACTAATACCAATATTGCCACCAATCTTGTAAAGATGGATTCACGTACCATGTGGGGTGGCATATTATTACTTTGTACAATTTTGGGATTCAGTGGGTATCTTTACGTAAAAAGGCGCAAAGACTACACCTCAATGAGTGAAGTCCGTAAGGCTCAAGAAGCATTGCAAATTGCTCAATCTAAAATGCAGGAAGATTCCGTTAAATTGGATAATCAGATGTTGGTTTTAATGGAAAAACAAATGAACATAGCTCCTGCAATTGTCTCAACTGAGACAGACCACTCGTTAGCACTTAAAGTAGCAGATGAAATTGTTCGCATAGAGCTAAATCTTTCCCGAATGGATGCTTCTGTAAAAGGTTATAAGCAATTGGCTAAGGCTGTAGAACGCATCAAAAATAATTTTCAGGCGAACGGATACGAAATAATTGATATGCTGGGTAAACCCTATAATGAAGGTATGAAAGTGGTTGCGAATTTTGTTCCCGATGAAACATTAAAAGAAGGTGAGCAAATCATCACTGGAGTTACCAAACCCCAAATCAATTATAATGGTAAGATGATACAATCTGCTCAAATTACTGTAAGTCAAAATATCTAAAAATTACAATATGGCACGTTTAAAGATTGATTACGGCATTGACCTTGGTACGACTAACTCAGCCATTTGCCGCATGGAAAAAGGTGAACCTGTTATTATTAAAAGTGACACTCTTAAAGACACTATGCCCTCATGTGTATCTTTCAACAAAAAAAAGTCTGTGAAAGTAGGTGATGGCGCATATAACAATATGAAGAGTGATAAGCGCCGTGCAACAAAGTCATGGCACGTTGAAGCATCAAATACCTATATCGAATTTAAGCGCACCATGGCTACAGATACTAAATATTCAAGTAGTTATATGGAGCGTGATTTTACTTCGGAAGAACTCTCCTCCGAAGTTTTGAAGACGCTAAAATCCTATGTTACAGATGAAAATATATCTTCCGTGGTAATTACCGTTCCTGCAAAGTTTACCGTAAATCAAAAGACAGCTACTATGGAAGCCGCTAAAATGGCAGGCTTCAAGCGTTGTGAATTATTACAAGAACCTATTGCGGCAGCTATGGCTTATGGACTTTCAACTGACACAAAGAATGGTATTTGGATGGTTTTCGATTTTGGTGGTGGCACATTTGATGCCGCTTTACTTAAAGTGGAAGACGGTATCATGCAAGTATTCGATACAGAAGGCGATAACTATTTGGGTGGCAAAAATCTGGATTATGCCATTGTGGACAAAATCATCATACCTTATTTACAGGAGAATTATGCAATAGATGGTTATCTTAGTGACAATCAAAAGAAAGAAGTGCTTCGAGATGCTATGAAAACCTACGCTGAAGAAGTAAAGAATCAGTTATCGTTCAAAGATCATGAAGATATTATTTCTAATCTTGGTGATCTTGGAGAAGACGAAGACGGTGAAGAAATAGAACTGGATATAACAGTAAAACAAGCAGACGCTTTTGACGTAATGCGACCCTATTTTCAAAAAGCAGTAGACATTTGTAAGAATCTTTTAGAGCGTAATCATCTTAACTCATCCCAACTTGATAAGTTGATATTAGTTGGTGGTCCGACTCATTCTCCACTCATCCGACAGATGTTGAAAGAACAAATAACTACAAACGTCGATACAAGCATCGACCCTATGACTGCGGTAGCCACTGGTGCTGCTCTATATGCGTCAACAATGGATGCTGAGGTGAGTGATAAAGATCTCACAATTGAAACCGTAAAGCTTGAAGTCGGATATGAAGCGACATCCGTGGAAACGACAGAATGGGTAAGTGTAAAACTATCTGCTGATGCCAAACAAAATAATGTGTTTGTCGAATTGGTTCGCAGTGATAAAGCTTGGTCAAGTGGTAAAATAGACATAGACAAAAACGGTAATGTAATTGAGACTAATCTTTTGGAAGGACGACCTAATTCGTTTGACGTTTTCTGCTATGATATTCAAGGTAACACACTTCCATGCTTCCCTAACGAGATAACAATTATTCAAGGCTCAAAGGTAGGAGCTGCTCCTTTACCATATAATATAGGTATTGCTGTTTGGGACTCCAATAAAGAACGGGCTGTATTCCGTATGGCTCGCGGTTTGGAGAAGAACAAACCTGTTCCAGCAACTGGTGTTGTCAATGACTTGAAAACTACCAGTCAATTGCGTCCTGGTGTGGACAGCGATGTACTAACGATACCCATCTATCAAGTGGATGACTTTAGTGAAGCCGAAAATCGTCCAGTATCTCTCTATGAACATGTAGGTGATGTTGTTATAATAGGCGATGAAGTGGAACAACTTATATCTTCAAATAGTATAGTTGATATAACACTGAAAGTTGATTCATCCGAGCAGATGATCCTTGAAGCCCATTTCCCAACCACAGATACAACGATAGAAAAACCTCTTGACACGAGTAAAAAGCAATCTATAGAAGATGCCGAGAATAGTATTCAGAAAGGAATAGCTGATGCTCAAAAAAACATAAATCGCCTGAATGCGTCTGGCATTTCCACCACTGATGTCGAACGAGAATTAGAACAGGTCAAAGAAGAAGCTAAAAATAGTTCGGAAAAGAAAATGGTGCTTCAACACCTGAAAGAAGTGCTTCGTAAAATCGAAGACCTTGATGAAGGAACTGAATGGCAACGGGTAGAATCTGAATTACGTGAAGATTTTGAGCGACTTGAAAAAGCGCAGGAACAGTTGGGTAACGATAAGTCTCGGCAATTGGTAGAAAATTTACGTTTGCAAGTGGATCAAGCTATTCGCTCAAAAAATGTAAAGGTCGGTCGTGAAATACTTGAACAGATCAACGCTTTGTTTTTCCAACTTACTATGATGTATCAGTGTATGGGACTGATAAACAGATATAATAAGACATTTTCATCTCATCCTTGGAAAGATACCGGTCGTGCCCGCCAGCTTATCAACCGTGGACTGGGAATCATCAATAACAATCCATCAACCGAAGCTTTATTACCTATAATAAGAGGTATTTTTGACTTATTGCCAGATGAAGAAGCAGCGAATGCTGGAGGGTTACTTAAATAAGAGTTTATATATAACATTACAAAATGAAAAAACAAAAAGTCCTAACAATGTTTACTGTATTATCTGTAAATGCCCAATACTATGTTGGTTCTTCAACGAGTAATGAAAATGATATTTTTGGCAATACTATAACCATGCATCAAAGTATAGATACCAGTACTCCTATTTGGTGCGGTAGTACGATTTAATGTTGCAGTCATGGTATTTTCAAAAGGAGATAAAATTAGCAACTACACAGTAATGTTCCCGCATAAGCAAGGTTCTTATGCGGAGACTTACCGTGTTAAAGATGAAGCTGGAAGAACTCGTTTCTTGAAGCTTATCAATTATAGTAAAGTAAGTCGTTGGCAAATGGATGATAAAGGATCAATGAGAGAAATTGAAATCTCCAAGCACCTTAATCATTCTAATCTTTGCAGATATATAGACTCTGATTTAATTATGAAAAACGGTAGTCAATGGGCTTGCCTTGTAACAGAATTTATTAGTGGTGAGACACTTTCACAACGAATAATACGCGCGGGAACACTTAATGTGTATGAAATAAAACAAATAGCAAAGTTTGTGCTGTCAGCATTGGATTATTTGCACTCACTTCCCTTACCTGTCATCCATAATGAAGTTACGATTCAAAATGTGATACTAAATCTCATTGGCGGATTACCAAAACTAAAATTGATAGACTTCGGTCATGCCTGTTATCTTAATCAACAGATTGGCAAACCCGATTTGACGGACTTAAACGCATTTTATTTAGCGCCAGAACGTTTTTCGGGAGTTTGTTCAGTTCAGACAGATTTGTATTCAGTAGGTGTAATGATGTATTTCTTGCTTTATGACAGATTACCATGGTTTATAGACTTATCTCGTGTTTCAAACAGTGATAAAATAGAAGCCATTCTATCTGAACGTCAAAAAGAACTTGATTTACCTGACATTGAAATGTTTGAATTGGATGAGCAACTCATCAACATTATTGTAAAATCTCTGTCTCAGGATTCAGAAGACCGCTTCCAAACAGCTAAAGATTTTATCAGAGCTATTGATGGTGAAGTGAAAATTTCAAGACAATCTACTAAAAGAAGAATTCTTTCATCAGGAGCAGAATACAAATCAGGAGATTCATCTAAACCTGTAAATATAGCGAGAGGTCCGGGCTTTGCTGCGGTAGCAGGTATGGATGAACTCAAAGAACAACTTCGAGAAGAGGTGATAGACCCATTGCATCATCCAGAAGAATATCAACGCTATGGCGTTACAATCCCTAATGGGATGTTACTGTATGGCCCTCCCGGATGTGGAAAGACATTTTTTGCCAAGCATTTTGCTGAAGAAGTTGGTTTCAACTTTATGTTTGTTACACCAGCAACACTTAAAAGCCGTTATGTGAATGCTTCACAAGAAAATATCGCTAAGATGTTCAAAGAGGCAGAAGAAAATGCGCCTACCATTATTTTTATTGATGAAATTAATGAAATAGTGCCTAACCGTGAAGGAGATGTACATGAAATGTCAAAAAGTGCCGTTAATGAAATGCTGGCTCAGATGGACAGAACCGGAGAAAAAGGAATTTTCATTATTGGTGCGACAAATTACCCTCATATGATAGATCCTGCTATATTACGAGCAGGTCGCTTAGACAAGAAATATTATGTCGGAGTTCCTGATGAAGTTGCCCGAAAAGCACTTTTTGAACTTTACCTTAAAAACCGCCCGTATGACTTTGGCTTAGATTATGACGAATTGTCTAAACTCACAAAGAATTATGTTTCGGCAGATATACAACTCATTGTGAATAATGCAGCCAGAACAGCACTCAAATGTCGGTCAAAGATAACAATGGCTATTCTAAAAGACGCTATAGCAGTTGTTCGTCCATCTTTGGACATAAAGGAACTGCAGCATTATGAAGAAATAAAAGCACAAATGAATGGAGAAGAAATTAAAAAATCAGTAAACAGACCGAGAGTAGGATTTAGATAAAACATAAATAACATGAATACAAATGAATTATATCTTAAAACAATCTTCTGCTGCATGGCTTGTGATGGAGATATTGCAAAGGAAGAGGTTAAATTAGTCAATGACATAACTTCCAAGCAAGAATTATTTAAGGATATTGATGTTGAAGCAAAAATAAACGAATACATTGCTTCTATTAACGCAAAAGGTGTATTATTCTTAAAACAGTATTTGAAAGAATTAGAAGTGCAAGAGCTTTCAACTGAGGTGCAGATGAGAATCGTAGATTTTGCCATTCAGACAATATTTGCTGATAGTCAAATAGAATATTCAGAAGTAAAGTTCTTCAAGAAAATTCGTAGTAGATTATCGTTGAATGATGAACAGATTCTTACCAAACATCCAGATATCGAAGATTTCTTACTCCCAGACATTAATATCATAGAAGATCCCGAATGGAATAATGTCGTATTTGAGAATATAAATTTAACAGGATATGGACAGAGATAATCATGGATGTAGTTTGTTGATAACGGGAATAATACTGATAATCGTTGTCTGTGCTGAGCGGTACAAGGATTCTCAATATGGAATGATGAGCGATGCAAGAGACCATAACAGTAGTGGTAAATATCTGGATTATCTTGAAAAATATCCAAATGGACGATACGAGAAAGAAGCAAAAGATTCTATTGTATCAATTTCTTCTCGCTATAAAAATGTTAGTTGGCTTTATCACAACATAGACAAACTTTCTAAAGACCCTATATGCGAAAGATTGGTTAATTTAGCATATAAACACGCACTTTCTTCCAATACATTGGATGCTTGGAAGCAATATATTGAAGGTGTTCCGGTAAAATATTATCGTGATGCTTTTTCTAAAATTGATTCCATTAAAACAATTATTGCCAAAAGAGAAGCTAAATCTTGGGGTACGGATAAACTCGCATGGGAAACGGCATGTAAAAACGATACCTACGAATCTTACCTGAAATATATCAAGCTATACCCCAATGGTATTCATAAATCAAAGGCAAATAAAAAGATAATCGACTATGAGGTTGCACGTGATTTTGCTGGTGAACATGGTTCTATGCCAGCGATGAATAAGATTGGGTATAGAAGCGGACATTTTTCGACAGTAACTGTTACCAATCAGACATCTTATGAAATGATACTCTTATATAGTGGCGATACAGAAAGTGAACGCTTAGTTATAAGTCGCGGTGATACAAAAAGTGTCAAATTACCAAATGGGAGTTATCGCATTTCTGCCAAAGTTAATGCGTCAAACGTCATTCCTTACGTAGGGAACGAAGACCTTACAGGTGGAAATTATTCAGCAAGGTATTACATATCTCATTACCGGTAAAAAGGCCATGGGACAACTTTGCATAGTCCCGTATTAAGAGGGTCATTGTGTTGCGAACAGACCGTTTCAAAGAGGTCCTTCTGAACCTCGGCGCGGACATTGAACTGTGCGACTAATCAAGTTTGGAAAATCGTCTTTGCACTCATGCTGCAGACGATGGAAAAGGTGATTTTCACTGTCGATGCCGAAGGCTTCATCCATTACCCACGGACACGACTTTGAGGTCGGAGAATTGGGGGACAACGCCACATCGGGGTACGTTTCCAAGTTTGTTCACACGATTTGCGGCAAATTCCTTGCAAATTCCAAGTATGCTGACGAACTTTGTTACGGAGTTGCGCATAAGTTGGACAATAGCAGCTAATGATCGCACACTATTAAATCGCTAATTATCATTGATATGCAAAACCTTTTCATTGATAATTTTTTAGAATTTTAATTCAACCGATGCGTTTCGTTTAAAAGGTCTTATTTTATCTCGATGATCGCTTCGGAGATATTGATCATAAAGTCGCCTACATGCTCGCATTCCG
>CANQKW010000056.1 GCA_947624555.1 uncultured Clostridia bacterium
ACGAGGGAAATTATTCGCCACGCTCTTGACCTCGGAATAAATTTCTTCGACACCGCGATTGTCTACCAGAACGGCACGAGCGAACAATTTGTCGGAAAGGCTTTACGGGATTTTGCAAAACGTGACGATTATATAATTGCAACGAAATTTACGCCTCGCACGCAGGAAGAAATCGACGGGAAAATCAGCGGTCAAAAGCACGTTGAAAATTATTTAAATCAAAGCCTGAAAAATCTCGGCACGGATTTTGTCGACCTTTATATTTACCATATGTGGGACTATCACACGCCTATGGAAGAAATTATGGAGGGTTTGCACAATGCCGTAAAATCGGGAAAAGTGCGTTATATCGGCATTTCCAACTGCTTTGCGTGGCAATTGGCAAAGGCAAATTTTTATGCCCGTGAAAATAATTTAACGGAGTTTATTTCCGTGCAGGGGCATTACAATCTTATTGCCCGTGAAGAAGAGCGTGAAATGCTGCCTTTTTGCGCCGACCAAAATATCGCGCTTACCCCGTACAGCGCACTTGCGGGCGGACGGCTTTCAAAGCGTTTCGGCGAAACCTCAAAGCGGCTTGAACAGGACGATTATGCGAAATTCAAGTATGATAAAACCGCCGAAGAGGACGGGAAAATTATTCAAAGAGTTGAGGAACTTGCGGACAAAAAAGGCGTTTCGATGACGGAAATATCGCTCGCATGGCTGCTTGCAAAAGTGACTTCTCCCGTTGTCGGCGCAACGAAATTTTCGCATATTGACGGCGCGGCAAGGGCGGTCGATTTGCAGCTTTCGCAGGACGAAATCGACTATCTCGAAGAACTTTATGTGCCGCACGCACTTGTCGGCGTGATGGCGCAAAACGGCAAACAAAAAGCGGGAAATGTAGTTTAAGGAGGATTTTTATGAGAAAATTTTTGATGATAATTTTTTCGGTTATGCTGATTTTTTGTATTACGGCTTGCGCCGCAGAAAATAATGCAGAAAAAACTGTTCTATAAGATTGTCGTGAAATTTGTCGATATTGAGCATTTCAATAGGATATATGCTGATTGCCTTTTATGGTAAATCAGAGTTTATGTTATTTACTTTTCTTAAATTCGTCCATTTCCATACTAACAAATCTTGAAATCATTTCTCTATACAACACTTCGACCATATCCGGATCTGCGCCATATTCTGCCGCTTTTTCTCTAACCTTTTGGATAACTGCTTCAACACGTTTAGGCGCTTTAACTCCATCTTCACTTTTCTTAAATGATGATGCTTGCTTTACATAGTCTGTTCTCTCAGCTATCAATTTGATAATCTCATTATCAATTCTGTCTATGTTTGAACGTACTTCTTCTAAACTGTTGCATTTCATTTCGATAATCTCCGTAAATCCCGATTTATATGAAGATTTCAATTCGCTATGCCAATATTATACAAGGTTTTATTGAAAAAGTCAACTGCCTTCTGAAAAGAAAAAGGCAAGATCGTTCTTTAATGACGACAAAGCCCGTGATTTTGGCTGACAAACACTTTCCCCCGAGCGGCTTTTGCTGTTCGGGGGATTTCTCTTTGATTTTGTAAATATCTGTAAAAAAATAAACCAAACTTCACAAGATTCGACCAAACTTCACAAAGTGGTTGACAAATAAAAAATAATATGATATACTGCAGATTAACAAATATGGTCGTGAAAATGTCGAGGGAATAAGTAATAATGAAAAAGATTTGTTTGATTTTATCTACCCTGCAAGTGATGTTAAAGAGCAATCCGTTTTTTACTTGCTGGATGTTTATTTTGCAAATTATGACGTCGTTTGCGGGGATTTTTTTCTTTTCTACCGTTCCTCAGGCAACTGCTGATTTTGCGGCGTCTTTAAATTCCGTGCGCACCGTTCAGCTTGTCTTCAGCGATCCTTCGCAAAGATACTCATTCAATGATTTGTATGAGATTATCGAAAACAACAAAATTGCGCTCCCCGAATACATCACATTTGAGTTTATGTCCGATGAAAAATGCGTCACTGCCACTACGGATTTTAACAAATGGGCAGGCAGAATCGTTGACGGTCGCGGTATAACAGCACAGGACGTCGAATTGGGCGCTGAATGTGCGGTTATCGGCACAACTGCTGTCGAAGAAAACGGCATACAGGAAACAAAATTTAAAATCGGCGATTTCATAAAAATAAACGGTTTTGATTTTGAAATAATCGGATTTAAGCAGGCGGATGAGAATGACATTGAAATTCCGTATACCACGGGATTTAATATGTTTTCGCTTTCGCAGATGTATGTAAATTTCCCGTCGGGACTTTCTGACAGTCAGCTTAACAGAATTACGGAATACTGCGTGAATTCAATAGAAGGCGTTTCTGCGCTTAAAAGACTTACCATAGGCGATGTGCTTATGAGTTATAACGGCACAATGATCATAGCTGCAATATTCGTGATAGTAATTGAGCTGCTTAATCTGAGCTTTATTTACAAGTTCATTCTGAAAAGTATGAACAAGTATTTTGCGGTTTTGAGAATATGCGGATTAAGTTCGAGGGGCATTGTCGGACATATCTACGCAGTTTATTCAATTATTCTCGTCATTTCGTTCGGACTTGGCACACTTGCTTTATTTATTGTCAGGAAAACAGCAAATCTCGATATATTTAAAAGCATAAACCTTGACATTTCCACAATTGCGATAGTTTTCTCGGCATTTGCGGCAGTAATTTCGCTCCTTTTGATCAGAGCGGTGAGGGCGGTTTATCGTCCGATAAAGGAGGAATTGCTCGTATGAAAATGCTTGTTCTTCTTTTAAGGCGTATCCTTGAAAATCCGTTTATGTTTATAATGACGATTTTCCAGACCGCCGTTATCTCTGTCGGAATGATAGGAATTTATAACGCCTATAATATTTCGCACGCCTGCATAAACTCGGTAAGCGGAGAAAATCGAATGATTTATCGTTCATGTCCGTCGGAATTTTACGACGCACCGTCCGCCTCGTACATTTCACAAACGAATAAAATTATGAGCGGCTGCGACGACTATCTGGGCACTTCGTTCGCAGCGGAAAGCATTACATATCTCGGAGAGAACGCAAGTCTTGAAATCGCACGAAAACTGATTGCAGGCGAAAATGTTCCCGATGAGCTGAATGCGAAAGCAGGCTATGAGGATTTTGCCGCAACGTTTTATTACAACGAAATCACATTAAAATCCATAGAATATCCCTTGGTAAAGGGCAGTCAAAGCGATTTATTTTCTGAAAAGAACGGTGCGATTCCCTGCCTTATAGGCGGCAGCAGTGCGTCAAAATACAATGTCGGCGACATCATAAACGCATACACTTTTGCAAGCGAAGATAATACGATAATACCCGTAGATTATGTCGTCGTGGGAATATTGAAAAATCCGCTGTATTTATTTTCGGGAAATGTCGGCAAAACAGATACTTACAAAGCCATGAAAATATCCGAGGCATTTGACTTCGCTTTAAACGAGCCGTTTGTGCTGGTCGCAGACAGCGAAATTGTCGAAAAAACCGGTGCGGATATGTCAAATATACACCCGAATTATTTTGTTTTCTTTAAAGGCAGTACAAGCGACGAACAAATGGGACGTTATGCCGTAATGCTCGGCGACGGTTATGCGGCTGTTGATAAGGATATGATTTCTTCGGAAATTCTTGAAATGACCCGGACATCAGACGCGGTTTTTCCGTTTGTTGTAATTTTGTTTGTTGTTTCTTTGTGTGCGGTCGTATCACTTTCGGTAATTGTCTTTATCGAGGGTATGAAAGAATATTCGGTTTATTACATTTTCGGATGTACAAAAATCCGTATGTTTTCGATACATATTTTATATTCTTTGTGCTGTCCGGTATTGTCGGGTGGGCTTACAATAATTCTGAACCGCCTTGTACAAATGAGTGTAAACGATGATTTTAAGCCGTTTTTCTATCAGTCGATTGATATGACGCTGCTGCTTGCGGCGGCTTTTGGGGCTGCTGCTGTGCTGAGCGCCGTGATACCTTTTATTGTACAAAACAAAATGAATATCAAGGCATTGATATTAAGAACACCCGATTAAAACGATTTGGAGAAATTATATGCTCGAACTAAAAAATATTCAGAAGAAATATAATCCCGGCAAGCCTAACGAAAATATGGTATTAAAAGATGTTTCGCTTACGGTTTGCGACGGCGATCTTATTGCGATTACGGGTCGTTCAGGCTCAGGAAAATCGACGCTTTTGCACATTATTGCGCTTATGGACAACCCTACGAAAGGCGAATACCGTTTTGAGGGAAAAGACGCTGCAAAATTGTCCGACAGCCAAAGTGCGAAATACCGTAACGAAAATATCGGCATTTTGCTGCAGGATTTTAGACTTTTAGAAACCGAGAACGTTATAAAAAACGTTTCAGCCCCGTTGTACTTCAGCAAAACGCCTTTCAAGCAAATAAAACAAAAAGCATACTCTGCACTTGAAAAAATCGGCATTGAAAACCTTGCGAAACGAACCGTCAGCACATTGTCGGGCGGAGAGAAACAGCGTGTGGCTTTGGCACGAGCGATTGTAAACTCGCCGTCGGTATTGCTTGCCGACGAGCCGACAGGCGCACTTGACAGCAAAAACCGCGATATGCTTATGGATTTAATTCTTGAACTGAACCGCCAAAAGACTACAATAGTAATTGTAACGCACGACAATGAAGTTGCCGGGCGCTGTGCGAGTACTTTTTCTATGGTTGACGGGAAAATTGTATGAAATTGTGCAATTTTTCATAAAAATCCCCCGAACAGCAAAAGCCGCTCGGGGGAAAGCGTTTATTTAGGGGAAGATTTTAGTCCAATGAACCGTATATCTTTGCAAACGCCTCTTTAGCTGCGTCAATGACAGCCTTATCGGTGTTTACCTTAGCGGTACATTCTTTGGCGTTGATTTCTTCCTTGTTTTCGTACTGCCAGATATTGAGAGCTACATAATAGTTGCCGGTGTTGACATATTTACCGGGCTCTTCTTCTTCGACGTACTCACTGTAGTATACAGTAACCCTTTGAATCTTGTCAGCGCCGAGTTTCTCTTTCAAAGCGGATGTCAGCTTTTCTCCGACCTCCTTCTCCGGCTTGTCGGTAAGCCCGCCGAACTTCTTGTCGAATTTCTCTGCGCTGCAAAGTACTCCTGTTGTCAAAACCATAATTTGGTCCTCCTTGATAATTTTTCTGCGCCCGTCCCGTTGTTCCCCCGAACGGCTCGGCAGGCGCGTGAAAAGCCCTTCGGGAGTTATGTTGTGCACCGCAGGCGCAGTGCGGGAAAACAAATCAATAATGCGGTCGGTCAGTTAAAACACATATCCCCGGCCCTGACCGTTTTTGTCGACATATGCAAAACCGTCGTCTGTCCAATAAGATTTCAGCTCTGTTCCGTCAAGGGCATATACATGAAGTTCTGTCGATACTTCCGACCTATCCAACGAGTTTCCTTCGTTGTCAAACCGACTGCCGTAACCCGGACCGTGGAAACTTGTGCCCAAAACGAGTATATTAGATTTAGGCTGACCGGCTTTTCCGGTCACGAAATCGGTATAAGTCCACTTTCCGTTGATTTTTACGACATTAGCCATATGATCATTGCCGTCGGTGCATAAGCCTATTTCAACGCCGCATTTGTCCAGTATGTATTCTGCGGTATAAGCACAGCCCGTACAGTTAGCTTTATGGGTTTTAAGAACGTCATATGTTTCGTGAGCTATATCATATTCTATATTATCCTCGAACCACTTTCTGAGCAGGAGTAGCTTTTCCAAATCGGTTTTGTTTTCGTTGTCCAAATCAAGCTCTTCAATTATCTGATGCGCCCACAAATCCTGTTGGGCAGACTCTAAAGAATTGAAGGTTTCGGTTTCGTCATAATAATTGTAATAGAAGTCATACGTAAATTCCTCTTCTTTGCCGCATACAGTGCATACCTTTTTCTGCATACGACCCGGTGTGTCCTTGGTAGCTATAACAGTCGGTACCAATTGAAACTTGTGGCGATAGCTTGGGTCGTCGGGTGTGCAATGCCTGTCGCCGGAGTAATGTAAATTCAGATGTCTTGAACTCGATGAACTCGACGAACTTGACGAGCTTGACGAGCTTGACTGTACGGGCTTGCTTGAAGATACAGCCGATGAGCTTGATGAACTCGATGAAATTTCCGAGCTTTCCGTGCTGTACGAGCTTTCTTGACTGTTCACGCTTTGCGGAGTATAGGAATTTGGCAAGCTGTATTCGCTTTCATTCGAGCTGCACCCCGCAAGGCACGCCGTACAAATCAAGGCGGCTATAATCTTTTTAACGTTGTTTTTCATTTTGTTCCTCCAAAAATTTATGCCGTGAACGGCTTTTATTTGCTTTTTCTATTATACACCCTTTAAATTCGTTTGCGGTATGCAAATTAGTAATACAAACTAATTTTTTTTACAAAAAAATGCAAAAAACCCTTGAAATTGTACGATATATATTGTATACTTGTGTTCGGGATGGTGAAATTTAATGATCGAAATAAACGGCAAAAAATTTTGTGAAAATTGCTTTAAACCCGTGACAGGCGTTGTCTGCAAAAGCTGCGGTTTCAATTCCGAAGAGGGTTCGCCCGACCCGACAACGCTAAGTCCCGGAAGTATTTTAATGAACAGATACGTCGTAGGATGCGTAATCGGAAAAGGCGGCTTTGGAATTACATATCTTGCGTATGACGCACTGGTGAATAAAAAAATCGCCATAAAAGAATATTATCCTTACGGATTGGCTCAGCGAGTGACCGAAAGCACACAAGTCGCAGTAACTTCTTCCGACAGCGCAGAGGCTTTTAAGCTTGGTGCGGAAAAATTCTACAACGAGGCAAAACTGGTTTCGAGATTTAACGGAAACCCGAATATAGTGGGCGTTTACGGCTGTTTTTACGAAAACGGCACTGCTTATATCGCAATGGAATATTTAAAAGGGCAGACGCTTAAGGAATATATCCGTGAAAACGGGGTGCTTTCCGCACCAAAAGCGCTGTTTGTCGCAAAAAACATTGTAAATGCGCTTATCGTGGCGCACAGTGCGTCGGTGCTGCACAGGGACATTACTCCCGATAATGTTATTCTCTGCGAAAACGGGGATATAAAGCTTATCGATTTCGGTGCGGCAAGGCAGGTCGTCGCGGAATATTCGCAGACGTTTTCGGTGATTTTAAAGCCCGGTTTTGCGCCTCCCGAACAGTACAGGAAAAAGGGAAATCAAGGACCTTGGACAGATGTGTACGCGTTGGGAACAACGCTTTATTTTATGCTTACGGGAGACATTCCCGAAGACCCCACGGGGCGTTTTGACGACGACGACACGTTCAAGGACAATAATTTCGATGTCGAACCCGCTTTGTGGGCGGTAATTACAAAGGCGGCAAAGCTGGATATTGACGAGCGGTATAAAGACGCTTTGGAGCTGAAAAATGCGCTTGATGAGATAGAAATAACCCCCGAACCGATAATTTCGCCCACAGATACTCCGAGCGAAAATTCAGAGATTTCGGGAAATGTTTCGGCGATGAATGTTTCGATAAAACCGCCAAAACAGAGCTTTTTCAAGCGGCATTTGCGTACGATTATTGAGATTGCCTGCGGCGCGGCGGCTGCGGCTGTAATTATTCCGCTGGCAATAATGGCGTTTAAACCTGCAAAAAACGCCGATGATAATTTTTCGGAAAGCAGTTCGCAGAGCATTGACAGCAGCGCCGTCGCAACGCTCGGAAATAAGCCCGATATAGAGGCGGAGGGCTTTTCAAAGCCGCTTTATTCCTGCCTCAGCGGAGATACAAAGGCTCTTTACGAGTACATATATACGGGCATTATTTCAAACGAGAAAAATATCGTTGTACCGTCGCTTACATATAAAGTTTCGGACATCGGGGACGTATTTGATTTCGTGCTTAACGATAACCCGTATTTTAACGACACGCAAGGGTTTAATCTCAACTATAACGACCTGAACAACAACCGAGAGCCCGACCCCGACGAGTATGTAAATTCGATTTCTCCGATATATACGGGAATTGACAGGATGGAGGCTAACGATTATATCTTAAATTCCATTCACGAAACAGGCGGAAATAATGACGACAGGT
The DNA here is from genome assembly GCA_947624555.1 of uncultured Clostridia bacterium. GTDB lineage: Bacteria > Bacillota > Clostridia > Oscillospirales > Ruminococcaceae > CAG-115. The sequence continues at coordinate 8,147 of CANQKW010000056.1, forward strand.
CAAAAATTCAGCTTCTTTGCGATATTCACGATATGATTTTGAACAACGTTCAGCATATTCCCCGAAACTCAACGCCTACTGCGTCGTGCACTCACGGGGTGCTGATAGACCATGCGGCGGACGATTTGGGCGTTGCAAGAACGCTTTGCGATTATGCGCAGAGGCTGGGCTTTGAGAGCTTTGTTTTTGACACGGATTTCGGCGGAAAGGATTATACCGCAATGGTCCGTATCAAAATCGGCGATAAATGGTACAATATTTCCACTTTTATAGACTCGCTTTGGACAGAGGGCACGGTGAATGAAATTCCGCTTACCGAGGAAGGCAAAATCACGCATTTTTGGTTTTTATTCTGCGACGACCCGATTGCTATGGGAGCGATAAATCTTCAGGGAAATTACGGCGAGGAATTTGCGCCGATACTGCCGTTTTTAATTTCTGACGAAACAGATACGGAAAATACCGACGAAGAAACCGTTTCAAATTACTACATCGAGGTGTATCTGAACAAGGCGCTTTACGGTTCGGCAAACGAAGAAACATATAATGCCCTGCTCGAAGAAACGAAGGCTTGGTTTGACAGCAAAGACGGCGATTTTGAGTTTTATCTGACGAGCGACTGCGTTGATGATTTCTGGAAAATTATTCGTGACACGTACATCGCAGATCTTTCGGAAAAATACAAAATAACCGTTTCGGATTTCTCGGGCGTGTACACGGGCGACGCTATTCGTTTTACATTTGAAACGTGACATAAAAATATCCTCTCCGAAAACGCTCGGAGAGGATTTAATTTTTAGCTCTATATATGCCCGAAGAGAAATTATTACATTATGCTTTTATGGAACTATTATATTACGCTTTTGCCCCAGATAAAATCAACCGCGTCGAGGTATTTCATATGATGTTTCACCGCATAAAATACCCTTGCGTCAACGATATTTCGGACATAGAGCTGCGGTTTTTCCGCCAGCCGCAGCAAATAATTTATCTGCTCAATATCAAGCTTTAAAATCAGGGAAATTTGCAGCAAAATATTTCGTGTGAGCGCACGTGTTCCGTTTAAAATCTGATAGCCGTAATTTCGTGAAACATTGAGTATTCGGATAACTTCTGCCTTAGTCATTTTCTTTTCGTCAATGTATCGGTTTAAAACGTCGGAAAGCTCCGATGGCTGATTATGTTCAATCATTTCATTATCAAATTCCGCGGGAGTATTAAGCTTTTCCTCAATGTCAGACGTTTGCATAGCTGCACCTCTTAAATTTAAATTTACCTTAATATTGTAACATATTTTTGCGGAAAAATCAACAGCTTTTTCAATATTTTCCCCCGCAAAACAATGCAGAAAAATGCAGTAATTTTTGCGTTAAAATTAAGATGAAAGGGGTGTTGAAATTGAAAATTCTTGACAAATTAAATCCGACAAACACGCTGTCCGTGAACCGCCTGTTGGCGCATAAGTTGGGGCTTAACGCCGCCGTCGTGTACGCCGCTTTGATAGCGAAACAGGCGTATTACGAGGCGCACGAAATGCTCGACGACGACGGATTTTTTTACTCGACTTCTGACGATTTGGAAGAGAGCACCTCGCTCTCCCGTGCCCAACAAGACCGTGTGATTGATATTCTTTTGGACGCAGGACTTATAGAGTTTCACGTTAGCGGAATGCCTGCTAAGAGATATTTTCGCATTATTGATGACGAAAATTCGCTGACAAGTTTGCTTGAAACTGACAATCAAGTTTGCGAAAAAGTTGAAAACAAGATT
>CANQKW010000057.1 GCA_947624555.1 uncultured Clostridia bacterium
AAGTTCATCAAACGTTTCCGCAAATAATTCCCAAAGCTCTTCGGGCTCGTCAGGCGACAGCGAAAGCTCTTCCGGCAACAGCGAAAGTTCACCGGACGAAAATTCGTCGGACAGCTCTGATGACGAAGGCGTCGACAACAGTTCAATTTCTTATCCCGACACTCGTTCGGGAAGAATGGTAAAATCAGCGCTCAGCACCGAAAGCTGGCCTATGATGGAAATTGTGACCGACCCCGAAATGATCGACACGATGTTCTCGACAGCAAACGGCGAGGTATTCAATCTCAATGATTTGGAAGAATATTGTTTCTGTACAAATCTGATAAGCTCTCAGCTCAATAAAGTGATAGTAGTAAAGCCTGTAAACGGACGAGAAGGCGCAGTTGAGGACGTAATGGACAGTTATCTTGAGTATTCCAAAAACGGTGCCGCATTTTATCCCGAACAGGAAGTAAGTGCGGCAGGTTCAGTTTCGGGCAAGACAGCGGATAATTATATGTACCTTGTAGTGCACGAAAACGGACAAAAGATAGCTGACGCTATAAAAGACATACAGTAAGAGTGTCCGCAGGAAAAGTTTGCCGAAGATAAAAGTTTTTTGAAGAGCAGAAAAAAGTGCGGCTCTTCAAAAAACTGTTTATCTTCTTTTATTTTTACATTCAAGATTGCAGTTAGCAGGATTGTCCAGCAGTTCGCCGTTCTCTGAAAATCTCGACCCGTGACACGGACATTCCCACGTATTTTCAAGCTCGTTCTTTTTGAGAGCGCAGCCCATATGCGGACACCTTTTCACAGCGGGAGTAACAAGGTTTTTCACGGCATTGATACCGTTTATCAGGATTTGTTTTTGAAAAATACTCCTTGACGGGTCAAAAACGTCCGCATTCTCATTTTCTTTTCCGAGAATTTTATCCCTTATGATCTCCGCAGCAGCCATAGAATTTGTCATACCCCACTTATTGAAACCCGTAATAACATACCAGTCAGGAGTATTTGCACTATAATTTCCAATATAAGGAATACCGTCGGGAGTAATGCAGTCCTGCGCTGCCCATAAACGCACTTTTTTCGCCTCCGGATAGAATTTTTCGGCAAAATCCTTAAGCGCATCCGCTCTTGTCGGAGAACCTGTTTTGTGCGCTCCTCCGCCTATCAAAAGCAGATTTTTATAATTCCTGAAAGAAAACCCGTTTTTGTTTTCGTCCATAAAGATCCCGTCAAACGAATTTGCATTTTCAAGAGCAAGCACATAAGAACGGCTCTGATACATTTTAAGGAAATAGCTCCCGTGTCGGTTTATAAAAGGAAAATGCGCAGCGAAAACGATTTTTTTCGCCTTAATTTTCCCGTCAACCGTCCTTGCCGTATTCTTTTCGACCTCGATAATTCCTGTATTTTCGTATATTTCAAGTCCCTTTGAAATTTCGTTCAAAAACATCATAGGCTCAAACTGCGCCTGATTTTTCATACAAACCGCTCCCACATTATAAAACGGAAGAGGAATATTCCCGACAAATTCAGCCTCGCCGCCTATGCGAGAAATAACGTCAGCCTCTCTGTAAAGCGGTTTTTCGTCATTCGTCGAGTAAATATAGCTGTCCTTTTTTTCATATTCACAGTCAATTTTTTCGGCAAGCTTTTCAAAATGTTCAGCGGCAAGCCTGTTTGCGTTGAGATACATTCTTGCGTAATCATCGCCGTATTTTTCTGCGATTTGCGAGCAAATAAGTCCGTGCTGGACAGTTATTTTTGCGGTAGTATTTCTTGTAACTCCGCTGCAAATTCTTCCCGACTCTGCAATTACGCATTTCAAACCGCTGTCAGTCAGAAGTCTGGCGGCAAGAATTCCCGAAATACCGCCGCCGATAACCAGAACGTCCGCCGAAATATCGCTTTTGAGCATATTATATTGCTCAGAATTTTCTTTCCAGATTGAATTGCTGATCTCTTCCACAATAATCTTCCCTTTCATATCATAATTTGCCGCATACTTCAGGAAACCCCTTTCTGCGGCTAAAATGTATTATCCGAAAGCCGAAAATCACAGTCGGCTCTCGGAAAAAATTACATCATCGAATCCATAAAGCTGCCGATTGCCTTCATAGCTTTTGCGGCGGTTTTGCCTGTCCGGTTTCTTCCACCCGTGATAGTCTTTACAGCCACAAAAGCAGCGCTTCCCACAATAATTCCGGCAGCAGCTCCCTTGACAACGCTTGATGCCTGTCTTGTCATAAAATCACCCCTTAATGTGCAGAAAAATTCCTTTCAAAGCGAAAAAAATGAAGTCAAGTATACACGCTTTTGAAAGTTTTCAATCATATTTTCTGCAAAATTCTACAATTTATGCCCACGCAAGCCGTCAAATTCCCCGAAGAAAATTCTAGAAAAACAAGAAAAAACGCCCATAATTTGTATGATTTTAAAACATTTTAAGGATTTTTTGTCAAAATTGTACATTAAAATTCACATAAATATATTGATATTGTTAAAAAGAACAAAATGCAGGATTTGAAATAAAAAATTGCAAAAATCGCTTGACAAATAAAATTTATCCGAGTATAATAAAGACATAGCAAGGGAGCTATTGAAAGCATAAGGTCGTGACCGCAGCTTTCAATAGCTCTTTTTTGTTAAAAACAGAGTAATTTATTGCGAAAAGGAGCAGGAAATTATGTTACAGTACTTAGCAATGTTCTCCGAGGCAGCTGTTTCGGAGGCGGAAGAAGTCGTCAACAGTACGATGTTCAATGTCGGCGACGGAAACGGAATATGGTACCTGATAGGAGCCGCCTTGGTATTCTTTATGCAGGCAGGTTTCGCAATGGTTGAAACGGGAATGACCCGTGCGAAAAACGCCGGCAACATCATAATGAAAAACCTTATGGACTTCTGTATAGGAACCGTGGTTTTCATTTTTCTCGGCTTTGGAATTATGCTCGGCGAGGATACGCTGTTCGGCTTGATAGGCGTTCCTACGCTCGATATTCTCGGCAGCTTTACAAGCTTTGACCGCTGCGCAGAGTTCGTGTTCAACCTTGTATTCTGTGCAACTGCGGCAACGATAGTTTCGGGCGCTATGGCAGAGCGTACAAAGTTCCTCAGCTACTGTATCTACTCAGCAGTAATCAGCGCAATTATCTACCCCGTTGAGGCGCACTGGGTATGGGGCGGCGGCTGGCTCGTACAAATGGGCTTTGTGGATTTCGCAGGTTCTGCTGCAATACACTCGGTCGGCGGTATGTGTGCGCTCATCGGTGCGAAAATGGTAGGTCCCCGTATCGGCAAATTCGACAAGGACGGCAAACCTAAGGCAATTCTGGGTCACTCTATGACGCTCGGCGCTCTGGGAGTATTCATTCTCTGGTTCGGCTGGTACGGATTTAACGGTGCGGCTGCATCAAACGTAGAATATCTCGCAAACATTTTCCTTACAACAACGGTAGCTCCCGCTGTAGCAACCGTTACAACGATGATATTTACCTGGCTCAGACACGGAAAACCCGATGTTTCGATGTGCCTTAACGCCTCTCTTGCAGGACTTGTAGCGATAACAGCACCCTGCGCCGACACAGATTGCCTTGGTGCGGCAATAATCGGTCTTGTTTCGGGATTTTTGGTATATTTCGGAGTCTGGCTCCTCGATTACAAGCTCAAGATAGACGACCCTGTCGGAGCTGTCGCAGTCCACTTCTGCAACGGTATATGGGGTACTCTTGCGGTAGGCTTGTTCTCAACGGGCAACGGACAAAACATAGGAGTAGGCGGCACGCCTGTCAAGGGACTGTTCTACGGCGGCGGTTTTGCTCAGCTCGGCGTGCAGGCGCTCGGTATAGTTTCAATTCTCGCCTGGACTGCCGTAATGATAAGCATTACATTCCTGATTATCAAGAAAACGATCGGTCTGCGTGTTTCCCGTCACGAGGAAGTTGTTGGTCTGGACGCAACAGAGCACGGTCTTACGTCCTCTTATGCGGACTTTGTTCCCTCAATGCACGTTGAAACCACCTCTTCAGGCAAGGAAAAAGAGGTCGAAACCGTTGCAGAAAACAGCGAATCCGTTCCTGTCATCAAGAAATATGTTCCCTCTGACGGCGGCGTAAGTATGACAAAGGTAGTAATCGTTACCCGTCCCGACCGCTTTGAACCGCTGAAGGACGCTATGAGCAAGATCGGCATTACAGGTATGACGGTAACAAACGTAATGGGCTGCGGTATGCAGAAAGGTTCCAAGGAGTTCTACCGCGGTGTTCCGATTGAAACTCACCTGCTGCCTAAGATAAAAATGGAAATCGTTGTATGTAAGGTTCCCGTTGAAACCGTTGTTGAAACGGCAAAAAATGTCCTTTATACGGGCGTAGTCGGCGACGGAAAGATTTTCGTATACGATGTTGCCGATGTTGTTAAGGTAAGAACGGGCGAAAGCGGCTATGACGCTCTTCAGGACAACGAATAACTCAAAAAATGTAGAACAAAAGATAAATAAACAGATAACCCGAAGAGCAAAAGTTCTTCGGGTTATGATTTTACTGCAACAGCAGACTTGCGGCGAATGCGGACATATAATCATACTCCGAAAAACCGCCGATAAAATCCACGGGCAGTTCAAGAGGCTCGATAATGCCGTTTTTTGAGCGAATTGCACGGTTTAGCGAAACCGCAATTTTATCATCTGTACGAGAAGTAATAGAAACGGTATTTTTATGACCTGAGCCGCAGGTGATAAGTTGGATACCTCTCTGAAAATCGTGAAAATGATCGTCGCCTTCCACAATGATAGCGAGAGCTGCGGTAATTTTAACATCAGCAGTTTTGTCGACGATTACAACAGCGTCTGCCGAGTTTATTTCAGTGTGATTTTCTGCTGTAATATAATCATTTTCAGGGAAGATTTTGCCGAAAAGCGGCACGGGGCGACAATTTCCAACGATAATCACCAAAGTTTTCAGCTCCTTTTATGATTATTTTGCAGCAAAACTCGCCCTTTATAACAGGAATATATTGCAAAAAGTTGACGGTTTCAAAATCGTCAGATTATACCGAAAATCAAAAAGGGAGCGAAATGCTCCCTTAAAAATCAATCCAAAAATACTCTCAGCGCCTTGCTTTTGCCCTGCGTGCGCAGCTTTCGCAAAGCTTTAGCCTCAATTTGGCGTATTCTCTCCCGTGTCACTTTAAATTGTCTGCCGACCTCCTCCAGAGTATGCGAGCGGTCGTACCCTACGCCGTACCTGAATTTCAGCACCTCACGCTCTCTTTCGGGAAGAGTATTAAGCGCTTTGTTCAGCTCGTCCTTGAAAACCGCTTTCATTGCAGAGTCAATAGGAGCAGGTGCGTCCTCGTCGGGTATAAAATCGCCGAGATAGCTGTCCTCTTCCTCTCCGACAGGCGCTTCGAGCGAAACGGGGTCCTGAGCTATCCTTAAAATCTCCCGAACCCTGTCCGTGCTCATATTAAGCTCTTTTGCGATCTCATCGGCAGTCGGTTCGTGACCGTTTTTGTGCAAAAGGCTGTTTTGAGCTTTTTTGACCTTAGAAATAGTTTCGACCATATGAACAGGAATTCGTATCGTCCTTGCCTGGTCAGCGATCGCTCTTGTGATTGCCTGCCTTATCCACCACGTCGCATAGGTAGAAAATTTATATCCCTTGGTATGGTCAAACTTCTCCACCGCCTTGATAAGACCGCTGTACCCCTCCTGTATCATATCCAGAAGAGGCATTCCCCTGCCGACATAATGCTTTGCAATGCTCACCACAAGCCTCATATTCGCAACTATCAGCCTGTCGCGTGACTCCTCGCTGCCCTCTGCGATTTTCTGAGCCAGCTCGACTTCCTCTTCAACGGTAAGCAGCGGTATTCTGCCTATTTCCCTGAGATGAATTTTAACAGGGTCGTTCACGACAACGCCTTTCTGTGCAAGGCTGTCGTCCTCATAATCAAGCGCCTTGCTCAGTTCCTCCTCATCTGCGGAGCAGTCGTCCTCGATTTTTATATTATTCCTGTCAAGAAATTCATAAAGCTTGTCAATATCAATATCAGCCTCATCAATAACGTTGTAAATCTCACTTGCGCTCAGTACACCCGTACTCTTGCCCTTTTCAAGCAGCTCGCTGAAAATATTTTTTTCGGTATTACTCATTTACCTATCCTTTCAAATGATACCACCATATAAAATTAAATATATGTAGCAATTATTCCAAAAAGTCCCTGAGCTTTCTGCTCCTTGTCGGGTGACGAAGTTTTCTGAGAGCCTTTGTTTCGATCTGGCGTATTCTTTCCCGTGTGACCTGAAATTCCTGTCCGACCTCCTCAAGAGTCCTCTGTCTGCCGTCGATAAGACCAAATCTCAGAATAATGACCCTGCGCTCCCTGTCAGAAAGCGTATCAAGCACATCTCCGAGCATTTGTTTAAGCATACTGTTGCAAGCCTCGTCAGCGGGAGCAGGAGCGTCCTCATCGGGGATAAAATCTCCCAAATGGCTGTCCTCTTCCTCACCGATAGGAGTTTCAAGGGAAACGGGGTCCTGTGCAAGACGAATAATTTCCCTCACCTTTTCGGTCGACATTCCGAGATAATTTGCGATTTCTTCTTCCGAAGGCTCGCTTCCGTTCTCGTGGAGCAGGAAAGTTTCTGCTTTTTTGACTCTGGAAATAGTTTCCACCATATGCACGGGAATACGAATAGTCCTCGCCTGGTCGGCGATAGCACGGGTTATAGCCTGCCTTATCCACCACGTTGCGTAAGTGGAAAATTTAAATCCTTTAGTATAATCAAACTTCTCGACCGCCTTGATAAGTCCGACATTTCCCTCCTGAATTAAATCGAGAAACTGCATACCTCTGCGGACATATTTTTTGGCAATGCTTACAACAAGCCTCAAATTAGCCTCGGAAAGACGTTTTTTGGCATATTCGTCGCCCGTTGCCATTCTTGCCGCAAGGTCGATTTCCTCCTCGGTAGAAAGCAGCGGTATTCTGCCTATTTCCTTGAGGTACAGCTTGACCGAATCGTCCGCCAGCACAGCGTCCGAATCGGGATTTTCATAATCCTTGTCGGAATAATCAAGAATACTGTCAATATCAAAATCTGCATCAAAATTATCAACGATTTTAATATCCATACCCGTTATTCTGTCAAAGATATTGTTAATTTGTTCGGGGTCAAAATTCAGCTCTTCCAGTGCATCGGTAATTTCCTTTGCCGTAAGACTGCCTTTCTTTTTACCCTGCTTGAACAACTCCTCCAAAGAGTTTGAACCTCTCGAATGCTCTGACATTATTTCTTCTTCTCCTTCTGACTTGCCGCAAATTTCAGCAGCTCGTCGTTAGTCATTTCAAAAACATTTTTTTGATCTTTTTTCAGATTATATTGATTTAGAACATCTATATAATCATTCAAAGCGGTTTCGTCAAATGCGAAAACCGTATCGTTGATTATACCCGTTATTCTGCCCATTTGAGCGCTGTCAAATTCCTCATTAAACGAGGAAATATCAATTACAGAGCCGTTTTTCAGCTTTTTTGCGATAAAATCATAAACCTTCCTGTTAAAATCGGTCACAAATTTGCCGTTAAGCTTTTCTTCCACCCTTGAAAACTTTTCGGGATTATGGTACAAAAAGCAGATTATACCTCGCTCTGCTTTTTCCTCACGAGGCATTTTAAGCGACTCGGGATTTACCGTATCCTTTTTGTTGGGACGTATAAGCTCCGCTGTTTCCCTTTTTTTCGCATAATAGCTTTTCTTTCTCATCTGAGCCTCAACGGCACTTCTGACAGTATCTGCCGGAATATCCGAAAGCCTTGCTGCCCTTGACGTGTAAACCTCTCTGTCAAGCGAATTGTTTATCCCTGCAAGGAAAACGACGGCTTTTTTCACAAAAGCGCTTTTTCCGTCGTCCGTCCTTAAATCAAGCCCTGCCGCAAGCTTGTCCATTTCGTAGGAAATTGCGCTGCCCGATTTTTCTATAAGCTCACGGAAAGCGTCCGCACCGAATTTTTTTATAAATTCATCGGGGTCTTTTGCTCCGTCCATTTTAAGCACTCTGGCTCTTACGCCTGCCTCAGCGAACAGGTTTATTCCCCGTGAGGCGGCTTTCTGACCCGCCTCGTCGGAATCATACGAAAGTATGACCTCATTTTTCCCCATTCTGGAGATAAGATTAGCCTGCTCGGCTGTAAACGACGTTCCCAAAGAGGCAACTGCGCTGTCAAAACCTGCCTGGTGCATTGAAATAACGTCCATATATCCTTCGCAGAGTATAAAATAATCTGCCTTTGAATTTTTGGCGTAATTCAGCGCAAACAACATTCCCCTTTTTTTGAAAACCTGCGTTTCGTCGGAATTCAGATATTTCGGTATCTTTTTATCATCAGAGAGCGTTCTTCCGCCAAATCCGACAATATTTCCCCTCAGATCGACTATGGGAAACATTACACGGTTGCGGAATTTATCGTACATCCTGTTATTATTCTGCGTGAGAAGAGCGGCGTCTGCAAGCTCAAAATCCGAATAACCCAGACCTCTCATATAAAAGTGAAGATCGTGATAATCATCTTTTGCATAACCCAGCCAAAACCGCTTGATAGTATCGTCCGAAAGACCTCGTTTTCTGAGATAATCAAGACCTTCCCTGCCGTCGGGCGAGTAAAGTTTCGTATGGAAATACTTTCCTGCCGCACGGTTTATTTCGTAGAGACGCCTGCGCTTTTGAGCACTTTCGTCGTTTGCGTCCTCGGGCATCGGCATACCTGCACGCTGTGCGAGAAACCGCACCGCCTCGATGTAGTCAAGGCTCTCAATCAGTCTGATAAAATTTATTACATCTCCGCCTGCGCCGCATCCGAAACAGTAAAAACTCTGGGTCTGCGGATAAAAATGACAGGACGGCGTTTTTTCCGTGTGAAACGGGCAGCGGCAGGAATATGTGCTGCCCGAATGCTTTAATTCGACATAGCTTTGAGCCACCGAAATTATTTCGTTGTTATCCCTAAGCTCCTGCAAAAAACCGTCGGACAGTGCCATTATTTTTCTTTCCCTTTCTGCTGAAAAATACCCCTGAAATTACCCGAAAAAATATGCTTAAAATTGCCCTAAAAAATACGCTTAAAATTGCCCAAAAATTACGCTTAAAATTGCCC
>CANQKW010000058.1 GCA_947624555.1 uncultured Clostridia bacterium
TGATGCGGAAACTTTAGTCGGCTTTTCGCTGCTGCTGCATAACGCCGAAACGGTCTTTGCGGTTTTGTTGGCTATCGTTCAAAGGCATTGCAGTCTGTTATTAAAAATTATCCGAATAAACAAATAGTGCTTGACTTTGAGCAGGTCGTAAAGACGGCGGAAAATTACGAACAGCGTGTTTCGAGAAAGCGTTTTTATTTAAGGAACGGTTTTTATGAAACAGGGCGGTTTACGGTGCTTTTCGGGGACAAGTATGAGGTTGTATGCTCCCGAAAAAAATTGAACGAGGAGAGCCTTAATGAAGTTCTGACTGCAATTCATAAGCATACGCCCGAATTTGAGGAAACGCTGAAATAGTATCGGACTTGGGAGGCGTAACAGACCCCGATTACTGCGTTCTTAAATTCACTGCAATCAAGGGTCGATATTACAGCAATTTCAAGTCCGAAGATTTTGAAATATAGAGGAGGACGCACGAATGAACAAGTTTAAGATAATCGGTCTTACTTCGGGAATAATCGGGCTTTTGATAAGCGTTGCAATGATAATATGCGGCTTTGCCGATATAGCTTTGCCGAAACCCGTATGGGCGGTGTTTGCCGTCGTTTGTTTAATAAACGCAGTATTGATTATTGTAAACGCCAAAATGAAACATTGACACCCCAATACCCCTTGACAAATAAAAAGAAATAGTGTATAATAATGGCAGTTAGCTCAAACTAACTCAATTATAAAGAAAGGAACTTCAGCTATGAAAAAACCGTTTGTGACAAAAGAACAGATAGAGGAGATAGCAAAGACCTATCCCACGCCTTTTCACATCTATGACGAAAAGGGAATACGCGAGAACGCCCGCGCGCTTTACAAGGCGTTTTCGTGGAACAAGGGCTTTCGTGAGTATTTTGCGGTAAAGGCTACCCCCAATCCGTTTATTATGAAGATTTTGCAGGAAGAGGGCTGCGGTTTTGACTGCTCCAGCTTTACGGAGCTTATGCTGTCCGACGATGTAGGGGCGAAAAAACACGACATTATGTTCTCGTCAAACGCTACTCCCGACGCAGATTTCAAAAAGGCTTTTGAACTTGGCGCAATTATAAACCTCGATGACTTCACACATATTGACGTTTTAGATAAACTCACGGGTATACCCGAAACTATCTGCTGCCGTTATAATCCGGGCGGAGAATTTAAGACCGATGGTTCTCCGAACGTAATGGACACGCCAAAAGACGCAAAATACGGCTTTACTCACGAGCAGATAATCGAGGGATATAAGATACTCAAAGAAAAGGGCGCAAAGAGGTTCGGTATGCACGCTTTTCTTGCCTCAAATACTCTTACAAACGACTATTACCCTACGCTTGCGGGAATTATGTTCAGAACGGCAGTGGAAATCAAGGAAAAAACGGGCGTTGAGCTTTCGTTTATCAATCTCAGCGGCGGTGTAGGCATTCCCTATAAGCCCGACCAGCCTGCCAACGATATTGCCGTTATCGGAGAAAAGGTCCGTGAGAAGTTTGAGGAGATCCTCGTTCCGGCAGGCCTTGGAAATATCGCAATTTATACGGAATTAGGCAGATTTATGCTTGCTCCTTACGGAATGCTTGTTGCCAAAGCCATTCGGGAAAAGCATATTTACAAGGAGTACATAGGTTTGGACGCTTGTGCGGCAAACCTTATGCGTCCTGCGATTTACGGTGCATACCATCACATAACGGTTCTCGGAAAGGAAAACGAGCCCTGCGACCACAAATACGACGTCACGGGCGGTCTTTGCGAAAACTGCGACAAATTTGCCGTTGACAGAATGCTGCCGAAAATAGACATCGGCGATTACGTGGCAATTCACGACACAGGAGCGCACGGCTTTTCAATGGGTTACAATTACAACGGAAAACTTCGCAGTGCGGAACTTCTCCTGCGTGAGGACGGCAGCGTTAAACTTATCCGCAGAGCCGAAACTCCAAAAGACTATTTTGCAACGTTTGACTTTGCAAAAGGCGATTATGATTTGAAATAAAAAAAGGGAGCTTTTCAGCTCCCTTTCGTTTTTGCAAAAATCACTTTTTCTTTGCTTTTATCATAAGATATATGTTTGAAACGAACCAAAGTACAGATGTCACGCAAATAAAAATCAGCACGAACCAGTTTATCTCCTCGTTCCAGCGAAGAATAATTATCGCAAAGTCGCCGATAAGCGCAGTTAAAAACGGAATTAGCGAGAAACTGCACTCTGCGTTCTGACCGAAGAATTTCTTCAGCATTATCGCAAACAAAACGACCGTTCCTGCGGATACCACGCACTCTATCGGGATAAATAGATATTTTAGCGAAATATTCGTGTGATAAACAACAGGTATTGACATTGAAAATGCCGTGATATATGCAAAAGAAAGCCACTTTTTAATTCCGTTTTTGTCCTTTTTCGAGCATTGAAAAGCGTGAATTCCCATTGAACCGAGCAGCATTCCGTAAGAAATAAACTGTATCACGGGAATTGTGCCTTCCGTGTGTACCATACCTCCCAGCAGCAGTATTCCTGCCGCAATCGAAAGCTTTTCATACTCCTCGTCGTCCCCTGTGGGCGAGGCTGAAACTTTTCCGTTATCGTAATGCTTTACGACAAATTTGCACTTAGTAAATATATAAACATAAGCCCCGAAAACAGCAAACAGCGTAAGTGCGGTCATATACCAGTCAAGTGCGTCACATTTTGACAGATCGCCCGTGAAAACACACACTAAACTGATAAATCTTTCGACTGATAAAAGAACGAAATACGCCAGAAAAAGTATCATTTTTACTTTGTTGGCGGTGAGCTTTTCCATTTAATTACCTCCTCAAATGCAGATAAATTCTCCTGTTGTCATAACGGGAGCTGTGCAGATAGTAAAATCCCTTTCAACGACCGCTCCGCTTTTGGATAAGCCTTGTTCCGTGCGTGATTTTGCCGTTGAGGGAGTATTATTCTCCCTCGAAAGATGTCCCAGAATGAAATTTCTCGTTCCGTTTTTGAGCAGTTTTTCCGCAAATTCCGCACAATCTCCGTTGGAAAGATGTCCGAATTTCCCCGAAATCCTGCGTTTCAATTCGGGCGGATAATTCAGATTTTTTCTCAGCATTTCCTCGTCGTAATTGCTTTCAAGAAGAACCGTTTTACAGCCTTTCAGCGCAGTTTCTGTTTCTTTTGTTATGTAACCCGTGTCTGTGCATACCGCAAAGCTCTCCTTGCCGAAACGAACCGTGTAGCCGACGCTTTGGGCACTGTCATGAGATGTCGGAAAAGCGGCAACTTCAAACGCTGCGCTTTTATATCCGTCCTTAATATCGTAAAGCCGTGACGTTTCGGGGATTTTTCCCGTGCTTTTGAGTGCCTCAATTGTTCCGCCTGAGGCGAAAATCGGCAGTTTTGTGTGCTTTATCATCTGTTCAAGCGCCCTGATGTGGTCAATATGCTCGTGCGTGATAAACACAGCCTCAATTTCGTCAAAACCCGTATCAACGAGCGACAAGGCATTTTTCAGCGCTCTGAACGAACAGCCTGCGTCTATCAGTATCCCGTGACCTCTTGTTCCTATAAAAGTGGAGTTTCCGTCGCTCGAAGAACAGATAGGAAAAATTCTTGACATATCAATCCCTCTATTTTACTAATCCCCCGTTTTAAAACGGGGAAAACACTTTATTCATATAGCTTTGGATGCGTTGCTTACAGGGTCGGGCTCATCGGCTTTAATGATATTCGCTCCAAGCTGACGAAGTTTTATCTCCATATTCTCATAGCCTCGTTCAACGTGGAAAATATCATATATTTCGGACGTTCCCTCTGCGCTTAATGCGGCAATTATCAGCGCCGCACCTGCCCTGAGGTCGGTCGCCTTAACAGGAGCGCCCCTAAGCCTTGATACTCCCTCAATGACTGCAACTCTTCCCTCGACGGAAATATTTGCGCCCATTCTTCTAAGCTCGTCAACATAGCGGAAACGGTTGTCGAAAATGCTTTCCGTCACCATAGACGCACCCTTTGCACAGGTCAGCACAGCGGAAATCTGCGGCTGCATATCCGTGGGAAATCCCGGGTGAGGCATTGTTTTAATGCTTGTCCCAACGTAATTATCTCCGCCGATTACCCGTACTGCGTCATCGTAAAGCTCAACCTGAACGCCAATTTTGATAAGCTTGTTTGTAATAGGTTCAAGGTGCTTAGGAATAACGTTTTTGATAAGAATATTACCTCTTGTGGCAGCGGCAGCAGCCATAAACGTTCCCGCTTCTATCTGGTCGGGGATAACGCTGTATGTCGTTCCGTGCAGCTCTTTTACTCCGCGTATTTTGATAACGTCCGTGCCTGCGCCGATAATATCAGCGCCCATAGAGTTCAGGCAGTTTGCAAGGTCGACAACGTGCGGCTCTTTTGCGGCATTTTCGATAATTGTAAGACCCTCTGCCTTGACTGCCGCCATAATGCCGTTTATCGTGGCTCCGACGGAGTTTTTGTCGAAGAAAATCTGATTTCCCACGAGCTTGTCAGCGCTGAGATTTACCATACCGCCGTCTATCTCGCACTTTGCTCCGAGAGCGGCAAAGCATTTAAGGTGCTGGTCTATCGGTCTGTCGCCGAGATTGCAGCCGCCGGGCATCGAAACGTGCGCCGAATGAAATTTTCCCAGCAAAGTTCCGAGAAAATAAGTTGTTGCGCGCATACGCTTTGCTTTTTCGTAGGGAATAGAAATATTTCTTATTCCTCTCGTATCAATTTCAACCGTAGTTTTATTAAGCATACGGATTTTTGCGCCCATTTCGGACATTATCTGAAGAGTAATGGTAACATCGCTTATTCCCGGTATATTTTCAATAACGCAAGGTTCATCGGAAAGTATCGTCGCAGGAAGAATTGCAACAACAGCATTCTTCGCTCCGCTCACGGTGACCTCGCCGCAAAGCTTTCCGCCGCCCTTAACTATATATTTTTCCATAAAAGTTCCCCCTGTCTCCAAACTGAGACATTTTTCTATTTAATATATATGTAAAATGAAGTAAAATCAAATATAAATTTTATGTACAGACATAACCATACTTATACATTATAACATACTTTAAAAAATTTTTAAAGGTAGAATTTAAAAAAAATAGTCCCTGCGTCATTTTTTGTTACATTTCACTAAATAATCACAAAAAACCGCAATATTTTTACACATCGCCGCACATCTTTCTTCAGAGAGATAAAAACGCCTATGCGTTTATTATTGTCATAAATTCAAACTATAATCTTGACAAATAATGATTTTTGTGATTTAATATATAGTGTAAATATTTTATGAAAGGATTATTTTAGTATGGTAAAATTAAATGAAAATTTCGGCAGTTTAAAGAAAAACTATCTTTTTATCGAGATAGCAAAGCGTATCAAAGCATATTCCGAGGCAAATCCCGAAGAGGCTAAAAAGCTTATCAGAATGGGCATCGGCGATGTAACTCTTCCGCTTGCGCCCGTTGTGGTCGAGGCTATGGTAAAGGCAAGCCGCGAAATGTGCGAAAAGGAAACATTCCGAGGCTACGAGGACAGCGGCGCAGGCTATGATTTTTTGCGTAAAGCCGTATCGGATTATTACAAGAGCTTTGGCGCAGATGTTCCTGCCGAGGAAATAAGAATTTCCGACGGCGCAAAGTCCGACTGCGGCAATATCATAAACATTTTCGGCAGCGGAAATACCGTCCTTGTCACCGATCCTGCTTATCCCGTTTATGTAGACAGCAATATTATGAACGGAAATAATGTGATTTTTGCCGACTCAACCGAGGAAAACGGTTTTGCGGCAATGCCCGATAAGAGCGTCAAGGCGGATCTTATCTATCTCTGCTCGCCCAACAACCCGACAGGCTCCGCTTACACCAAAGAACAGCTCAAGGAATGGGTGGACTATGCTCTTGCAAACGACGCTGTTATTATTTACGATGCAGCTTATGAGGCTTTCATCACCGAGGACAACATTCCCCGTTCGATTTATTGCGTGGAAGGCTCAAAAAAGTGTGCAATTGAAATTTGTTCTCTTTCAAAAACCGCAGGCTTTACGGGAACACGCTGCGGATATACTGTCGTTCCGTTTGAGCTTGTAAGAAAGGACTCAAAAGGCGAGGAAATCAGACTTGCAGATTTGTGGGCAAGACGTCAGGGCAGCTGCTTTAACGGCGTTTCCTACCCCGTACAGAGAGCGGCGGAGGCTGTATTTTCTCCCGAAGGACAAAAACAGTGCAAGGAGAATATCGCATATTATCAGGAGAACGCCCGTATTATCGCAAAAGCTATGGACGAACTTAAAATCAAGTACACAGGCGGCGTAAATTCCCCGTACATCTGGCTGAAATGCCCGAACGGAATGGACAGTTGGGCGTTTTTCGATATGCTCCTCACGAAAATCCAAGTCGTAGGCACTCCCGGAGCAGGCTTTGGCAAGAACGGCGACGGTTGGTTCAGACTGACGGCATTCAGCACCCACGAGCTTACGACCGAGGCTATGGAAAGAGTAAAATCTCTGCTTGCTTAACAAAAAACCTCACTTTAGCCGTTCGGCTCGGGTGAGGTTTTTTAAATTACGGGAAAAACACCTGTCACATCTCAATTTATTTAAGATACGCCGTAACGCACGAGCCGTCTTTAAGCAGAAAAACCACTTCTCCGTTTCTGTATGCGGCGGCATTTTCGACGCTTTCGCACCAGAGATTGCCGTCCCATTCCGAAAGGCTCATTGCGCTTACAAACAGATCCTTTATATCGTGTTCCGTAAGATTTGGCGAACGGCAGACCGAGCTGTTTTTATACTTGCGGTTGCACTGAAATAAGACCTTTTCATAAGGTGTTCCCGTGTGCCATGTTTTTGGTCCGTAAAAGCTCTTGCAATCTCCGCACAATATCTTTGACGAGAAAATGCTTATTCCGCTGTACCGCCGAAGTTTTGACGCCTTTAAAAGCTCTTTGCGTCTTGCCCGTTCCGACTGCGCCTTTTCGAAAACCGCAGGAGAAATTATCGCCTCGTGGCTGCCCTTGACATAGTATTGCGGCGCCTCGCCCTCGTTTTTCTTTTTCTTTTTGGTGAGAAAGTCAACCGTTACGCTTTTTTGCAATAATGCATCGCCCTTGTACTTTTCGTTCAGCAGTATACTCCGTACAGTCGATACGCACCATTTTTCCTTATTATAGGGCGTGGGGATATTCTGCTGCGTGAGATATTTGGCTATCGAGTAATCCGAAAAGCCTTTAAGATAAAGGTCATAGATAAGCCGAACAGTTTTTGCTTCCTCGGGATTTATTTGCAAAGCCTTATCAACGCCTTTGTCATAGCCTAAAAATCTGCTGTACGCTACGGAGAATTTTCCGTCCGAAAAACGCTTTCTGAACCCCCAGGTGACATTCTCCGAAATGCTCCTGCTTTCCTCCTGTGCAAGACTGGACATTATCGTGATAAGAAGTTCTCCCTTGCTGTCAAGCGTATGAATGTTCTCCTTCTCAAAATAGACTTCAATGCCCCTGTCTTTAAGCATACGGATAGTCGAAAGGCAGTCTACGGTATTCCTTGCAAAACGGCTTACGGATTTTGTGACGATAAGGTCAATTCTGCCGTCCAGGGCGTCCTTTATCATCTTGTTAAATCCCTCTCGGAATTTGGTGTTCGTGGCGGTTATTCCCTCGTCGGTATATATCCCTGCAAGTTCCCAGTCGTTGTGCTCGGCAATATATTTTGTGTAATAATCCACCTGTGCGGCATAGCTTGACTGCTGTTCCTCAAACTCGGTGGAAACTCTCGCATAACCTGCCACTCGCTTTCTTTTTTTCACAGGAATTGCCGCAGGCATTTTTTTCTGTATCGCAGGGATCATTGTGATCACTTTTTCCGGTTTTTCTTCCATAAAAAAATCACCTCCATTCAACAACACACCGACTTGCGTCGGATAGTGTAAAAAGGAGAGTGCCTTGCTTTGTTACCGAAATATTTGCTACATTTTCGCAAAATTCCGTTTCGTTAAACGCTGTGCTGCCAAGTACGAGGGCGCACGCATATTTAAGTTCTTCTTCGGGAATGTCCTCGCTGTCGCAATAATCCTTACCAAGCGTTTTTTTAACGGAGCAGCGCCAACGCACAAACTCCGTTCCGTCCTTATATACCTTTTTGTAACGCCTGTAATTTTTTCCGCATTTCTCACAGCGTATCTTGCTTGTAAAATAGTTTGTCACCACTGCGCCCGAAGCGAATATCCCAAGTTCCCGACGGCGTTTTATCTCTCTTTGGACCTCGTCGAAAACCTCTTTATCTATGATTGCCTCGTGCGAACGCTCAACATAATACTGTGGAAGTTCTCCGCAGTTGCGGCGTTTTTTGTGGGTAATGTGATTTTCTATATAATACTTTTGAAGTGTCGCACAGCCCGTGTATTTCTCCTGCCGCAAAATTCTCCGTATCGCATCCTTTGAAAAGTGTTTTCCCCGATAAGATGTAACTCCCATAAGAGCAAGCTGTTTTTCGGTTTTTGTCGTTGTATATCCGTTTAAAAAATTCTCAAAAATAAGCTTTACCACAGCCGCCTCTTCCGGAACAACTTTCAGCGTACCGTTGTCGGCTCTGTAACCGTAAATCGTAAACGCATTCATATGCCCTTTTTCAAAGCCTCTGCGAATTCCCCACTTGACATTCTCCGAAATGCTCCTGCTTTCCTCCTGCGCAAAAGACGTAAGAATTGTCATCATAAGCTCGCTTGACGCATCTGTCGTGCTCAAATTTTCCCTCTCAAACCGCACCTCAACGCCAATCTCTTTCAAGTGCCTTACCGTTTCGAGAAGTGAAATGGTGTTTCTTGCAAACCGAGAAATTGATTTTGTAAGTATAATGTCGATTTTCCCTGCGTCGCAGTCCTCAATCATCCGCATAAATTCCTTTCGGTTGGCAATGCGAGTTCCCGAAATGCCCTCGTCTAAGTAGTATCCCAAAGCGATACAATTACATTTTGCCCTTATACCTTTTGATTTTGCCCTGCACTTTTTAATTTTGCCATACTTTATAATTTTGCCTCGTTCCGCTGTTGCCGAACCTTTTAATTTTGC
>CANQKW010000059.1 GCA_947624555.1 uncultured Clostridia bacterium
TTATTGATGACGAAAATTCGCTGACAAGTTTGCTTGAAACTGACAATCAAGTTTGCGAAAAAGTTGAAAACAAGATTGCCGAAAATTCGCAAACAAGTTTGTCGGAAAGTTCAAACCATACATATAAAACTAAAGAAAATAAATCTAAAGAATCTATCAATCAATCCGCGGATAAGATTGATGCGATTGATGACAAGCGTGAAGATTATTTGGAAATTATTCACGAAAATATCGACTACGACTGCTTTGCTGAAAAGGAAAAAGTGGACGAGTTAGTTGAAATAATGCTCGATGTGATTTGTTCGACGAAAGAAAAATTGCGTGTAAACGGCGAAGATTTGCCGACGGAAATTGTGAAGAGCCGTTTTTTAAAGCTCGATTATTCGCACATAGACTACGTCCTGACCGCTCTGCAAAAGAATACGAGCGAGGTGCGAAATATCCGTGCGTATCTTGTAACTGCGCTATACAATGCGCCTTCGACAATCGGCAATTACTACTCGGCGTGGGTCAATCACGATATGTACGGGACATAGCGCTTTTTTTAACGTATTTCTATTGACAAAATCGACAAAATATTGTACAATATCAACGAAGAGTTATTTATTCGGTAATTTTATGAAAATGGTGATATTATGAACATCAAAAAGATATTTTGTCTGATTGCAGCGCCTTTGTTTCTCGCAGGCTGCTCTGTAAAAGAAACGTCGGAAAATAATGAAAAAACCGTTATAACAATGATGTACATAAGCGACCTGCCTAATCTTGAAAAACTTGTTGAAACTACGTACAGCGATATTGATTTGCAGATTGAAACAAATGCCTCGGGCACTATTGACGGTGAAATTGAACGACGTTTGCGCAACGGTCACGGTACGGATATTGTTTCTTCTACGCTTGCAATAGGAGATATACTCGATTATCTTGCAGATTTGAGCGCAGACGACTATATTTCGTCGTATCAGTCGGGAATAATGCACAAAACAGCAAAAGACGGCAAAAACTTTTTCATACCTCTGCCTGCGCAATATTACGGTTATATTTACAATAAATCGCTTTTGGAACAAAACGGTCTTGATGTTCCGAAAACGCAAAGAGAGCTTGTTGAAATTCTCGAGCAATCAAAGAAAATGAACACAGGCTCTGATGAGAGCGGAAATAATTTTGTAATAAACGGCACTCCTGCTGTTACGGCTATATTTGCAATGTCATCGGAAATACCTGATTTTTTCGGTCTTTCCGACGGCATAGGCTGGCTTAATGACCTTAAAAACGGCAAGGCGGTCTTTTCCGGTACGCTTGATAACTGCCTTGATCTGCCGCTTGAACTGATAGAAAAGGGCTGCCTTAATTCCATACAATTTCAGGCGAATACAAACAGTATGCCTGTAAGTCAGAAAATGGCTGACGGCAAGGCGCTTGTTGCGTTTGATAATGTAAAAATGCTTGAAACGATACGCCAAAACAGCGACGATGAATTTGATATGCTGCCTATGTTAAGCAGCGAGGGAAATCCCCCGTGGACTGTTTCCGTGCCAACGGCTTTTCTCGGAATAAACAACGAGCTTACCAAAGACGAAAATAAGGCAAAACTTGATGCGTGCAGGAGAATTTTCTCTCTTATTTCAACTCCCGAAGGTCAGAATGCGTTTATGCTTGACAATGGCGCGGCTTATTCTTATCTTGTGGATTATTCGCCTGATTATGACATTGCGCCCGACGGGATAGAAGACTGTATTGAAAACGGATATAATTACAATATTTCAATACCGAACGATTTTTTGCGTTTTTTCGGCAACAGGTGCAACGCTGTGCTTTGCGGACAGGCTGAAATTAAAGAGGCTCTGGCGTCTGTTGACGAGTATATGAAAAACGGCAGTCAGGAAACTTATTCGCTTATAGGCACAATAAATCACGATATGATCGTTGAAAATTATAACGTAAGACGTCAGGAAACAGAAATAGGCAATATGATTTCCGACGCCGTAAGGGAAGTTACGGGGGCGGATATTGCCGTGGTGAACGGCGGTTCAATCAGGGCAAGCCTTTACAAAGGCGATGTTTACAGTTACGACCTCGACGCAGTCTGCCCTTATCCCAACAAAATAATAGTTATCGAAGTCAATGCCGAAATCATACGCGAAATGCTTGCAAATTCCGTTACAAAACTTATTCAGGACAATAATATTCCCGGCGGAAGATTTCTTAATGTTTCGGGCATCAGATATTCTTTTACGCAGCCCTCTGAAGATAAACCTTCTCAGATTGTTGATGTGACTTTATCTGACGGTTCGCCGCTCGATGAAAACAAAACTTATACGGTTGCCGTGACAGACTATATGGCAGGAAAAAGCAGCTATCAGGATAATAACGGCGACGGCTATACAATGATAAACGTATACAGCGATGATGTGCCCAAATCCGAAAATGTAAAACTTGTCGAGGAAACAGATTACACATTCAGGAGCATTCTTGAGGACTTCATAATAAATCACAACGACGAGGAAATCGTTTCGCAGACAGACGGAAGGATAACGATGGTGAACCAAAATGCATGAAAAGCACGGGAAAAATTCACGTAAAATGCTTTATTCGGCATTTGCGGTAACAATACTTCTTGTATGCGGTCTTGTCGGCTGGCTGATAATGGCGGCGAGAGGCATAACTTCTGAATTCACGGAAAATATGAATACTATGTATCTCAGTGAAATGACTAACCTTACAAAGGCAAATTTCAAATCGGGATTGTCTATGCGGTACAGTTTATTGAAATCCATAGCTGAAAGCGTAAATGACGAAGATACGAAAAGTCCGGAGAATATGTCGAGGTTTATAGCTTGCGCCGAACAGAACAATGACTTTGAATTTATGGCGTTTGTTGACAAGGACGGCTGTTATTACAGCAAGGACGGCAAAAGACCTGCGGCGTCGCAGCTCAGTTTTCTTGCGGATTTGCTTGCAGGAAGGGACGAACTTATTTCGTACAACGAGGCGTTCCTTGACAATAATATGGTGGTCCTCGGAACTCAGACAGCGCCTTTTCGATATGAAAATACCGAAATAATCGCAATAATTGCGGGATTTTCGGCAAATTCCATAGGACAGCACCTCTTTTTGCGCAGCGAAGACGGACGTACAAACGCAAGCATTGTCACAAAAGACGGCAATTTCATAGTATATAACACCTATTTTACGGATATGCCCTTCGGAAGCAATATTATCTCCAAATTCAAGGAATATGCCGTTTTCGATGAGGGATTTTCGGCTGAAAGGATAGCTGACGATTTAAAACAGGGCAGGTCAAATATGTGTACTTTCAAGGTTGAAGATACGCATATGTTTATGTATTACTCGCCTATTGACGGTACCGAATGGTATATGTTTATGGAAGTGCCGTATGACGTTGTTGATCGGATGACCGAAAAATTGAGCGGAAATCTTAACAGAAACGCAATAATAATGATGTCGTCGATTATGGTGCTGATACTTTTCGTTTTCTTCATATATCTGACTAATCTCAAGGAACATTCAAAACAGCTTGAAATCGCACGCGAACAGGCTGAACAGGCACAAAAAGCCTCCGAAGAGGCAAATCTTGCGAAAAGCGAGTTTCTGAGCCGTATGAGCCACGAAATCCGCACGCCCATGAACGGTATAATCGGTATGACCGAAATAGCACGCCGGAATATAAATGACAGGGAAAAGGTCGGCGACTGCCTGAGAAAAGTGTCGCTTTCGTCAAATCATCTTATGTCGCTTATAAACGACGTCCTTGATATGTCAAAAATCGAAAGCGGTAAAATTCAGCTTAAAAACGAATTTTTTGACCTTGGTTTGTTTATCGAAAATATCGAAAATATTTACAGTATTCAGGCGGAAGAAAAAAATATTGATTTTGAAATCCGTCTTTTCGGTAAAGTAAATAAGTTTATAAAGGGCGACGCTCTGCGGCTTAATCAGATCGTTACGAATTTTTTGTCAAATGCTTTCAAATTTACTCCCGAGGGCGGTAAAATTATTTTCAGCGTAAGCGAACTGAAACACGAGGAAAATACCGTATTTTTGCGTTTTGCGGTAAAAGATACGGGCATGGGAATAAAAAAAGAAAACCTTGAGAAAATTTTTGAGGCTTTTGAACAGGAAGACGATGAAATAACCCGTAAATTCGGCGGAACAGGTCTTGGTCTTTCGATCGTACGCAAATTTTCCGAGTTTATGGGCGGAAGTGTTTCGGTCAGAAGCGAATACGGCGAAGGCTCTGAATTTGAGGTTTCTTTGCCGTTTATGATAACGGAAAATTCGGATTTCATAATCCGTGACAGCAGGAAAGGCACCGAAAATAAGACTGTTGAGAAAAAAACTTATGATTTCAAGGGAAAACATATTCTTCTTGCAGAGGATAACGAGCTTAACAGGGAAATTGCCGTCGAATTGCTGGGCAATGTAACGGGAGCGGAAATAGACGAGGCAGAGGACGGTAAAAAAGCTGTTGAAATCT
Source organism: uncultured Clostridia bacterium (assembly GCA_947624555.1). Lineage (GTDB taxonomy): Bacteria > Bacillota > Clostridia > Oscillospirales > Ruminococcaceae > CAG-115. The sequence continues at coordinate 4,499 of CANQKW010000059.1, forward strand.
TTGAGGCAAGCGATGTGAATTTCTATGACCTCATTCTTATGGATATTCAGATGCCGAATATGAACGGTTTCGAGGCAACAAAGATAATCCGCTCAATGGAACGTCCCGACGCAAAAACCGTACCTATTTTCGCAATGACAGCCAACGCTTTCGCTGAAGATGAGGAAAAAAGCAAAGAAGCAGGAATGAGCGCACATATCTCAAAACCCCTTGAAATTTCAGCTGTACTTGCGGCGATGAACGAAATTCTCAATCACGGCTAAACCGATTTATTCGGCAACGTAAATAAAATAGACTTTATCTATTGACTTTTCTTTTGAAACGTTATATAATTATAAGCACGATGAACGAAAGAAAGGGTGTGTACTATGTTCGGCAAAATCAAGCACGGATTGGCTGCACTCATGCTTGCGGCGTCATTGCTTTGCGGAATAACGGGCTGTTCCGAAGAAAATAACGGGTCTGACGGGGAAAGCAATGCAGCCGTGAATAAAAAATACTTTATCTATTGACTTTTCTTTTGAAATGTTGTATAATTATAACGTGTAATATTTTGTATTTGCAATACATTTTATCCGGAAGGAAGAAAAGCAATGAAAATCAAATTCAAAATCGCAATTATGGTCATTGTCTGCACGCTTGTGGGGGCGTTTACCGTAAGCACGCTGAGCTTTGTTTTCTCAAATCAGATCATAAACGACGATTCCGAGGAAATCATTAACACTGCGTGCGAAAGCACTGCCGATGAACTTGACGGGTACTTTATGAGAGTAGAGCAGTCGGTTGATACTATCGCAAATTACGCTCTCAGCTCTCTTGATGATTTTTCGGAATTTAAAAGCTCCGCCGAATATGTAGACAGCTATACGGCGAAAATTTCGCCCGTTTTGCTTGCGGCAGCCGAAAATACCGACGGCGCAATCACCGCTTACATAAGATATAACCCCGACTTGGCTTATCCGACTTCGGGAATGTTCTATTCAAGAAACAGCACCTCAGAGCCTTACGGCGTTGTTGAATGTACGGATTTTTCAGTTTTCGACAAGAGCGACCTTAACCATGTAGGCTGGTATTATATCCCCGTAAACAACGGAAATCCCACCTGGATGGACCCGTATCTCAACGAGAATATCAACGTTTATATGATTTCCTACGTTGTACCGCTGTTCCTTGACGGCGAAAATGTCGGCATAGTGGGAATGGACCTCGATTTCAGCACTATCCGGCAGCTTTCACAGACGGATATTATGTACAACGGGGCAGATTCGTTCGTGATAGGCTCTGACGGTTCTTCGATAATTTATCACGAGGGCACAGATTTCGGCACGGCTCTTCTTGACATTGACGCAAACGGCGGCACAAAAGAGCTTGCAGAGTATATTTCTTCGGACAATGCCGACAAAAAGACCGTTTCGGCAAGCTACGGCGGCGTGAAATATACCGCAACGAGCAGAATTTTGCGCAACGGAATGCATATTGTCACTTCTGTGCCGTTTGACGAGGTAGACGCAAGGGGACGCAATCTGCGCATTTCCTGCGGAATTGCAATGCTCGTAGTGGTAGTTTTGGCGGCAGCAGCGGCATTCCTCGTAGCTGTACGTCTTACAAAAAACATCGAAAAGCTCAATCATACCGCCAAGAAAATTGCAGACGGCGACCTTTCTGTCACTGTGGACGTAAAATCCAAGGACGAAGTAGGCGAGCTTGCGGCAAACTTTTCAAATGTTTCGGGAAGGCTTAACGAATATCTGGGCTATATCAACGAAATTTCCGACGTGCTTGACCAAATTGCCGCAGGAGATCTTGACTACAAGCTCGAAAGAGAATATGTGGGAAATTTTGCAAAGATAAAGATTGCTCTGGAAAATATTTCCGAAACGCTTAACTGCACTCTTTCGGAGATAAATTCCGTAGCAGAGCAGGTTTCGCTCGGTTCTCAGCAGGTTTCGGCAGGCGCACAGTCGCTTGCTCAGTGCAGCACGGAGCAGACTTCCTCTATCCGGGAACTTTCGCAGTCCATTGAACATATGACCAATGACGTTATGCATAACAACGAGAGCATCAAAGAGGCATTCGCAGGAATGGAAAAGGCTTTTGAAGAGATAAATCAGTCTTCGGGCAATATGAGCGATATGCACGACGCTATGAACGCTATTTCAGATGCGTCCGAAAAGATAAGCAATATCGTAAAGGCAGTCGACGATATTGCATTCCAGACAAATGTACTCGCAATAAATGCCGCTATTGAGGCTGCCCGTGCAGGAGAGTCGGGCAAGGGCTTTGCGGTCGTGGCAGAAGAAATTCAGATGCTCGCAACGAAAACTGCCGATTCAAATGCGAATATCAATGCTCTCGTGGAAAACGTTATGAATACCGTCAATAACGGACGTCAGATCTCCGTAAAGGCTGACGATTCGCTTAAAAACGTAGCGTCGACGTCCGAAGTGGTAATAAATTCGCTTAAGGATATTTCCAAGTCCAGCGAAAAGCAGTATGAGTCTATCGAGAACATCAATGTCGGTATCAAGCAGATAGCAGAGGCTGTCCAGAACAACTCCGCCACCGCACAGCAAAGCGCTGCTGCAAGCGAAGAAATGTCCTCGCAGGCACAACTTTTGCACGACAGAATCGGAATGTTCAAGTTCAGGGAAGAATATGTTCAGTGAAATGAGAGATTTTGCTTTTGTATGACTGCATTTAAGGAGAAAAACTATGGAACATTATAATCCGCTGCTCCCGAAGAACGGGGAAGGAAAGAAATTCATCACAATTGGCGAAATTATGCTGCGCCTTACGCCGCCAAACTATGAAAAAATCCGTATGGCGTCCACGTTTGAGGCAAGCTATGGCGGAAGCGAGGCAAATATTGCGCTGGCGCTTGCAAATCTCGGCGTTGACAGCACGTTTTTCAGCGTAGTCCCCAACAACAGCCTCGGCAAGAGCGCCGTGCGTATGCTGCGTTCAAACGACGTGCATTGTACGCCGATGATACTTTCGACGGTAGAAGAAACCCCAACTCACAGGCTTGGCACGTATTATCTCGAAACAGGCTACGGTATCCGTCCCAGCAAGGTGACTTATGACCGTATGCACAGCGCAATTACAGAGTACAATTTCGATAATTACGATATTGACGCTCTTCTTGACGGATTTGACTGGCTGCATCTGAGCGGCATTACTCCCGCTCTCGGAAATAACTGCCGAAAGCTGATTATGAACTGCCTCAAAAAAGCAAAGGAAAAGGGTCTTATCGTAAGCTTTGACGGAAATTTCCGCTCGCAGCTCTGGAGTTGGGACGAGGCAAGAGATTACTGCACCGAATGTCTGCCTTATGTGGACGTTTTGCTCGGAATTGAACCGTATCATCTCTGGAAGGATGAGGAGGACCACTCGAAAGGCGACTGGAAGGACGGCGTGCCTCTCCAGCCGTCTTACGAGGAGCAGGAGGACGTTTTCTGCCACTTTGTCGAAAGATACCCAAATCTCAAATGCATCGCACGGCACGTGCGCTACGCTCACAGCGGCAGCGAAAACAGCCTTAAAGCGTTTATGTGGTACGACGGACATACTTTTGAGAGCCGTTTGTTCACTTTCAATATACTTGACCGAGTGGGCGGCGGCGACGCTTTCGCAAGCGGACTTATCTACGCTATGATGAACAATTTCAAGCCGATTGATATGCTGAATTTTGCGGTTGCGTCAAGCGTTATCAAGCACACGATACACGGCGACGGAAATATCACCGACGATGTACAAAGCATACGCAATCTGATGAATATGAACTACGATATTAAAAGATAATAAACGCAGAGCGTTTATTATATTATGTCCACGCACATACGCAAATCAAAGATTTGCTCCGTGCGGTAATGGACAATTATACCATAAATTCTCCGAATTTATGGTATAATA
>CANQKW010000060.1 GCA_947624555.1 uncultured Clostridia bacterium
GTGTACAATATCTGTACGGGAATTTTTACGGCTCTCGGCGACAGCAAAACACCGCTGTATTTTCTTATCGGTTCGTCGCTCGGAAATATCGCTATGGATCTGCTGTTTGTCGCAGTTTTCAGAATGGGAGTTGCGGGCGCGGCATGGGCAACTTTTATATGTCAAGGAATTTGCTCGGTACTTGCGTTTATAGTTCTGCTCCATAGAGTAGGCGACATCAAAAGCGAAAAATACAAGCTGTTTGAATGGAAAACCCTTGGTAAAATTGCGTCGCTTTCTATCCCCAGTATTTTCCAGCAGAGCTTTGTATCGGTTGGACAGCTGTTTATTCAAAGTCTTGTCAACAGCTGCGGAACTGATGTTGTGGCGGGATATGCTTCGGCAATAAAGCTGAATACATTTGCTGTGACCTGCTGTTCTACAGTCGGGAACTCGATTTCAAGTTTTTCAGCGCAGAACATCGGCGCTAAAGAATATCCCCGTGTAAAAAAGGGATTTTACGTTGGAAGTCTGATAACGTTGGTCATATCAGCGGCGTTTTCAATACTCTACCATATTTTCGCAGAAAATCTGATTTATTTGTTTATGGATAAAACTAATGCAAATACTGCCGCGGCGGCGGAGGCGGGAGTGCATTTCCTTACTGTGGTTTCACCGTTTTATGCGGCGGTCGGGCTGAAACTTGCAGCGGACGCTATATTGCGCGGCGGCAGGAGAGTTGTTGCATTTATGGTGACAACATTCAGCGATCTGATTTTAAGAGTGGCGTTCGCATTTATTTTGAAACCGCATTTCGGAGCAACGGGAATATGGCTCTCGTGGCCTGTTGGCTGGACAACAGCGGGAATAATATCACTTTCGCTGTACGCTGTCTACATAAGGAAGATCTGCCCGAAAAAGAAAGCGAAAGAAAAGAGCGACCCCGAAAACGAGATCAAGCAGTAACGCTGGACAGGAGCTATTATGACTGAGATAACTGTTCAAAAAAATGACGCAGGACAGCGTGCTGACCGCTTTCTTTCAAAAGCATATCCGAATTTGAAATCTTCGCTCGTCTGCAAACTGATGAGGAAAAAGCGGATAAAGCTGAACGGCGCTAAAACAGAGCCGAATGTGATATTAAAAGAGGGCGATGTGTTCAGATTTTACCTGAGCGATGAGCTGCTCTCGAAAAAACCGATTGAACGGACAAATGATTTTCGTGATATTTCCCCGGAAATAAATATCGTTTATGAGGACGAAAATATCCTGCTTTGCGATAAACCCTGCGGACTGGTTGTTCACGAGGACAACGAAAATTCCGCCGATACGCTTATAAACCGCATTTTGAGCTATCTTTATCAAAAAGGCGAGTTTGACCCCGAAAATGAGCAAAGCTTTACGCCTGCGCTTGTAAACAGGATTGACAGAAATACAAGCGGCATCGTAATTGCCGCAAAAAACGCCCAATCTCTGCGAATTTTAAATCAAAAACTGCGTGACAGGGAACTGATAAAGCTGTATTTGTGCGCTGTTTTCGGCAAGCCTTTTCCTGAGAGAGCGGAAATTTCTGCTTATCTTAAAAAAATTTCCGAGGAAAACCGAGTTGTAATTTCGGATAAACCGCAAAAAGACTATCTTACGATAAAAACAAAATATCACGTTCTTGAAAGTAAAGGTGAGCTTTCGCTTGTCGAAGTCGATTTGCTTACGGGAAGAAAACATCAGATAAGAGCGCATTTTGCACATATCGGCTGTCCGCTGCTGGGCGACGGAAAATACGGCGAAAACGCTTTAAACAAAAAATACGGTGCAAAAACGCAGGCTCTTTGCTCCTATAAGCTCAAATTCAGCTTTACAACAGACGCAGGGATTTTGTCATACCTTAACGGAAAAGAATTTTCAGTAAAAAATCCCGAGGAGCTTTGGTTCGTAAAATTATTTAAAAAATAGTTTTTTTTCGAAATATTGCAGTTGATTTTATCTGTTTTTCGCATATAAAGTGTTTTATCGAAAAAATATGTAAAAATGCACAAAATTAACAGGATAAAATTTACGGGGAATTTTGAGAAAAATTGGCAAAATCACTTGATAAAAGTGCTTAAATTTTGTATAATAATAATGGTATTAATGTCGAAGTGAAATTTCGGCACGAATATAATATTATTTTTCAGGAGGATGATTCCAATGGCAGTTAAAGTTGCAATCAATGGTTTCGGACGTATAGGACGTCTTGCGTTCAGACAGATGTTCGGCGCAGAGGGTTACGAGGTTGTTGCGATAAACGACCTTACAAAGCCTTCTATGCTGGCTAACCTTTTAAAGTATGATACCGCACAGAAGGGCTACTGCGGCGTTATCGGTGAAAATCTTCACACTGTTTCTGCTGATGACGAGGCTAATACCATTACTGTTGACGGCAAGACCCTCAAAATCTATGCAGAGGCTAAGGCTGAAAATCTTCCTTGGGGACAGATTGGTGTAGATGTTGTTCTTGAGTGCACAGGTTTCTACTGCTCCAAAGAGAAGAGTATGGCTCACATCAACGCAGGCGCTAAGAAGGTTGTTATTTCTGCTCCCGCAGGAAATGACCTCAAGACTATCGTTTATTCAGTAAACGAAAAGACCCTTACCAAAGACGACCAGATTATTTCTGCTGCGTCCTGCACCACCAACTGCTTAGCTCCTATGGCTGATACTCTTAACAAGTACGCTGAAATTCAGAGCGGTATTATGAGTACAATTCACGCTTACACAGGCGACCAGATGATTCTCGACGGTCCTCACAGAAAGGGCGACCTCAGAAGAGCAAGAGCAGGTGCTGCTAATATCGTTCCTAACTCTACGGGTGCTGCTAAGGCAATCGGTCTGGTTATTCCCGAACTTAACGGAAAGCTTATCGGTTCTGCACAGCGTGTTCCTGTAACAACAGGTTCGACTACTATCCTTACCGCTGTTGTTAAGGGCAAGGACGTAACAAAGGAAGGCATAAACGCTGCTATGAAGGCTGCTGCATCTGAGTCTTTCGGATATAATGAGGATCAGATCGTTTCTTCCGATGTAATCGGTATGAGATACGGTTCTTTGTTCGATGCAACTCAGACTATGGTTGCTAAGATCGCTGACGACCTCTATGAAGTACAGGTAGTTTCGTGGTACGATAACGAGAACTCCTACACTTCTCAGATGGTTAGAACCATTAAGTACTTTGCAGAGCTTTAATTTAAAACTCTACACAAATGCTCCCGTTTTTTTCGGGAGCATTTTTATTTTATGTTTTAGGACATAATATGCAAATATTCTCCATTGACAAGCTAAAAAAAATCTGATATAATTATTTTATGGAAGGAATGAAGTAAAAATGAAAGGAGGAAAAAAATGAGCGATGAAAATAATATTGTCGGTATGTGCGTAAATGAAGACGGCGGCGCAGTCGTTGAAGAAAATTCGCAGACTGCAGAGGAAAATTCGGCTTATACCGAACAGGAAAATTCCGCAGAAACGAGCAGGATTTCTATTGACGAGCAGGACAGAAAACTGCTGCAAATGCTTGATGAGGTTCTTGCAAAGCGTTCAGGAGCGAAAACCGTCGCCGCAGGCGAAAGACAAGCTCCAAGACGCCCTCAGACGAGAACCGAGCGCCTTACCAAGGGCATAGTAAATAAAGGCGTAGGAATAGTTTCGTTAGGACTTATACTTATTTTTCTGGGTGTAGTGATGATAGTCACCCTTTTTTCAAAAGAACCCGACTATTTTTTGCCCTTAAAGCTGTCGCCTGTTGCCGCTATACTTGTAGGAATTGAAATTCTGTTCAATCAGATGATAACACGGGGAAGATTTAAAATCAATATTCCGAGCCTTGTCATATCGGGAGTATTGACAGTCGGCTGCTGTACGGCAGGAGTTGCTTTGAATGCTTCATATAAAGAAGAAACGATTGAGTATAACAGCAGAACAATTGCGGCGGAAATTTATGACAGAACATATAAGGAATTAAGAAATTGTGCGGATTTGCAGTCTGTCGAGGCTATCGTTGAGCTAAATCCCGACGGAACAGGAGTTACAAAGGGACTTGATGCTCTTTCGACAGGTGATAAGGTCGTTATAAACATTATTTTTGGAGGAGGATTTGCTGACGCCAGGGCATTTGCGTCCGACTGTAAAAAGATAATCGAAGGTTACCGCATAATGGGAATAAATGTCACGGATTTTCATTTTTCAAATGAGAGCGCATTTAATAAGTATTCGCTTGATGTTATAGGAAAATATGTTCAGGATTATTCTGAAACAAGACTTACCGAAATGGTAAATCACATTTATATTGAAGATTTCAGCTATCTTGAGGACCTTACAGATTTAGAGGAAGAAATGAGCGACACATCTTCCTCGCAATAATTACCGATTTAGTATCATTTTGCTCCCCGAAAGTAAACGTGGGCAATACAGAAAAAATGGGGATATAAATGAAAGGAGTAAATTTTGACAACAGAAGAAAAAATATCGTTATATGAATGCGTAAAAAGACAGTTTAACGACCCCGGACTGTATAAAGTTTCAAGAGTTTGCGAGTGGCTTGTTACAAACGACAGTTCTCCCGAAGATATGGGATACAATTCTTTCAGAGAGCTTGCGGAGAATTTCCCCGAAATGTTCGCTTTTCAGGACGATAATAATAACGATTTTATACAAATAAAAATGTGGCAGACAGGAGAAAATGAAATTCTGAAAAATTCCTGCCATCCTGCCGACAACTTTTTCGGTTCAAGAAATATAATATTAAATGATGATATTATTGAAATGACGCAGCAGTCGCTGTTTGCGCTTACAAAGTTTTTGGGAAACGGAATGAGCGTTCAGCAGATGAAACAGGAGATCTACAGGAAATTTGAAGAGGCAAAAAATAATCAGAAACTTGATTTTTTTGCGGACAAATATATCTTTCCCATTGATTATTGCCCCGACGGAGTTCTTGTAAACGGGATAGTAACGAAAAATATCAGCCCCTACGGAAAAAGCCTTTATTTTTCGTTCGAGAAAACTCAGATTTACCGCCAGGGAATATCAGAAAAAAGAATGAATTCCTCTGTGATTTCACAGGAGGATAAAAACAAAATTTACCGACTTCTTACAGAGAATTTTCCTGTTGAACAGCCTCTTCATATGGCGACCGTAAGTAAATTTCTTACCGATCACGGAGTTGACAGAATGAAATACGGTTTCTATAAGATGAAAGATTATCTGGCTCAAATGCCGTTTTTAAGACTTCAGGATATTGTTCTGGGCGGAGTGCCTCAGGTAATGATTACAATTAAGGATACTGAGAAAAAAAATTCTTTTCCTGCGGAGAGTTATCAGCGGTCATTTGTGAGAAATGATAATAATTTCGACAGCGATTTTTCAAGAAACCGCATTTATAGTCAGGATAATTTTATGTTTCCTTCGGGAAGATTGTCGGATTTTTGCAATCTTCCCACAAAGCCTATGTCAATTCTTGAAAGATTTCTTGAGGACGGCGGCAAGAAAACCGATTATTTCGCTATGGTAAGCGATTTAAATGCAGATTTTGAAGTTGCCCGTGAAAACAAAACTGTCCGGATTTTTGATTCTAAGATGATTTTTCCCGTGCGCTATCTGAAAAAAGACGGTACGCACGTCGAGCTTACTTTGAAACCCAGTGCTTACGAGGGCAAAGAATGGTTTTTATACTTTGTTGATACGCAGGTGAGGGATAAAAATTTGCGGTTTATTAATCCCGGAAAACAGCTTGAAAACTTTGCGTTTCTGGGGAGCTGGTCAAATTTCCTTTCAGAGCTTGCCTCAAAAGCTGTCCCCGAAGAATGGGATTTCAAAGTCTCTCAAAACGGACATTACAGCATTTTGATACAGTATATCAAGTACACATTCAGCAGGCTTATGCGCGAGAAAAAGGTCTGCATATCCAATGACAGGCAATTTGCCGCATTTAACACCGGTCTTGCGGACAATCATTACGATGATATTTATGCTTGTTTCGTGCCGAACGACCCTTTTTGTGATACCGAATGGAAGTTTTCGGGATTTTGCACGGCAGCTTCGGGCGGACTTGGAAAACAGCTTGTTAATTATTTCAATCCACTGCCTGCTCCGCCGACATATTTTTCCAAAAACGAGGATTTGTTCTTTGACCATACAAAACAGCTTCACACCGATTTTGAGCATATAATCATCGACAACATAAAGCGCCTGCCTAACCGTTTTTTGTACGACCAGTTTTTTGATAATGCACAGGCACGGGAGATCGTGGATAAAATCAGGCTAAAAAGCGGCGACAGAATATCACAGAATGAGCTTTATGAAAAACTAAAGCAAATTATAGTCGATAACAGCCGCTTGTTCCTGAGAATACAGAACAGGCTTAAAGACGCTATTGAGCTTGCAAGGAAACGTGTCCGCTGGAATTATAAAACCGCAGTTCCTTCGTATTTCCCGAAAAGGGATACGATGTCGCTTATGCTGCCGCTGGCACTTATCGACGAGCTTAAACCCGATGTAGCTCTTGTGGTTGAACTGACAGATTCGGGCTGTTATCAGGGGCAGACAATACTGACTTTGCCGCAGGCTTACATTGACGCCCGACTGGTTTGCAGACTGACAGGAGATTGGCTTGAGCCTTCGGGAATTTCTGAGATTTCTCAGGAAAACGAAGAGCAGCCCGACGATGAAATAATATATTAAAAAAACAGCAGACCGGTACAAAAGGTCTGCTGTTTTTATGCCTTAAATCGTTCCATTATTCTAATTGCCGTCTTAATTCCGTCAACGGCTGCCGACATAATTCCTCCTGCATAGCCTGCTCCCTCGCCGCAGGGATATACCTTGTCAAGACAAACCAAACAGCCGTTTTCTCCTCTTGAAAGTCTTACGGGAGAAGAAGTCCTCGACTCAATTGCTGTAAGAATACTGTCGTTATCCGAAAAACCTTTGATTTTCCTGTCGAACACCCGAATGCCATCTGCAAGAAAATCCGAAATATATTTCGGAAACAAATCACGCAGATTTGCAGACTCTATTCCCGGCAGATATGTCGGCGTTACCCTGCCGATAGAAAACGCTGTACCGCCGCCTGTAAATTCTCTTGTAAGCATTACGGGTGCTTTTTGAGAATAACTGCCCAAAGCATAGGCGTTCTGTTCAAGTTTTTTTATAAAATCGACGCCTGAAAGGGGAGAACTGCCGAAATCTTCGGGTGAAACCGACACAAGAACTGCGCTGTTGGCGTTTTTTCCCGACCGTGAAAAATTGCTCATACCGTTTGTAACAATCGTCCCCGAAGAGCTTGCCGAACCTACCACAAATCCTCCCGGACACATACAGAAAGTATAGACCCCTCTGTCATTTCTGCGGTAAGATAAAGCATATTCCGCAGGCGGCAGGGCAGGGTGTCCTGCAAATTTTCCGTAAAGCGCAAGGTCAATATCTTCCTGAAGATGTTCAATTCTCACGCCTACGGAAAACGCTTTCGGCTCTAAATTTATTCCGCTGTTCAGCAGCATTTCAAACGTGTCGTGAGCCGAATGTCCTATTGCAAGCACCAAAGCGCCGCATTCAATTTCCTCGCCGTTTATTTTGACAGAGCAGAGCTTTCCGCCGCTCGATTTAATACCTTCAACAGGCGATAAAAACCGAATTTCTCCGCCAAGACTGATTATCCTTTCACGAATTTTCACGACGATATTTCTCAGATTATCCGTCCCGATATGCGGTTTAGCCTTTGTAAGAATTTCATCGGGAGCGCCGAACTCATTAAATCTTTGAAGAACTCTCGAACACAACGGGTCGTTTATTCTTGTCGTCAGTTTTCCGTCAGAAAATGTGCCTGCGCCGCCTTCACCGAATTGAACGTTTGTTTTTTCATCAAGAATACCGCTTTTCCAATACTTCTCAACGGCATTTATTCTCTCGTCCATAGCAGCGCCGCGCTCGAAAACAACAGGCTTATAGCCGAATTCGCATAAAGTGAGCGCACAAAACATTCCTGCAGGACCAAATCCCGCTATGCAGATTTTTCCGCTGAGATCTTCGCTGCCGAAATTTATTTTCAGCTTTTCATCGGAAACGATCCTCACATCTGAATATTTTTGAGCGAGCAGCTTTTCTTTCCCGTGATTTACAAGCTCGATATAAACCGAGCTTACGAAAGAAACCCCGTGACGTGCGTCGACCGAAATTTTATGGATTTTTGCGGTTTTGACCTCGTTTTTGCTTAATTTAAGAGCCGAAAT
>CANQKW010000061.1 GCA_947624555.1 uncultured Clostridia bacterium
TAACGGGATTTCTTGAAAGCATACAAAACGGTGAAAAGCCGATTAAAGTATATCATCTAAACCCGTCGCCTCGACCAGCAGGGCAACGCCCTGCACCATTTCCCGGCAGGGGTCCCCCTGCCGGGTTTGTTTTTTGCACGGCTTTTTTAAAGGTCAGACAAGCCTTGCGTCAAACCCCCACTGTTTCACAGCGGGGGTTAACGCTCACATTTTTACTTTGAATTGCCCTAAAGGCAATTCAATTTTTGCTCTGCAAAAACCGTAAAAATGTGCACTTTCCGAATTATGCCCACAGATGGCTCGGTTGAGCTGTTTGTGGGCATAAATCTTTTAAAAAGCAGATATTTTTTGTGGGAATTGCCATTATGAAAATTATCAAACGCTGATACATAATCGAAAAGGTAAAAATTTATTTCCGACAGCTTTGAATGGAATTTGGTATAATGACAATACCGAAGAAATTCGGAAATAAATTTTTAGGAGGTTGCTGAAATGGCAAAAGTTAAGGACATGATCGATAAGTTTACCGGTCAGAGCGAGGCGCGCGAACGCGCTAAAAAGGAAGTTACGGAGCTTGTTGAAAAAGCAAATCTTAAGCTTAACGACATGGAAAATAAGCTGAGAGATAAGTTCCGCAACAAGGAATTGGAGTCGCAGATGGAGATCGTCGGCGACAGAATGGGAGCGTTTTCCAGAGAGTACAGAGTGAATTACAGCGACGGAGATGTTTCAAAGGCTGTAAACGAGCTTATCGACGCAATTATGGACATCGGCTCGGACAGTGCAAAAAGCATTGTTTCACGAACCATCACAAATGCGCTTAAAGCGATGTTTACATCGGCGGTTTCAACCGAGGAAGAAAAGCAGATGTTTGTGGTAATGCTCGAAGGCGTCGCATTGGTTCGTTATGACATCGACATCTGGAAAAGCGCAGAAAGCGACGCATCACTGTTTCAGCATTGTCAGAGCGTTGTTGCTATCACTTATGCACGTTCTATAGTCGACCACACCAAGATCACAGACGACGAATTGAACGACGCTATACACAGCTTTCTCGGCAATGCAGGAATTGACGAGGTAATTGCTTATAAGAAAAAGCTTATCGACCTGCTTAAAATCAATGTCAATGCAGATAAAAGCGTCAACGCAAAAGCTGTCCTCAACAGCGGCAAAGACGACAAGCTTATTCCGCTTATGTCCTCTATCCCCGTCAATGCAAAGCTTGCAAAGGAGTTCGCCGAGAACAAGAAGATCACGGAAGAATCCCGTTATGTACAGTCGCTCCTTTCGTAAAATGAATGAAAGGCAGATTTGACAATGCTTGTACATATGAATGACCGTGAAATGCTCACTGCGGCAAACGGCATTGTACTCACAAAAGAGCAGGAGGAGATCTGCAAGGTGTTATACCGCAGGACAGACGGCGGATACCTGCTCTGCGGATTTTATGATCCCGATATTCCCGACGAGGATTATCCCGATGATCTTGCAGCTTTTCCGGTGAGATCTACCCTTAATGGGGTTGAAACGCTTACGGGAGGCTCAAAGGTCTACAATGTCGACAAAAGCAGCAGTGATAAATTTAAAATCGGCAATAACAAATACAACGACGCATGGATAAAGATATGGGAGGACAATATAATTGCTTACGACGCCAAATTGGACATTGAAAAACCTCTGCAAAACCACAAAAAACACAACAATCATGAGAGGAAATCATATGTTGAGGCGCTGAACGGCAGAACAGATGACACTTTGGTAGGCGGTCACATATGTACTGCGAGGGAATTTCAATATCCAAAACGCGGCGGCAGCTGCCTTTTGCTCCCGATTTACAAGTATCTTAATTCCATGCGGACAGAAGTCGAAATGACGGTAATATCCTGCGGTGCTGTTGCTTTAAAACTCGTCAATTTTTTAGAATAAAGCATATCACATCAATTCCCAAATCAATAAAAAATATTCTCCTTGCTTTCGCAGGGAGAATATTTGCGGTTGGCTAAAGTTTACGGTTAAGATTATTTTGGCTGAAATTACGGCGAAACAAGCCGATTTACCTCGTCTTAAAATCCAAATCATTCACAACTCTTCGCAATTCCACACGGCTGACAAAAGTCAAGCCCTCTTCGTAAAAATCAAATTTTCCGTTATATTTTTCGGCAATATATTTTATTGTTTTAATTCCAAATCCGTGATTAACAGCGTCTGATTTTGTACTTTTCAGCTTTGGATTTTCTTCCAAAACGGAGCGAGGTATGCTGTTTCTTACGACAACGATAAACCTGCTTTTGACTGACGAGATTTTCACTTCTATCAGCCGCAGTTCACCGCCGCATTTTTCCGCCGCCGCAATTGCATTGTCAAGAAGATTTCCGATAAGACTGCACAAATCAATATCCTCTATTCCCGAAATATCATTTTCAACACTGCACAGAACATCTATCCCCGTTGACTTTGCAAGAGAAAGTTTTGAATTTAATATGGCGTTTAAAAAATCATTTCCCGTGTTTATTACGGTTTCAATTTTCGAGAGGCTTTCGCACTGCTCTTCGGCGATCTCCCTCGCCGCATCGGTTTTCCCGTCGTTTAAAAGCGCAAGCACAGTCCCTGCGTATTGCTTTAGATCGTGCCGCAGTCTGCGTGTTTGGTTATATTGTTCTTTTACCGTTTCGGCATATTGCTGATTGTACTCGCTCCGTCTTTTATCAATTATCAGCTGTTCCTCTCGTTTATGTGTTTCATTAAGATTTACGGTTATATAAAAGCATAAAATGTTTATTAAGATCATTCCGAATTCGGACAACATAAGTAAATTGAGATTTTCCCTGCCGATATTTTCGGTAAGTATCAATACTTGCAGTATGGCAACAATGAAAAATGAAATGCTCAGAACGGATAAAATAAGCAGCCACTCTTTCGTTTTTAAGGAATCTTTTTTACTTCTTGTCAAATTCTTTAAAATTGCAAAAATATAAGTCATAAATGCGCTTGAAATGATAATATACAAAAACCGCTCAAAGCAATGTTCGGTATAAATTTTGTGCGGTTCGCTCCTGAGAAAATAGAACAGAACGTTTCCTACTATCATAGTTGAAAATAAAAGGCACAAATTTGTTAAAACACCGATAAAAATTTTCTTAATGACCGATCCGTATAAAAACGCATATGCAAATATAAAGAAACTTAATGAATAAAGAACTCCGAGTATTCCCTCATAAATTGTGAAATTATTTAACAAAGTAACAACAGCCGCCATAACAACTGTTCCGATAATATGAGTTTTTTTCACGTTCAATATCTTGCATTTATTATCAAACGAGCCGATTATAAAGTGGACTGTCAGGAATGATTGAAAAATATTAGCCGCTGTTTCAAATAACATCCACATCACATTCTGCATAGTATAGCTCCTAACTAAAATTTCGCATAAACCTCAGATATAATTCTTCAAATTCCTTTTTATAACCTCTGCTTACTCCGATGATCTCTCCGTTGTCAAGCTTGATTTCCATATTGGGATAATCCGTATCATCAATGTGGCTCATATTTACAATATAACGATTATGAGTCCGCACAAAAATATAATCATTAAGAGATCTTGAAATATCGTCAAGCTTCCCCCGAACAGACCTTACAGTGCCGTCGCTTAAATGATATTCAATGTTATTGATACTGCTTTTTATGTACAGGATTTTATCCGGCGAAACAAATATTTTATCTTCATAAGCCCCCAAAATCATTACCTTTTCCGTTGCCGACATATACAGCAAGAGTTTATCGATAACAGCCTTAAGTTTTTCTTCGATAATTTTAGGTTTGTTTTTAGGGATAAAATAAAACGGCTGAAAATCGAAACTTTCATATACAAGGCTGCTTTCAGTAGTAATAAATATGATGTAAGTATCATACGAGATTTTTCTTACTTGCTTTGCGACTTCAAATCCGTCGGGTTCGGGCATAACAATATCAAGAAAAACAACATCAAACGGTTTTTCCACGTGACATTCAAGAAAATCCTGTCCGGACTGAAACTCGCTTATTTCGTTGGCTATGCCGTTATTTTCGAGAATGTCGTCAATCTTCTCCTTTAGGAAGTCAAGCATAGGCTTATTGTCATCACATATCGCTATATTTATCATGAGGTATATTCTCCCTTCACTTTCGTGAACCTGATATTCACAAAATATTCAAATCTCATCATACAGTTGCACGAATAGTACACTTATGTCCATTTTTGTTAAAAAAAGTCGTATAATGTAAGCATACTTTATCAGATATGGGGGTAATACATATGGAATTCCCGAAAATTCTTAAAATGCTTCGTGAAAAACGAGGATACTCACAAAAACAATTAGCAGACGTTTTGCACGTTTCAAAAAACTCTGTTTCGCATTATGAATTGGGAGGCTGTATGCCCGGCATAGATGTGATTATGAATATTGCGGACATTTTTGACGTTTCCTTGGATTATTTGCTTGGAAGGAGCAATACAAACTTATCAAAACGTTTGCTGGACAAACCTATTGGCGGCAGTACCACGGCAGGCGACATATTAGAAACAATACTTCGTTTGGACAAAGATCACAAACGAGATTTGCTGAAGTTGCTGCATTATATCGAGAAAGATAATAATCAAAATAATTATACATCAAAATGATGCAAAAGTCAAGTATTATTAAGGCTCCGTATAACGATTAGTTTTTCGTTATACGGATTTTTTAAAAAAAATTGCAAAACTTCACAACATCCTGCAAAACTTCACAATTCTGTTGACAAGTTATGCGTAATTATTGTACACTGTCAAAAAGGAGTGTAACAAAATGGTATGTTGGTTGTCGGCAAAAATACTGTCTTTCATTTCTAAATCTATGCAAATAGAATCCGATATGAAAAGCGTCTACCAATACGGCTTTGAGATCACAATATCTTCTATTCTGAACATAACGCTTGTTTTAATATGTTCATTAGCAGTAAGAGATATTTTCGCAGGCATTATATATCTTTTTATTTTTATTTTTCTCAGATCTTTCACAGGCGGATATCATGCGACAACATATTTTCGGTGTAATTTAGCTCTGATAGTTGCTTTTTTTATAACGTTTGCAGCGTATAAAATTATAGCCTGTCATATGTATCCGGTATATGTTTGCGAAGTAATATCTCTCTTGAACTTAATTCCGATCGTAATTTTTTCACCGGTCAAAAATAAGCATAAACCGCTGGATGATTTGCAGATAGAACGTTCTAATAAATTGTCATTTATTATTGCGTCTGTATTATCTGTTGCCGGACTGGTTTTGTATACCATGGAAATATGGATAGGAGCAATGATTATCATGACCATTACAACAGTAGCGTCATTGATGATAATAGAAGTTATAATGCAAAGGAGGGGATATCATGAAAGCTAGGTCTTTATTCGCAAAGGCTATTGCAAAGTTGGCAGTTAAAAATGCTAAAATTGCGTGTGGAGCAGCATCTTTTTATGCTTCTTATCAGCCCAAAGAGCCTGCAAATTTGAAAGATCTTATCAAATAATTTCTTTTAAATTAAGCAGCAAATCATATTATGCACAAAATGTACATTTTTTTATTTAATTGTCGAAGAATTATAAAATCAACAGGTCTTCGGCAATTTTTTTAATAAAATTTAAATGATAATACGTTTCAATATGAAAATACACGAAAAAATTTAATAGGTCAAAACTAATTGGTGTACTATGAAAATTGCAAATATCAAGCTGCCTGACAGCGACGACAATTTACTGATAAGAACGGCAAATTTTGGTGATTTATCCGAGGAGAACAACATCCTCGGATTTTTTTATGCCCAAATTAAAACAGTATCTCGTTGCAGACCGCCTCCGTAATTTAGATTTCACTTAAAAAAATTCTAAATTAAAGGAGGACAATTATGAAAAATTACAAATTTATAAACGAATGGCTTGAGAAACACGAAATTGCGCTTGCGGACGGGTTTGCGTCGGAACTGCGGCGATATGCGAAAGAATTCGGTAAAAAAAACGGCATAACGTTATACGAGGTTTATTCATTGCTCGGCTGTTCAAAGCAAAACGTTTCATATTGGGAATTTCACAGCGACAGCACACAATCAAAGCGTTCGGTTTTCAACGTGATACATAAGGCAAAAAAGCTGTTCGGATTGAATAAAAATCAAAGCGAGGCTCTTGCAAACTGTGCCGGACTTTCGCTTATGTTCGAGGGCGGGGAAATTATTAAAAATCTGAACTATCACGGGCGCATATGCGATCTTTACAACGGCGCCATGATAAGCGAGCGTATGCTGAGATATTATAAAAAAAACCCCCACAAAACAAGCTCTGACTGCGCTTGCAGTATATTTAAAATTTTCGGTCGATGAAACCGATGACCTTCTAAGAAAGTACGGATATTGCTTGTCAAAAAGTATAGCGGCAGATATGGTAATTATGTGGTTTTTAAAAACGCAAACCAATCTTAGCGGTGCGAAACTTTTGGGTGAAATAAACGACGTTCTTGAAAAAATGGGATTGCCGCTGCTTATGACAAGAATTATCGAACGCTGATACATACCGAATTTCGCAAAATAACTTGCAGCTGTTCCCGAAACCGCCGCATAATGATATTTTGTTAAATTTTTATAAAATTGCTTGACTTTTTTAAAAAAATATGTTAGAATAATATAAATTACAGATAATCTGAAAATCTCAATTCGGTTTAATCGGAGTTATCCGATAAGTATACAATAAATTTTACGGAGGATTTCATTATGCAGTTGGGAAATGTTATCGTCGGTCAGTCAGGCGGACCTACTTCGGTCATCAATTCCAGTCTGGTTGGTGTATTCAAGACAGCTAAGGACGCAGGCTGTCCGCACGTTTACGGTATGCGCAACGGAATAGAGGGACTTTTACAGGAGCAGTATATTGAGATGTCTGATTATGTTAAAAACGACCTTGATATAGAGCTGCTTAAACGCACGCCTTCCTCTTTTTTGGGCACTTGCCGCTATAAGCTCCCCGATTATACAAAGGACGAGGATACATACAAGAAAATCTTCGACACTTTGAAGAAAATGGACGTCAAACATTTCTTCTATATCGGCGGAAACGACTCTATGGATACCATTGATAAGCTGTCAAGATACGCCTCTATCGTCAACAGTGACATTACCTTTATCGGCGTGCCAAAGACAATTGACAACGACCTTGCAATGACCGACCATACGCCCGGTTACGGCAGTGCGGCAAAGTACATAGCGTCCTCTATGAAGGAAATTATCCGTGACGCAAATACATATCCCAACGAGTCGATAAACGTCGTTGAGATTATGGGCCGTGACGCAGGCTGGCTTACTTGTGCGTCTACGCTGTCACGTTCCGAGGACTGTGCAGGTCCCGATATTATCTGCCTGCCCGAAACAGTTTTCGATTATGACGCTTTCCTGAAGAAGATAAGCGAAATCCGCAGGGAAAAGAAAGTCATCACCATAGCTGTTTCCGAGGGCATAAAGACCGCAGACGGAAAGTATGTCTGCGAGGCTAACAAGCGTTCTATGAGCGAGGACGCATTCGGTCATAAGGCTCTGGGCGGTACTGCGCTGTACCTTGCGGACGCTGTCGGCGCAGATTTGGGCATAAAATCCAGAGGAATAGTTCTTTCTACTCTGCAAAGATGCGCCTCTCATATCGTATCTCGCCGTGACATCACCGAGGCGTTTACGGCAGGAGCAGACGGCGTTCAGCTTGCTCTTACGGGCGAAACGGGTCGTATGATAATCTTCGAGAGAATTTCCAACAATCCTTATCAGCTTAAAACGGCGTCCTGTCCTGCGTCTGCGGTAGCAAATGTCGAAAAGCTGGTTCCCAAGGAGTGGATAATCAACGATAATTCTTACATTTCCAAGGAATTTGACGAGTATGCACGTCCGCTGATTATCGGAGAGCTGTCACCGTTTATGGTAGACGGTCTGCCCAGACATCTGTTTATCGACTGATACAAATAAAATTCGGGTCGGCAAAAACCGACCCG
>CANQKW010000062.1 GCA_947624555.1 uncultured Clostridia bacterium
CGCACATACGCAAATCAAAGATTTGCTCCGTGCGGTAATGGACAATTATACCATAAATTCTCCGAATTTATGGTATAATATATCCCTCCGAAACAGTGTGATTTCGGAGGGATTTTTTTACGTGATTTTGCCAAAATCGTAAGCTGCCGCCGCAAGACCTTTTGCAAGCAAAAACGGCTCAAAAATATACGTTTTCGGCAAAAAAGGCTTTACAAGGTCGGCGTCGCCGCCCGTAATTATCGTTGTAACAGGTGAAGAAATTTCCTTTTCCACACGGGAAATTATGCCCTCGATCATTGCCGCCGTGCCGATAACTGCCCCCGAAAGCATACATTCAAGGGTATTTTTTCCGATAACGTTTTCGGGAACGGAGAGGTCGATTTGCGAAAGCTGTGCGGCGTGCGACGAAAGGGCGTTTACCGAGGTCTTTATTCCTGCCGAAATAATTCCGCCCAAAAACACGCCGCCTTTTCCGATAACGTTGAAAGTCGTCGCTGTTCCAAGGTCAACAGTTACGACAGGCAGCGGAAACCTTGCTGCCCAGACGCTGTCCGCTATCCTGTCAAGACCTATTTTTTCGGGATTTGGAACGGCAAATTTCAGCGATTTTCGGCACATTTTTTCGCTTATTACCGCAGGAACTGCCCCGAATGCCTGTGAAACCGCATTACAAACAGGTTCGGTAAGCGTCGGCACGACCGAAGATAAAACTGCGCTTTTTATCGGCGGAAAATTCTCTGCTGCACGAAAAATCGGTTCTCGGAAATTTTTATCGGACGGAAATTTCTCGCAAAATCTCACATTAAATCCGCTGTCAACGCCTGCCAGAGCGATCGTGGTGTTTCCGACATCGACTGTCAGTATCAATTTTGCTCATCTCCGTCTTTTTTCGATTTCGTCGAGCAGCTCTGCGGCGGCGTCAGCCTTGCTCATAAGCGGCAGCTCTCTTTGGCTGTCGGGGGTTATCAGCGTAATTACGTTGGTATCCGTGCCAAATCCTGCGCCTTTTGTTTTCAGGCAGTTTGCGGCGATCATATCAAGCCCTTTTTTGAGCAGTTTTTCACGGGAATTTTCAACGAGATTTTCGGTTTCCATTGAAAATCCGCATACAAACAGCCCCGAATGGCGGTTTTTTTCGACCCATTTCAGAATATCGTCTGTTCGTTCAAGCGGCAGGAAAAGCTCGTCGTCGCTTTTTTTGAGCTTGCTGTCTGAAACGTCTTTCGGGCGGTAATCGGCAACTGCCGCCGCTTTTATCAGAATATCCGTCCGTGAAAGCTCTTCTTCGACAGCTTTAAGCATATCCGCTGCCGAAACGGTCTGTTTTACCTTTACAAACAGCGGATAAGAAAGCTGCGTCACGCCGCTTATAAGCGTGACATCTGCGCCTCTTAGCGCCGCCTCGTTCGCAATCGCATATCCCATTTTTCCGCTGCTGTGATTGGTAAGAAATCTCACAGGGTCAAGCGCCTCTTGCGTAGCTCCTGCCGTCACCGTGATGCGCACGCCTTTGAGAGTTTTTTCACGGGCGATATGATGCTGAATATGCTGTACAAGCACTTCGGGCGAGGGCAGCTTTCCTTTGCCCAGATCGCCGCACGCAAGCCGTCCGCTGTCGGGAGCTATGATCTCAAAACCGTATTTTTTAAGCGTTTCAATATTGTCACGGGTGACGGGATTTTCAAGCATAGCCGTATTCATAGACGGTGCAACGAGTTTTTTGCATTTTGCCGCAAGTATAGTCGTAGTAAGCATATCGTCAGCTATCCCGTGAGCCGCTTTTGCGATAAAATCAGCCGTTGCGGGGGCAACAAGAATAATGTCCGCCGCTTTTGCAAGCGAAATATGCGCAACATCATACTCAAAATCACGGGCAAAAGTGTCCGTGATACAGCGCTTTTTCGTGAGAGTTTCAAACGTCAGCGGAGTAATAAATTCCGTTGCGTTCCGTGTCATAATAACGTCGACTTCTGCGCCCGATTTTACCAGCAAATTTACCGTATCAGCCATTTTATACGCAGCAATTCCGCCCGTTATCCCCACAAGGACACGTTTTCCTTTCAACAGTTCCATTTTTACCGCTCCATATCCTCTAAAAGACCGTGTTTTTCATATTTTGTGATTTTAGCGGGCTTGTTGTTCTCGTCAACAAAAACCACAGTCGGCTTATGCGTTTTTGCCTCTTCGGGCGTCATCTGCGCATAGGACATAATTATCACCTTATCGCCGACGCTTGCACACCGAGCAGCCGCCCCGTTGAGGCAGACCATACCGTTTTCGCCCGAAATGGCATAGGTTTCAAGCCTTTCGCCGTTATTTACATTTACGACCTGGACTTTTTCGTATTCAATTATTCCTGCGGCGTCCATAAGCTCTTTGTCAATCGTTATCGAACCGACATAATCAAGCTCCGCCTGCCTTACGGTTGCACGGTGGATCTTGCCTTTGAGCATTTCTATTGTCATTTCAGACCTCCTGCAATAAAGTTGTCGATAAGCCTTGTTTTGCCGATATAGACTGCAATTGCCACGAGAACGCCGTTTGAAATTTTGTCGACGGGGAACATTGTCACGCCGTCAACTGCCGAAACGTAATCTATTTTGGCAAGCGGTTCTGCGGATATTATCGCTTTCATTTCGTCAAGCACGGTTTTGCTGTCGGAAATTCCCGATTTTACAAGCTTTTCGCCGTGAAAAATCGCTTTGGACAGTACAAGCGCAGCCTTTCGCTCTTCGGGGCTTAAATAAGTGTTGCGTGAAGATTTTGCAAGTCCGTCGCTCTCACGAATGATAGGGCAGCCGACGATTTCTATGCCGTATGACATTTCCCGTGTCATTCTTCGGATAATAGCGAGCTGCTGGGCGTCTTTCTGACCGAAAAACGCCTTGTCGGGCTGCACGATATTGAAGAGCTTTGACACCACCGTACAAACTCCCCGAAAGTGTATCGGGCGTGTTTTTCCGCAAAGCTGTTTGGGCATTTCGTCGAGAATTTCCACAAAAGTTTTGGAATTCGGCACGTACATTTCCTCGACGGAAGGGTAGAAGAGCATATCGCAGCCGTGCTCTTCAAGCAGCTTGCAGTCGTGCTCAAAGTCACGGGGATAAGCCTCAAGGTCCTCGTTCGGAGCAAACTGCGTGGGATTTACAAAATCCGATACAACGACTTTATCGCAGTCAGCCCGTGCTTTGTCGACAAGGCTTGCGTGACCCTCGTGGAGATACCCCATAGTAGGCACCAGACCTACCGTGAGATTATCTTTGTGCCATTTTGCGACATATTCTCTTACTTCTTTTACGGTTTTTGCGATTATCATAATTGCACCTCAAAATCTTTATATTCTCTGTCTAATTTTGCAAGAAATTCGTCCGAACAGTCGCTCTTGGGATAGGTGTTTTCTTCTTTCGGGAAAGTTCCTGCTTTTACTTCCTCGTCATATTCCGTGACAGCTTTTTTCATCTGCTCGCCGATATCGGCGAATTTTTTCACGAATTTCGGCGTAAAATCGCCCGACATAGCAAGCATATCCTGATACACCAGCACCTGACCGTCACAGCCTGCTCCTGCGCCGATGCCTATTGTAATCATATTTGTTTTTTTCGTTATCAATGCGGCAAGTTTAGGCGGAACGCACTCCAAAACCACCATAAACGCTCCTGCCTTTTCAACGGCAAGTGCGTCCTCAAGTACCCGACGGGCGTTATTTTCGCCCTTGCCCTGTACTTTAAAACCGCCGAAACTGTTGACGGACTGCGGCGTCATTCCTACGTGAGCGCAGACGGGTATTCCGCACGCCGTTATTGCCTCTATCTGCTTGCAGACCGATTTTCCGCCTTCAAGTTTTACGCAGTTTGCCTGACATTCTTTCATTATGCGTCCTGCGTTCATTACCGCCTGTTCTGCCGACGCCTGATAGCTCATAAACGGCATATCCACCACCACAAAAGCGTTTTTGCAGGCTCTTCCTACACTTCTCCCGTACACTATCATCTCGTCCATTGTCACGGGAAGGGTGTCCTCGTACCCCTGCATAGTCATTCCTAAGCTGTCCCCGACAAGTATCGAATTTACTCCTGCCTCGTCGAAGATTTTTGCCGTCGAAAAATCATAGCAGGTGATCTGCGAAATTTTCTCGCCGTGATTTTTCATCTCCGTAAGACTTGTGATGTTGTTTTTTTTCATATTCAGATACCCCCCGTTAATAATTTTTCAAGCTCGGAATAGTCGTTTTGCGGATTTTTTTCCTTTGCAATCCTGATAAGCCTTTGTGATACCGCACGGTAAAGCTCTCGCTCGTTGTCCGTCGAAAAGCAGCTAAGATGTTTTTCTACCGTTTGAATGTCGTTTCGCTCAACTGCTCCCGTAAGAGCGTTTGTCGGTCCGTACCGAAGAATATTTTCCGTATTCTGACGTATAAGCGGCGAAAGCGCAGTCAGTGCCGTTTCCCGTGTGAAACCGCATTGTGTGAGCAATTCAATGCTCTCGTCTGCAAGCGCACAGAAAAGATTGCTCGAAATTGCGCAGGCTGCGTGATATTTCGGCTTGTCTTTTCCGTCGATCATCTGCACGTGAAAGCCTAAGCCTTCAAGAACGCTTTTCCACTCGTCAAGATGCTCGAAAGAGCCTTCAATGCAAAAAAATGCACCCGCCATTTTCCTATAGCTTTCCGTTTTATCGGAAATAGGAAATAGCGGATGTATCGAATATCCGAAAGCACCGCGTCGGCTTATACCGGGAAATGCCGCCGCTGCCGTCATCACTCCACTGCAATGACATATCTGCTTGCCCTTAATATCAAATTTGCACAGTTCGCCATACACCGAACTGACAGCCCCGTCGGGAACAGTCAAAAAAATAACGCCGCTCTCTTTCAGTAAATCGCTCAATTCGCCGAAAAACTGCGAACCCGTAAATTCCGCCGCCGCCCGTGCCGAATTTTCGTGCAGGCTATAATAACCTGTCACGGTAATTCCTCCGTCGGCAAAGTATTTTCCCAAAGAGAACCCTGCTTTTCCTGCTCCGATAAATCCTACCTTCATCGCATCTCCGCCTTTCTTTAAAGCGGCGCATCGGTCGTCCCCGCAGAGCGTGTTTCGGGCGTATATGTCGGTACAGTTTCCGATAAACGGAATACCATCCGCATTGAACATACCTCAACAATCTAAGTATATCACAGTTTTACGTCTTTGTCAAGGGGTAAAAAAGCTTTGTCGAAAAAACGCCGATATAAGTCGGTATTTATGCGAAAATTTTCCCGACAGTATCAGGCGGCTGTTTTTTGAAAGATTTGCGTCGAAATCCTGCAAATTTTATTGAAATACGGCTTGTTTTGCTCAAAAAAGAATTTTTTTACAGGTGAAAATTCATTTTTTGAGGCTGATTTTATGAAAAGTGCTTAAAAAAACATTGAAATTTTTTTATAATTTGTCTAATTAGTCGATAGACAAAACGTGATTTTTTAGCTATAATAATAACTGTAAATCGGAAACAACGACGTTTCGGAAGTGGGATTTTCTGCTTTCTGCGTCGTTTTTTTGTTTTCAAAAAAATATAATGGAGGAACGGGACAATGGAAAAGTTTTTTGATGTGGTAGAGCAGTTTGGCGTTGATGTCTTTAATGAAGAAACAATGCAGAAAAGGCTGCCCAAGAACGTTTACAAAACGCTCAAAAAGACGATGACAGAGGGCAAGGAGCTTGACAGTTCGATAGCGGATATTGTTGCAAACGCTATGAAGGACTGGGCAATCGAAAAGGGCGCTACGCATTACACGCACTGGTTTCAGCCTATGACGGGTATTACTGCCGAGAAACACGACAGCTTTATCTCCCCGAACGGCGACGGCACTGTCATTATGGAATTTTCGGGCAAAGAGCTTATCAAGGGCGAGCCTGACGCCTCAAGCTTTCCTTCGGGCGGCATAAGAGCCACTTTCGAGGCAAGAGGCTATACCGCCTGGGACCCTACTTCTTACGCTTTTGTAAAGGGCGGTTCGCTTTATATTCCCACTGCATTTTATTCTTATTCGGGAGAGGCTCTGGACAAGAAAACTCCGCTTTTGCGTTCGATGGACGCTGTTTCGGACGCTGCTCTGAGGATTTTAAAGCTCTTCGGCAACACCACGACAAAGCGTGTTGTGGCAACGGTCGGTGCAGAGCAGGAATACTTCCTTGTAAATAAGGAAACTTATGACAAGAGAAAAGACCTGATTTTCACGGGAAGAACGCTTTTCGGCGCTCCGGCACCAAAAGGTCAGGAGCTTGACGACCACTATTTCGGCGTAATTAAAGACCGTGTCGCAGATTATATGAAGGATCTGGACGAACGTCTTTGGAAACTGGGCATTACGTCAAAGACAAAGCACAACGAAGTTGCTCCTGCGCAGCACGAAAATGCCCCGATTTTTGCTCCTGCAAATCTTGCGACCGACCAGAACCAGCTTACTATGGAGCTTATGAAAAAGGTTGCTCTTGAGCACGGTCTTGTTTGTCTGCTCCACGAAAAGCCTTTTGCAGGAATTAACGGTTCGGGCAAGCACGACAACTGGAGTTTGTCCACCGATGACGGTCAGAATTTGCTTGACCCGGGCAAATCTCCTATGCAGAACGCACAGTTTTTGACTTTCCTTGCGGCAATTATCAAGGCGGTTGACGAGTATTCGGACCTGCTGAGAATGTCGGTAGCGTCCCCCGGAAACGACCACAGACTCGGCGCAAACGAGGCTCCTCCTGCGATCATTTCTATCTTCCTCGGCGAAGAGCTGCAGGGCGTTGTTGACGCTCTTGTCGACGGCAAGGAGTACACCTCTAACGGCAAGCAGATGTTCAATGTAGGCGTTTCTTCGCTGCCCGATTTCCCGAAAGACAGCACCGACAGAAACAGAACTTCTCCGTTTGCATTTACGGGAAATAAATTCGAGTTCAGAATGGTCGGTTCTAACCTTAATATTGCAGGACCTAACACTATTCTTAATACTATCGTTGCAAATTCTCTTACAGATTTTGCCGACGAGCTTGAAAAAGTAAGCGAGGATAAGTTTAACGAGGCTCTTCACGACCTGCTTGTTAAGACTATTTCCGAGCATAAGAGGGTTATTTTCAACGGCAACGGTTACGGCGACGAATGGCCTGTTGAGGCTGAAAAGAGGGGTCTGCCCAATCTCAAATCAACGGTTGACGCTGTAAGCTGCATTACAAAGCCGAAGAATATTGAGCTTTTCAAGAAGTTTGGCGTTTACAGTGAAGTTGAGCTGCACGCAAGACAGGAGATACTGTTTGAGAATTACTCTAAAGTTATCAATATTGAAGCGCTTACTGCTGCTGATATGGCAAAGACAGAGATTTTGCCTGCGGTTATGAAGTATGCGAAGGACGTTTGTGATATTGCGGCAAGCAAGAAGTCCGTAGGAATTGACCCTGTGGTTGAAATGGATACTGCTAAGAAGGTGAATGAGCTTACTGTTGCTCTGAGCAAAAATGCTGCTGCTTTGTCTGACGCTATTGTTAAAGCGCAGGGCGTTGACGGCGAAGAGGCAAAAGCTCGCTGTTATCACGATGAAGTTTTCGGACTTATGCAGAGCCTTAGGGCTGTTGCTGATGAGCTTGAAACTATCGTCGGGGAAGATTACTGGCCTTATCCCACTTATGATGAGCTGCTGTACAACGTATAATCTTTCTGAAATGGATTGTATAGTATTCAGAGGGCGGCAAAAGTCGCTCTCCGATAACTATAAGATTCCCGCTCCCTTTTTTTTCACGGCTGTCGCAAGGCAGCCATTTTTTTCAGTTTACAGTGTATAGTGTACAGTGAATAGTAAGAAGAGCGCAACTGCGTTGCGGTTATCAAAATAAGTTTTTTGAAGAGTCCGGAGAAACTTTTTTTCAAAAAAGTTTCTTTGGAAAAATCACTTTGTTTCTC
>CANQKW010000063.1 GCA_947624555.1 uncultured Clostridia bacterium
TGCTCCCGAAACATTTTGATTTCGGGGGCATTTTTTTGATATTGTAAAATTTCAGCCGTTTTGCCTTGATGTCGAAAATTATTTCGTTAAATCAATGCTCCTTACTTTTTCCCGTACATTAAGGACAAAACTCGGAGAAACAGAAAGTTCATCTATCCCCATTCTCAAGAAAGTTTCGGTAAGCTCGGTATCTGCCGCAAGCTCTCCGCAAATGCCTATCCAAATGCCGTTTTTGTGTGCATTTTCAGCCGACATTTCAATCAGCCGAAGAATTGCCTCGTGATGTGGGTCGCAAAAACTTTCAAGATTGGGATTTTGCCTGTCACAGGCAAGAGTATATTGAATTAAATCATTTGTACCCACGCTGAAAAAATCCACCAGCGGAGCTAATTTGTCGCTTATGACAGCGGCAGCAGGAGTTTCAATCATTACTCCAAGCTCAACGTTTTCTAAAAATTTTATATTTTCTCTTGATAATTCTTCACGGACATTACTGCATATTTCAAGAATTTTATCGACCTCTGAAACGCTTGTTATCATAGGAAACATTATAGCAAGATTGCCGTAAACAGAGGCTTTGTAAAGCGCTCTCAGCTGAATTTTAAATATTTCGGGACGTGAAAGGCATATCCTTATTGCACGAAAACCCAGAGCAGGATTTTCTTCCTTATCGAGTTTGAAATAATCAGCCTGCTTATCAGCGCCTATATCGAGCGTTCTTATTATGACTTTTTTGCCCGACATACTTTCAAGAACCTTTTTATAAACGGAAAACTGCTGCTCTTCGGTAGGGTAGTCGGAGTTTTCAAGATAGAGAAATTCGCTCCTGAAAAGACCTATTCCGTCTGCGTCATTGATAAGAACAGCTCCTATATTATCAACTCTGCCTATATTAGCGAAAATTTTTATCTTTGTACCGTCAAGAGTAATGTTTTCTTTGCCTTTAAGCTCTTGCAGAAGTCTTTTTTTCTCCTCGTCATCACGCTGCTTTTTAAGAATTTTTTTGACAGTAATCTCATCAGGCTCCAAATAAATTTCACCCGTATAGCCGTCTACGCAAGCATTCATTCCGTCTTTGACAGCAGCGAGAAACTCATCTCCTGCGCCGATTACGGCAGGGATATTCATATTTCTTGCAAGAATAGCAGTATGAGAATTTGATGAACCGTGTGCCGTAATAAACGCAAGAACACGCTCCTTATCGAGAGAAACTGTTTCGCTTGGAGCTAAATCATCTGCGCATATAATGACCTTTTCCGAAGATTTAGCCTTTTCGCTGCTTTTTTCGGAAAGATTTGCGATAAGTCGGTTTGAAATATCTCGTACATCTGCCGAACGGGCACGCATATATGCGTCGTCCATCGCCGAAAACATAGCCGCAAAATTATCGGAAGTGACGGCGACAGCATACTCTGCATTGACTTTTTGCGTATCAATAATGATTTCAATCGAGTTGTTGTAGTCCTCGTCATCAAGCATCATCTTGTGAATTTCAAAAATTTTCGCATTGGTTTCGCCGACTTCACGCAGAGCTTTGTCGTGAATTTCTTCAATCTGTTTAAGAGCTTTTTCCTTTGCTGATTTTAAACGCTTTTTTTCAGTTTCGCAGTCCTCGATATATTCTCTTATCGCAGAGATTTCCGCTCGCTTGAATACCGATATTTTTCCGACGGCAACAGCTCCGTAAACGCCTTTTCCCTTAAATTCAGTCATATTTTGACCTCCTGTTAAGATTATCCTCCGCACATTTTATGCGGAGGATAAACATATACCCGATCATTCGCCAAAACCGCTCTCAAACATTTCAACCGCTTTATCCAGAGCCGCCTGCTCATTTTTGCCCTCAGCAGTTATCTCAACCTTTGAGCCGCACTTTATTCCTGCCGCCATAATCTGCATTACAGCGCTTGCTTTCGCTGTTTTGTCACCGCATTTCAGCATAACCGTACAGTCTTCAAACTTTTTCATTTCCTTTGCAAGTTCTCCTGCAGGACGCATATGCATACCCTGTGAATTTATTACTTCAACTGTTTTCGTAACCATAACGATACCTCTTTAATGATATTACCTGATTTTTTCCGGAGCGTTTCTGTTCTTTTTAAGAAGAGCCAAAAGCAGCATTCCAACGACAGAACCGACTGCCAGGGAAACCAGATACATAGGCCAGTTTCCGACAACCGCAAACACGAAGATACCTCCGTGAGGAGCCATAAGCGTACAGTTAAACGCCATTGAAAGACCGCCTGCAACCGCCGCTCCGACAGCGCAGGAAGGAATTACTCTCAAAGTGTCTGACGCTGCGTAGGGAATTGCTCCCTCGGTAATGAAACTAAGACCCATAATATAGTTTACAAGCCCGTTTTTACGCTCTTCTTCGTTCCATTTATTCCTGAAGAAAGTGGTTGCAAGCGCAATAGCTATCGGAGGAACCATACCTCCTATCATAACGGCAGCCATAATATCGTAGTTTCCCGTTGCTATCGCAGCCGTTCCGAATACATAAGCTGCCTTGTTGAACGGACCGCCCATATCGACAGACATCATAGCGCCTAAGACGCATCCGAGAAGTATCTTGCTGGAACTGCCCATACTTCCGAGAAGATTGGAAAGACCTATGTTTAATGCGCCCATAATCGGGTTTATTGCGCACATTATAACCGAAATCAAGCCCAGACCTGCAAGAGGATAAATCAAAACAGGCTTTATGCCGTTAAGAGCATTGGGCATTTTTTCGCAAAGCCTTTCAATGCCGAGCATAAGAAAACCGCCTGCAAATCCTGCCAGTAAAGCTCCCAGAAATCCTGACGGAACATCGCCTTCTATTTTTGCAAAGGTTGAGCCTGTTGTTGCGAGAAATCCTCCGACAAGACCGACAAGAAATCCCGGTCGGTCTGCTATGGATTTACCTATATATCCTGCAAGAACAGGTATCATAAAGTTGAACGCAAAGCCGCCTACGGTCTTGAAAAACGCCGCTGCTGGAGTATGAGTGCCAAATCCGCTGTCCTGTGGCGCACCTGCCACCGTATCTATCAGGAATGCAACTGCGATAAAAATACCGCCTGCTACCGTAAACGGCAGCATATTTGAAACACCGTTCATCAGGTGCTTGTAAATTTTCCTGCCAAAACTTTCATTTCCCGTTTCAATACTTTCGGATTTTCCGCCTGAGTAACGGTATACAGGAGTATCTCCCGACAGAATACGTTCAATAAGCTTATCGGGGATTTTAATTCCGTTTGAAACCTGTGTTATTATGACCCTTTTACCGTTAAAACGCGACATTTCGACTGATTTATCCGCTGCGACAATAATTCCGTCACAGCCGTCAATATCTTCCTTTGTGAGAATGTTTTTTGTACCGCCCGAACCGTTCGTTTCAACTTTTATTGAAATTCCGAGATTTTTTGCTGCCTTTTCAAGCGCCTCGGCTGCCATATATGTGTGCGCAATTCCTGTCGGACAAGCTGTTACGGCAAGAACTTTGTATGCCGCACTTTGCTCTTTGGCAGGAGCAGCCTCGTCGGGGTATTTTTGCTTTTCTGTATCGTCAATAATTTTCAGAAATTCGTCGCTATTACGGGCTGCGATAAGTTTATTTCTGAAATCCTCGTCCATAAGAATTGTCATAAGACGGGATAAAACATCAAGATGAACGTCACTGCCGTCCTCGGGAGCTGCAATCATAAAAATCAGATTTGATGGTTCTCCGTCAAGAGCCTCATAGTCAACTCCCGAAGGAACGGTTATTGCGGCAAGCGACGGCGATTTAACTGCCTTGCTTTTGGCGTGAGGAATTGCGATACCTTCTCCCACAGCAGTAGAGCTGTGTTCCTCACGGGCAATAATTTCTGCCTTATAGGTTTCCCTGTCGGAAATATTTCCGCTCTTGACCTGCAAATCAACCAGAATATCAATTGCCTCGGATTTGTTTTTGGGAGATGCTCCGAGAAGAATGCTCTCCTTTTTCAGCAGATCAATAATTCGCATTTTTTTACTCCTTTGGATTAGTTTTCTAGCTGTTCTAAAAGTCTGAGTATTTCTTCCTTTTTTGCAAGTCCTTCGGAGAATGCCGTAGCGCCGCCCGAGGCAGTGCCCAGCTTTAAAGCATATTCATAACTTTTTTCCGAACCTGCAATAAATCCTGCAACCATACTGTCGCCTGCGCCGACCGAATTTTTTACCGTCCCTCTGCAAACGCCGCAGATGTGGGTTTTTCCGTACTCGTCAAGAAGAACAGCTCCGTCTTCTGCCATTGAAACAAGAACGTTTACAGCGCCCATTTCCTTTAATTTGCCTGCATAAGCGATTATTTCATCAATAGTTTTAAGCTTTACTCCGAACATTTCACCCAGTTCATAGATGTTCGGCTTTATCAGAAACGGCTTATATTTCAGAACGTTCATAAGCAGGCTTTTAGTTGCGTCAACTACTGCTTTGACATTTTTTCCGTCCAGCCTGCTCAGAATTTTCTCGTAAATATCTTCGGGCAGGGAAGAGGGTATACTTCCAGCAAGAACAACGGTGTCGCCCTCTTTTATTTCGTCTGTTTTTCGGAAGAGTTCCTCAAGGGCTTTTTCGGGAATATCCGGACCGCATCCGTTAAGCTCTGTTTCGGCAGAAGATTTGATTTTAACATTTATTCTCGAAAATCCGTTATCAAGATGAACGAAATCGGACATTATTCCGCAGTTATCAAGAAATTTTTCGATAGCCGCACCCGTAAAACCTGCTGTAAATCCTAACGCTTTCGACTTAATTCCAAGCTCTTTAAGGACGAGGGAAACGTTAATTCCTTTACCTCCGAAATAAATTTCCTCTTTTTTGGAACGATTGGTCATACCGATTTTAAGCTCATCGGTGTGTACAATATAATCAATAGCAGGATTAAACGTTATTGTATAAATCATTTACAAAGCCACCTTTCTTGATTTAATGATAATATATTATCAAAAAATGTCAAGCATATTCAGCCAAAATACATCATATTTGTATATCTTTACAGTCAGAATGTCTTTGATTTATGAATTATCAACAAAACAAATTCAGATTTGACTTGAATAAGGCGCTTGTAATTATTATAGTATTGCTTGTATGTTCTTATACGGAAAAAAGAAAATATTTTATAAAAAAACAACCTGCTTTGGGGATTAAGCAGGTCGTTTCTGTGGGGTTTCGGGATTATCTTTCAATAAAATCCCGTGCAAGCTCTACTGCGTGTATTTCCGACGCATCAAGCCTGTTCAGCTTTTCAACAAATTCATCGACTTCGTCTTTATTGAAAGACAGGTCATTTACGGAAGTTTCATTACACTTTATTCCGTATGACTTGTGAATTTGTCCCAACTCGTCTGTAACAGACGTTTCGGTAGTAGTCCACATTCTATCACCCTCCTTTTTTGATTACTATATATTCTTTCTCTGTAATGTTATTATACCATATATTGTAAATATCGTCAATATATTTTTGTGTAAAATTTGGAAATATTGTAAAATTTCAGTATTTTATAAATTTTGCTGTTGAATTTTATCTTAAATCACGGTTCAAAGAAAAGCCGATTTTTCAAAAAATTTATTTTGTCAAAATCAAGGCAATTTTTTTTTTATAATTCATAAATTTCAACATAATAAAAATGTGCATAAATCACAAACGAAAATCAACCCCAAAATTTTGCAAAAAATTGCTTTATTCAGAAATAAAAAAACAGTGCCATAAAGGCACTGTTCAAATATATATAATTTAGTGAAAATTATGCTTTTTCAAGATATTTAATCATACTTTCGGCAGCTCTTTTTGCCTCTTCAACAGCACTTACAACCGTATTTGCACCCTGTACGACATCTCCTGCGGCAAATACGCCTTCAACCGTGGTCATACAGTTTTCATCTGTGATAAGCAGACCGTGTTCGTTCGCCTGAAGTCCGGGAGTTGTCAGAATAAGCTTATTTTTAGGACCGTTACTGATAGAAATAACGGTAGAATCCGACTCAACGCAGTCAAGTTCATCTTCATAACCGATAACCTTGTCGTTTTCATCAAAAATCGCAGTCTTGAAAACAGGACCTTTTTCGGTTATCTCCGTAATAGCCTTTCCGAATACCATTTCCGCACCCTCAAGCTGAGCGTAGGAAACCTCGTGAGGACTTGCTGTCACTCTCTTACTTCTTGCATAAAGAGTAACGTGACGTGCGCCGTGGCGCAAAGCTACTCTTGCAACGTCCATTGCGGCATTGCCCATACCTATAATAGCTACATTTTCTCCGAGGTTATATCCGCTCGGATTCATAAGAAAATCGGTGCTGTAATGAACGTTGGGCAGGCTTTCTCCCTTAATTCCGAGAGTTTTTGAACGCCAGACGCCTGTTCCGATAAATACCGCAGAGTATCCGTCTCTGAAAAGATTGCTGATTTCAAGAGAACCGCCTATAACGGTATTCGGGCGAATTTTTACGCCTGTTTCAAGCAGTTTTTTTCTGTAACGGTCGCAAATCGAACGGGGAAGTCTGAAATCGGGAATACCGTATCTCAATACTCCGCCTATATCGTCTTTTCCTTCAAATATTGTGACATCATATCCTGCCTCGGCAAGCTTAAACGCTACAGTAATACCGGCAGGACCTCCGCCGATAACAGCGGCTTTTTTGCCTTTGGGCGGCTCTTTTTCGATAACCATACTGTCAAAATAAGCGTCGGAAATAAACTGCTCAATAACGCTGAAATTAACAGGAACACCTTTTTTTCCCAGAACGCAGCTGCCCCTGCACTGACGGTTGTGGTCGCAGACAATTGAGCAAACAAGCGACATAGGATTGTTCTCAAAAAGAATTTTTCCTGCCTCGCGTATTTTGTTTTCTTTAAAAAGCGAAATGACCTCAGGGATATTCGTATGAATAGGGCAGCCCTTCTGACACATCGGCACCTTACAGTGAAGGCAGCGGTCGGCAGTTTCTTTTACATAAACAGGCATATTCTTTCCTTTACGATATAGTTAAACCCATATCATCCTTTCATAAGATTTGCGCTCAGCTCGAACAAGCAAAAATCGAACAGCCAAGCGAGCGCAGTAAGAAAAACTGTTCAATTACAAATATATTTTATCATACTTTTTGATTTTAGTCAAGTGCTTTATAAAAAATCAGGATTTTGACGAAATATACGGAATTATTATCGTGTCAGTATGACTGAAAGCTCTTGACAAGTTAAAAATCATATGATATAATAAATCAGATGAGCAGTGTTGTGTTCATCTGAAATGGGGTCGTAAAGGTTTCGACGGGG
Source organism: uncultured Clostridia bacterium (assembly GCA_947624555.1). Taxonomy (GTDB): domain Bacteria; phylum Bacillota; class Clostridia; order Oscillospirales; family Ruminococcaceae; genus CAG-115. The sequence goes on from CANQKW010000063.1 coordinate 7,280, forward strand.
ATTTTGAAACACGATAAGCGAGTAGTGTGGGCGAAAACACTTTAAAAGTCGCAATCTTAAATTTAAACGCAGACGAAGATCTCGTTTTAGCAGCTGCCTAAGCGCACTGCCGTCATATCTCGCAGTACCACGGGCGGGAATATGGCGTCGATTAGTGGTGAACGTCATTGATGAGTTGCCTTGTAATCTTTGATGTACCAAAGGCTACCGAACGGCAGAGCCTGTTTGTCGGCGCTGTCGTAAGGGAATTTCAGTAGACAGACTGCACTCGGAGAAAGTTGTGCCGATGAGTTTTCGGACAGGGGTTCAATTCCCCTCGGCTCCACCA
>CANQKW010000064.1 GCA_947624555.1 uncultured Clostridia bacterium
GATAGGCCGTAATGATCCGTGTCCATGTGGAAGCGGTAAAAAATACAAATTCTGTCATGGGAAGAATTAGGGTTGAGGCGATGAAATCCCATGCACTCGCGAACCGGGCAAGGGTTGAGACGATGGCGGTCTCGATTCTCGAAAAAGTCCCATTTCATGCGGGTTTGCAGAAAACGGTGGATATGTTTCCGCTAACAAATGGGTTGAGGCGAACGAGGCGAAAATCCGATATATTCCGATACACTCGGCTGGATTTGTTTCCGCGAACGAACGGAGCCGCTGACATCAAAATGGACGTATCGAGCCATGTGGAGTGTATAGTGTGTTTACAAAGGAAGAGATAGAAAAAGGGGTCATTATCAGAACAATGACTTTTTCCGGCACATCAATCTTGTCCATTGACTGAATTTTTACTTGACTTTTTGCAGTCATTGTGCTATAATTCAAGTAGGGTTTGACTTGTTATGTATTATTGAGGAGAACCTTAAACGAATTTATTGTTGCCTTAATAAAAGCAATTTGTTCTACCGTTAAAGGTTTGTTGTCGGTTACAATTTCAACCTTTATTTTCACGCTTTCTCACCGTTCTTTTGCTAAAATGCGGAAACGGTTTAAGCTGTAAATTCAGGTTAGTCAAGTCCTATTTGGTTTAATTGTCAAATGTACAGCGGAGCTGATGCCCGAATTTTCAAGGCATCAGCTCCGCTTTTTTATTATTCTGTTTTTAATGCTTTTGTTTCGTGACATTCTTTCTTATACCATCACTTTATCACCTTGAAACATACGGTTTTCGCATTGATAAGCGGACTGTTATACGCAAAATAGACCGTCCCCGATACAGGTGTTCTTATTTCTGCGACCAACTCTCCGTCAAGCGGGTCATATATCCTGCCCAACACATCGCCATGTTCGACAGTGCTGCCGATTTCTGCTGTCCTGAAAAACAGCCCTGCCGCCTCGGATTGAATTTGTTTTGTCATGTCTTCGTCTATAATTTCAGTGATATATCCCGGCGGTGTTTTTGACGTGACAATGCTGCGATTGCACATAAAACGCAGTATAGCATTTACGGCTTCATCTGCCGCTTTTACATCTATCTCATCGGTCGCATTCGCATACACCGAAAACGCCTTGGTTTCCCATACCTGCCAGTTGTAATTCAGCGTTGTGGTGTCGTAAGGTCTGGGCTTTCGTACAATGCCGAATTCAAGCCCAAAATCTTTCATAATATCGGGATCGGTAAAGCCCGTATCCATCATCTTGACATGAGGAAGAAAAATTCCCGGCTGATAAAAGCTTGCAAGCTGTATACCGTACTCATAACCCTGCAATTTCCTGAAAATACCGTCTGCGATACGCTGTGTCGTTTCGCCTAAATCATAGCCCGGAAACATTCTGTTGATGTCTGTGTTGTCCATAGCCCAAAAGCGTTTTCCGATATTCATTGAATAGTAATTCACGCAGGGTACGACAAGTATTTCCTTATCATCGGCAATTTTGCCCTCGGATTCGAGCTTTTTGAGCGCCTGCACCATTCGTGAGCAGACATACATCTGTTGTACCTCGTTTCCTCACATAGCACCCATAATCGCAAGCGATTTCCTGCCATTTCCGAACTGAAATCCGACGATATTCAGCTGTTCACGGTAAGGTGATTTAAGGGAAAAAAGTATCTTCTTTTTCATAATTATGACCATGCTTTCAAAGCAAGCATTTCTCCTTTCGAGTTTTTTTGCGGTTTTGCAAAGCAAAATTGCTTACCGTATTCAGCAAACTGCAAAACTCACAGTCTTAAAAATTTTTAAGACTTATTCACTCTTTTCGGGCTGTAATATCCTTGCAAGCAGGGAACCGCCGTAGACGACGGGATATTCACGAAGGGTAAATATCATTCCGTCGCAAACGGCAGAAACATTTTCGACCACCTTTGAAGTGAGCGGATCGACCACATCGCCGATATAATCGCCTTGTTTTACGGTATCACCGAAGTTGGCGAAAGGCACAAATATCCCTGCTGCATCGGAATTGACAAAACCTACCGTGTGTCCCTCGGAGATGATAGGTTCACGGACGGGGGAAGTTTCTCCTTTCCACATTCCCAGTTCTTTCATCAGGTTCAGCACGCCGTCAAACAACTGTCGGCAATATTCCTTTGTAATACGCATACCGACGCCCATTTCCACAACCAGCGTTTTGGTACCTCTGCTGTTGAGAGTGTGAGCAAGAGTCGATTCCAGTACCGTTGCGGCGTCGTGTATCCACACAAAATCCACGTTCAGCATTTTTGCATACAGCACAAGCGTTTTTGCAGTCGGCACACTGATGCGTACCTGCGGTATTTCCTTGAGAAAGATATTGCTGGAATGAACATCAATGCACATATCCGAACCGCACAGGTCGTCCGCGATAGATGAGCATATCACTTCCACCATAGTGCCTCGTTTTGTGCCGGGGAATACCCTGTTCATATCAAGGTCAAACATCGGTATGCCTCTCGTTATGCTGTCAATGCCCATAGGATTTAAGGCAGGATAAATATCAACTATGCCGTCAAGCAGGTCGATATGCGTGTCAATGAAATTTCCTACCATATACGCCAGATATTGCCCCTCCAGCTCATCGCCGTGCGTACCCGTCACAAGACTGAGCCGTGTGCTGCTTTTGCCGTTTTTGATCCGTCTTTTTTGTATGGTCAAGTTCTCATTCACTGCAAGCGGTATGCTTGCAACTGTTTCAACCATCGGTATCATTCCTTTCAAGTCAGCTCACTTCTTACAAGCTGGGGCTGTTTGGTGTATTTTCCGAACATCACGCCCCTGTCAATGGCGCAGTCACGAAAATCCCGTCCCTGCGAAATAACGATATAATCGTCATTTACAGGGCAGTTATTGGCAGGGTCAATGCCTTCCCAATGGTCGCCTGTCCAGTACTCTACCCACGAATGTGTTTCACCGTCGCAAAACGCAAGCCCTGCAATATATCTTGCGGCAATTTTTTCCATACGCAAAAGTGAGATAAGGATATGTGAAAAATCCTGACAAACGCCCTTTTTCAGAGCAAAAGCCTGTTCTGCCGTAGTTTTTTTATCGGTAAAGCCTTTTTCGTATTTCACTGTTTCGGACAGGATATTGCTGAGATATTTTGCTTTTTCTGCCGCTGTCCCGACGCATTTTTCCCTGATGCTGTCATAAAACGTTTTCAGCTCATTTTCGGGCTTGGTGTACGATGACTGATAGAGATAGTCGAAAAGAGAAAAGTGCTTTTTGTATATTTTAGCAACTTGTCGCAAACCGCATAACAAAGCCGTTTTTCTCAATTCAGCCTGCAAAAGGTTTTAGCAGTTTTCAGCTACTTTTTGCAGGAATAAAGGACAAATAAAGGACAGTTTTTGACCGCACCCCTTACAAGCGGCTTGTGTGATTTGCAGACAATTTAACTCAAAGGGGGATTTTTATGAACGAAGAACTTGAAATCGGTCGCTGGGGCGAGTTTGCAGTTTACAGTTGACAGTGTATAGTGTACAGTAGTGGGTGTTCGCCTTCAGCGGATTATTTAGATTGTATTAGAATTTATAGGCAGCCTGCCCATTTTGTGACAATCAAAAAGCCGCAAAGCGGCACATACTACTATTCACTGTACCCTGTCAACTGTAAACTGCCACCACGCCGCCATACCAAGCGAACACTCGGATACATATATCAACTCAAACAAGGGAAAGCGGAGGGCAACCTCCGTTTTTCTTGTGTTGACATTTCGCCCAAAATCTGCTATAATGTACTTAAAAGACTTCGGGGAAGGTTATTTGTTGGCAAAATGAATGTAAGGACAAGTTCCCACAGGTCAGAGAGAATAAAAAAGGCAAATCGGAATTTATTTAGCTCACGGGAGATAAAGATATGAAAGGTATAAAATATAGAAAAATTATGAAAACTATTTTGATTATTTTTGCAATTATAATTGTGTTGCTTTTTGTGATATATATAAATCATAAAATTCACATAAAGAAAGAATCCGAGTTTCTTTTGCCCCTTGGACAAATTGTTGAGGTTGATGGTCATAATATGAGCGTTTATATTGAGGGAGAAGGAGCAACAACGCTTGTTTTTATGTCTGGGAGTGGTACTTGTTCTCCGATACTGGATTTCAAATCCTTATATTCTCTTTTGAGTTATGAGTATAAAATTGCTGTGGTTGAGAAATTCGGATATGGGTTTAGCGACGTTGTTGATAAAAGCAGAGATATTGATTCTATTCTTGAGGACACACGAACCGCACTGAAGGCGGCAGGGTTGCATGCCCCGTATGTTTTATGCCCTCACTCTATGTCCGGACTTGAAGCGTTGTACTGGGCGCAGAAATATCCTGAAGAAGTCACAACAATTATTGGACTTGATATGGCTGTTCCACAGTATTATAACAATATGAAAATCAATATCTCGCTTATGAAGGTCGCAAGTTTAGCGGCAGACATAGGAGTTACTCGTCTGATACCCAGTCTGGCAGAGAGCGAGGCAATATGTCATGGGACGTTATCTGACAGTGAAAAAGAAATCTACAAAGCTGTTTTTTATAGCCGCACTGCAACTAAGACAATGATCAATGAGGCAAAATCAGTGAAGGAAAATGCCGAAAAAGTGGGTAGCATGGGAATTCCGCAACTTCCGATGCTGTTATTTGTTTCAAATGCTTCGGGAGGAACCGGATTTGATAAAGAGACCTGGCGAAGAATTGCAATAGAGTACATTTCTCAGGTTAATGGCGGAAAATATATAGAATTAGATTGTCCGCATTACATTCATGATTACGAATACGAAAAGATTAGTGAAGAAATAGTAGAGTTTTTAACAAATAATAATTGAATTTCTATGCGAATAATTATTTGGTAAATTCCCGTTTATCGGGCAGTTAATATACATCAGCCTTGACAGTTGTCGGCGCGAGATAAATCGGAGTTTGTATTTACAAAAAAAGTTGATACATATATCAACTTTCACTCTCTCCTCGCCCTCTCACTGTCCGCCTGAGCAAGATACCGCTCAATCTCGTCTTCAAGCCTCTTGTCGCCGCTCTTCTCAAATTTTCGGAGCATCTCCGCAGACGTGCGGACAAACTCGTCGCGGAGGGCTCTGTAATCGGCTTTTTCGCTGTCCGAAAGTAAATTCCACCGCCGATTTTTGTGGATAATATTCTCAAAGCGAAACTTGATTATTTGACGCTCTTTGAACACGCCCGACTTGCACTTCTCGTAATAAATGTCAAAAAGGAACTCACTCAAGGCGTTTACACGCTGAGCAAGTCCCTTTTCCATACTCTTAAAATCTTCTGCCGTTATAACTCTCGGAATAGGATCGAATGGGAAGAATTGCTCGTTGAACACGCCGTTTTTATATATTCCGAACTTGACGCCGTATCTTCTGAGAAGCTCGTTGATCTTATCGGCATTGCCTACTGCCTTTGTGAATTGTACCTGTTGAGTCACGTTTCTCACTCCTATCGTAAAAAATCAGCAAAAAAAACGGCGCTTGCCCCGATAACGGAGAAGCGCCATTGCTTTATGCTTTTCTATACACTATTGTACCAGTTATCAGCGGATTTGTCAGGGGATTATTTTGTTAATTTTTTATTTTGGGATATTGGGCAAATCTTACCCCCTCTGCAACGTACATTCACCCTGTCTTTTCCGCACCTTTTATAAACTGCGAGAGATCGCGCCCTTTAAGGACAAGTCCCAGCAACTCGGGAAGCTTTTGCGGTGAGCAGGCAAAGCAAGGTATGCCGAGATTTGACAGCTTTCCTGCGACAGATGCGTCGTAATATGGTTTTCCGTGGTCGGCGAGCGCTAAAAGGCAGACGACGGTCACGCCCGATTTTTTCATTTCTTCCATTCTCCGAATGAATGCGGCACGATTTCCGCCCTCGTCGAGATCGGATATAAGGAAAAAAAGCGTTTTTTTCGGATTTTCGATGAGCTGTCGGCAGTAAACCACCGATTTGTCAATATCCGTGCCGCCGCCGAGCTGAAATCCGTACAGCAAATCGACCGGGTCGGAGCATTTGTCGGTAAGGTCGATTATATTTGTATCGAATGCGACAACGTGCGTTTTAACTGAACTCATACTCGCAAGAATACAGCTTACCACCGAAGAATAAATGACTGATTCTCCCATAGAACCGCTCTGGTCTATGTCAAGGATTATATTCCACTTGCTTGCGGCGCTGACTGCGGCTCGCTCAAAAAAGTAGAAGTGTTCGGGAACGATAGTTTTAAGTTCGGGGGAGTAGTGCTTTAAATTTCGGCGTATCGTCATTTTATAGTCAAGAGCCGACGCAGACGGTATCGGAGAATGATTGCGGCGGTTTACGGCGGCATTGACGGCACGTCGGATATCCTGTTCGAGTAGCTTATTTATATCCTCGACGATTTTTCGTATGAATGTGCGTACACTGTCTTTTGAGCGCTTGGGGATCATATCTTTCAGCGTAAGTATTGCACTTGCAAGGGAGATGTCAGGCTCGGTGTTTTCGAGTATCTCGGGTTCAAGTATAAGCTGCTTTAAGCCGCAGCGTGTCATAGCGTCGTTTTGTATGACCTTGACTATCTCTTTGTCGAAAAGCGTTCTTACGTCGCCGAGCCAGCGTGAAATCTGCGGATTTGACGGACCGTGACCTGCGCCGCCGCCAAACCAGCCGTCTTCGCTCTTATTGTATATCGCCGCAAGTGCGCTGTCCATAAGGTCCTGCTCGTCCGAAAGGGCAGGCATATTCATATTTGAAAAGCGGCTGTCGCTTTCCTGCCCGAGAATAAGCCTCCAGCGCTGCATTTGTGCTGTTTTGTCCATAATCTCACCTATATATCAAAATCTATATCTGCAAGAGCATCAACAGTTTCCTGTGAAACCTCGTCAAGCTTAGCGTTGAGCACCTCGCTTACCTCTTCGCCGTTAAGTCCCCATATTTCGCCGAGATTTTCCGCTATGGAATTTTTTTCGCCGGACGAAAAATCCGCAAACGCTCGCCTGAGAAATACCAATGCACGTTTAAATTCATCATCGTCAAGCGTTTCAATATACTCGTCAAGGCTTTCCCACAGCGACAATCGAGCTATAAGCCCATAGCGGTTTTTAAGCGTCAGTCCCTCGAACCAAGCCGCTCCGAGGTCGGCGGAAACGCCCTTTGAAAGCCGTCTTGACACCTCGATTTTAAGCTGTTCACTTGTCATCTTGTTTCTTTCGAGCAAAATCGCCGTGCAAAGCCCCGAAAGCTTTGTGTTAAGGTCATCACGCCGTGCAGTTTCATTAAGAGCCGAGAGCCATTTTTCGCTGTCGAGAAAGTCCTGCGAAAGCTCTGCAAAGTTAAGCATATTGATTGCGTCCGCTATTGCCCGACAAGCCGCATCGTCGCAAATGCACGCATCAGTCATAACAAGGCAGGCACGCAGATATATCTGCTGTAAGATAGGAATTATTTCCGAACAGTCTGCACGGCGAATATCGCCGTAAGAAATGATATTGGACAGTCGAAAAGCGGTCTTTGCGAGATCCTCAAACGACACCGT
>CANQKW010000065.1 GCA_947624555.1 uncultured Clostridia bacterium
GAGCCGTTTTCGCCGGGGACTTCAATTGCAAGATGTGAAAACCAGCTGTCCGGAGCAGCGCCGTGCCAATGCTTTACGCCTTCGGGAATGTTGACGCAGTCACCCGGACGCATTTCGACTGCCTCTTTGCCCCATTCCTGATAATAACCGTGACCGCCGACGCAGATGAGAATTTGTCCGCCGCCTTTGTCTGCGTGATGAATATGCCAGTTGTTGCGGCATTTCGGCTCGAACGTGACATTGAAAATGCCGACCTGCTCGGTCGAAATCGGTGCAAGGTAGCTCTGCCCGATGAAATACTGCTTGAAACCGTCGTTCGGTGCGCCTATCGGGAAAAGAATGGTGTTCTGGTAACGATCCTTTTCGGTCAGCTCTTCGTCCTTCCAGACGTCCTTTGCCAAACGGAAAACCGCCCACGCTTTAGGCCAGCCGACATAAAATCCTGCGTGGGTGACTATTGCCGCAATCTCGGCTCTCGTTACGCCGTGAGATTTGGCGTTTTCAAGATGATAAATAAGCGAGCTGTCCGTAATTCCCGATGACATCAGCGCAACAACGGTGATTATGCAGCGAGTTTTCAGGTCGATGTCGTGATTGTTCCAGTTTTCGCCGAAAAGCACATCATCATTAAAATGCGCAAAATCGGGAGCGAAATTTCCGAGCTGATCTCTTCCTGCGGTCTGTGTAATCTTTTCCATAAAAAATTCCTCCTTAGGATATAAATTTCCTGATTTATGCTTATCTCACAATCGTCAATGCGCCCTTATCCATCTCGCAGACGGTATCGCACAATACCTCAATATCTTCGGCGGAATGCGAGGCGATAAGTATCGTTTTGCCCTGCGACTTCAAATCGAGAAGATACTGCCGCATATCATTTACGCCGTCCTTATCCAAACCGTTCATCGGCTCGTCAAGAATAAGCAGTTCGGGGTCTTCCATAACTGCCTGTGCAAGTCCGAGCCTTTGCCGCATACCTAAGCTGTATTTGCGGACGTGACGCTTTAAATCGGGGTCTAAGCCCACATGCTCCATTGTTTTTCTAATATCGTCCTTGGATATTTTTCCGGTCAGTCCGGCAAGCAATTTAAGATTTTTATATCCCGAATAATATGGGATAAAACCCGGCGTTTCGATGATAATGCCCGTGCTTTCGGGAAAATCGCAATCCTTTCCTATTCGTTTTCCGTCAACGGTTATTTCGCCGCCGGTTGGCTTTACAAATCCGCAGATGCATTTCATCAACATTGTTTTTCCGCTGCCGTTCCTGCCGATAAGACCGTGAATTTTGCTGCGGCAGAAATTTACGGAAACGTTTTTCAGTATCTCGTTTTTTTGCAGAGTTAAATTAACATTTTTCACTTCTATCATATCTGTTTGCCCTCCGAAATATTTGCCGAGCAATCGAATTTTTTCAGAAAAATTAAGCTGAGAACGGTCAATAAGACAACTATAACCGAAAAATATATCCACGAACAATAAATCGGATAAAACGGCTCTCGGCGAAACTCTGTATAATGCAGCCACACAACGGAATTTGCCATGGGAAATGCCCACATAAGCTCTGATTTTACGGAACAAAGTGCCGAACCTACGGCTATAAGGCTGCCGCAGACGATCAAACCCACCGATTTTTTACCGAGTATTGCAAAGAACATCATCACCATTCCCATCAATATCAGGTAAACAAAAACAAAAAGTGTGCTTTGCGCTGCCGCATCAAAAAGGTACATATGATTGTACAGATTTTTCGGGAGCAAAAGTGCGCCGAAATTCTGCGACAGCTCAGGAAACTCATTTCCGAAATCGAGAGCAACGCTGCTCCATTCATTTCCCCAAAAACCGCTGAAAAGGACAGGAATTGTGCTTGCCGAAAAAATATAAAAAAGGTAGGCGGCACTCATCATAAGAAGATTTATCAGTTGTCCGAAAAACCAATTCAGCCTGCCTGTTCTTATCAGGCTGAACATTGAACTTCCGTCGATTTCGGGAAAATCAGAGGAAACAGCCAGAAATCCGAGGGGAATAAACAACATCAATGAGCCTGAGTTAAGAGCGGCTATATAAGGCTCTAATACGTTTAGCGGCTTTTCCATAAGCGCAGAATTTTCCGTAAGCGGCTGTACCGAACAGATATAAATAAAAACCGCCAGCGCCGCAAGAATTATCATTCGACCGTTTAAAAGCCATTTTAAAAAATCGCTTTGAGCGCATAAAAGCGCAGCTTTAAAATTTAATTTTTTTATCATCATTCTCCCATATCCTTACGCTTTTCCATAATAAGCGAAAATCCTGCAAGCATTGCAGCTGCGAAAAGAAGATTAACGGCTATTATTTTAAAAAATGTTTCATCTGTCGGCATACCCAAAAGATAAGCTAAAGAACTCGGAAGAAACGGCGTCAGTCTTTCATAAGCCTCAATATCACCTGCTGTCGCCGCATTGATTTGTATTTGAGAAATAACGGTTTCCAATATAAATTTAAGCAAAAAAGGCACACATAATATAATATAGGGATTTGTGCAGAACGAGCAGAGGAAAAATGCCGGAAGAACGCTTGCTGCTCCGTAGATGAACGCAGAAAGCACCTTTCTGACAAGCGTTATAAATGCTCCGTCGGGAATATAATCGGCAATCGCCTGCGGAGAATGAGCGTTCGGGAAAAGGAAATATATGAAAATACCGAAAAGTATGATCCCCAGAGCAGTACATAATCCGCCTGAAATTATTGCAGAAAGAAATTTTGAAATATAATATTTTCCTCTGCCTGTACGCACAACGGTGTACCGTATATTTCTGCTGTTTCTTTCCGAAACGAATGAAAATACGAACGGAAAAGACGCCGTTATGGGAAGAGCCATCGACAGGTAATACCCCGAAAGGGCTCGGTTTATGATAACGGGCGGGCTGAAATCGACGTTTGCCGCCATAAATTCATAATCGAAAGCGAACAGCGCTTCAAGTACAGAATATGCCTTTCCGTTTGAGGGGTTGGAAAAAACCTGATTAAAAAAGCATAAAGCTGCGGTGACAGCTGCGGAAAGCAAAAATCCCCGATTTATAACGCTGCGCCAAAAATCACATTTTAAAACTTTCAGCATATCAGTTCGGCACCTGAATGTAGAGATATACTTCTCCTGTTATCATATTAACAAAGGTATGGTATATATCTCCGTTTGCATACATTTTGAATTTCCAGCAGGGATAAGTCGGCATTGTCATTTCGCCGGATTTCTTTTCAGACAGCCATACCACGGAAACGTTATCTACGTAGAAAGTCATAAATCCCGAGAAAAATTCACTTATCTTGTCGGCGGCAGTCTCAAGTGTGATAACGGACGTCTGCGGCTCACCTTCAGTAATATCTACTCCGTTGGCGACATCAAAAAAGCGGCATACTTTATCCGTTCTTATCATATCAATACTTCCCGATGCTCCCGAATAATCACGCTCATCATAATCAGTGTCTACAAAAAGTCCGCCCGAATCGGTCTCTTTTCTGTCGTCGAAATTAAAACAAAGTCCCTTGTATGTATATGCCACTACAAAATTATAACCGTAATTGCCGTTGCCGATATTAACAACATTTACAGCGACTATCTTCGATTTGGGGATATTGCCTTCATACGGCGTGAAATCCAGCGAGTCAAGATAGTTTTGTGCAAATGCCGCAGCGTCAGCTATTGAAATCTCGCCGTCAATGAGTTTATATTTATCGGTACAGGTCAGATCCTCCGTGTAAAAAACTACAGGGTGTTTTGCTGTGCTTATCATAAAATACATCTGGCGAATTCCACTTGATACGCCGTCGTATTCCACTAAAGAGCCGTCATCAAAACTGCGGAGAACGCCGAACATCAAATCCAAGGAATAATCGTCGTTTCCTACGGTTGGCCACGGATATTCTGTTTCATAACCGTTTTTGTATTCGTCAATATTGGGGCTGCTATACGGATAACGCTCATTCTTATCATCGTAATCGGCGTCTACAAAACGTATGTCATGCCTTTTTTCTTCATCGGTATATTCCTTATCAGTAAGGAAATCAATAGCGTCGCATAAATATTCATATATTTCGTCAACGCTTTTTCCCTTGAGCGGCGTCGCTTTAAGCTCACTTACGCTTTCAAGTTCATCCGGAAATGAAAACGCAGTTTTTGTAAACACGAGATTATCATAAGATTTGTTCCGCAGACGCTCAACGGATTCTGTAAAGCCGCTGCGAATCTCGGATATTTCTGCTTTTTCGGATATTGTTCCTGTTAAATCGCCGGAGCTTTCACAGCCTGTAAGAAAAATCATTGCACCGACTAAAATGAATAAGAAAAATGATTTTAATTTAAACATTATTTTCTCCTTAGTGTCACGAATTTTGAAATATTTGGCAAGCGGTTTCCTCCTTATTTAAATATAACATATCGGAGCTAAAAAGTGGCAAATTTTCTTAAATTATCTTTGCATAACAAATAATTTTTGTGAACATTGACAATTTTTCTATCTCGTTTCTGTCTAAAGTGACGGCAAAAAAATACGGCTTATATCAACATTCAAAGGCTGAATGGTGATATAAACCAAATAGGACTTCCCTTTGTTTTCACGCAGAGAAGTCCTTTTGTTATTGGTTTATGCCGCTTTATGCAGCTTGTCGGTTAGAATTAGCCGAGCAGCTGGAGGATAGACTGCGGCTGCTGGTTCGCCTGAGCGAGCATAGACTGAGCAGCCTGCTGGAGGATGTTGAACTTGGTGTAGTTCATCATCTCAGAAGCCATATCGGTGTCACGAATTGAAGACTCAGCCTCGGTCAGGTTCTCACTTGTTGTCGTGAGGTTCGTGATCTTGTGTTCAAGTCTGTTCTGGATAGCACCGAACGAAGCACGAACCATAGATACCTTATTGATAGCCTTGTCGATCTGGTCGATTGCATCGTTAGCATCGCTCTGATTAGAAAGTTTAAGGTTCTCGGTGTTCAGACCTTCTTTACGAGCGGAGATATTGAGGTTCGCTTCAAGGTCGCCCATATCTGCCTTATTGTAAAGGAAAGTAAAGTTTACAGCGTCCTTAGAACGTGCGCCGGTTTGGAGCGTGATGTCCTCAGCATAAGTAAGGATAGCAGTAGAATGTTTGAAAGCATCGGATTCTGAAACGCCGCCGGAAGCAGCAGCCTTGTCAAACATATCAACTGTAGGCTTTGCAGTCGTTTCAGTTGACTGTGCTTTCAACTGTGTATCGTCAATGTAAGCATACGAGTCGAAGTTTACATTGAAAGTATTACCGTCAACCTCCAAATCAGCATCAAATCCTGTAAACTTAAATTCCAAAATATCTACAGCCTCGCCGCCTTTAGCAGTGAATTGCAGTTTGTTACCATTAAATGAAAACTCACCGCCTGCTGTAACGCCAGTTTTTTCTGCCAAATCAGTCAGATCTTCCCAAGTAATAGTGCCGCCTTTTCCATAATCAAATCCAAAGTCTTGGGTCTTCAGATTATCAAGTATTTCTTTCATTTCAGCGGTCATGTCTTCGTCCTTGATGAGCATTTCAACAGTAATCTGTCCGCCGTCAGTTGAACCTGCATCGGGAGTACCCCAAGTGATGCCGCTTGCACCGGCATCACCTTCAGCTATACCAGCATTTGCAGGCGCTCTGTTGTTAGAGTTGATGTTCTGAACTTTAATGCTTGCGGTGTCATACTTCTGAACATCATCAGTATCAAATACAAGATTGAGCGATGTGCCCTTAATCTTGAAACCACCTGCACCTGTAGCACCTGCAGTGTTAGTATCTACAGGAACAATCAAATCACTAAGTGCTTTAAGTGCGTCTTCACTAACATCAATTGCTTTGCCTTCTTTGTCGTACACACCTGTTGCGACCCATTTACTTCCGTCATATCCAAACGAAAGTGTGATTTCATCGGGGTTAGCAGTATCTGTGCTGGTAGGCTTAATACCGAGTGCATTCCAAATAACATCAGCGTCTTTCTTGCCATATGCAGAGTTGTCGAGAATTGCACCTACTCCGTCATCATCACCGCAGAAATCCTCAGCAGACGCAAGAAGTTTTTCATTTGCTTCTTTTGCAGCCGCTTCCTGTTCTGCTCTGGTTTTGTAGTTGAACTCGTTATTAACAGCCTCAAGACCATCGGACATAACGCCGCCGTTAAGAACGATTGTGCCGTTGAAGTCGGTATCAGCAATCTGGTTCAACTCGTCGTTGAGCTGGTCAAACTCGAGCTGAATAGCTGCACGGTCGGTTGCGTTGTCGTATGTGCCGTTTGCGGACTCAGTTGCAAGCTCTTTCATTCTCTGCAGAATGCTGTGAGTTTCCTGAGCAGCGCCCTCGAACGTCTGAATCATATTGATGCCGTCCTGAGAGTTACGAACAGCCTGATTAAGACCACGGATCTGAGATCTCATCTTCTCGCTGATTGCAAGACCTGCTGCGTCGTCGCCTGCGCGGTTAATTCTGTAGCCCGAAGAAAGCTTTTCGCTCGACTTCTTCATGCCTGCTACGTTAGCGTTGAGTTTGTTGTACGCATTAAGTGCGTTCATGTTGTGTTGTACTGATGTCATCACTGAAAATAGCACAAAAAATTTAACAAATTTGGGGTTGAGAGTTGAAAAATATTGTGCAAACGTACGAAATTTCGCAAAAATGTTGACAAATTTTGACAAAAGAGCGATAATGAAAGTAAGTAGTTGACTTGTCAATTACAATAAAAAAATAGGGGGTCTGATTTATGATAATCAGAAAAATCGAGCCGACGATTTCGGCAAAACGCAAGCGTGTTGCGGCTTATGCACGTGTTTCAATGGAAAGCGAGAGTATGGCTAACTCTCTCAATGCGCAAAAAGACCACTTTCAAAAGCTTATTGAAAGCAATTCCGAGTGGGAATTTGCAGGTATTTACGCAGAAATGTAAACCCAAGAATTGATACAAAGAAATGCTGTTGTCAGAGCGGCAGAATGGCTTGAAATCAAGGGCTTTCA
>CANQKW010000066.1 GCA_947624555.1 uncultured Clostridia bacterium
CTCGAAAATCAGCCGAAAAAATACCCCGAAAATACCCTTATTTTTTTAGCTGATATAACCGGATTTCCAGCCTTTCGGAATACACAAATTTCCGAAATAATCAACAGCATATTCATCGGTCATTCCGCTGATAAAATCGCCCACCGCACAAGGCAGTCCGTAGCGCTCGGATAATTCCAGATAAAGCGGCGGTAATTTATCCTTATTTTTCATAAAATATCCGTAAAGATATTCGATAATAAATGCGGCTTTATCCTTTTCGGCAATTGTAGGCTCGGCTCTGTAGACCTTGTCAAACATAAACGCACGAAGTTCGTCGTGTGCGCTTTGAGTTTCTTCGTCCATTTTTATTACCTCGCCGCTGTTTTCGACAAGACTTCTGACAAGCTTTGTAATGCGCTCGGTTTTGGTTTTTCCCAAAATTTTCAGCGAACGTTCGGGCAGCATTTCCTGCGTTATAACTTTTCCCCTGATTGCGTCCTCGATGTCGTGATTTATGTAAGCGATTTTGTCGCAGAACCGCACAACCATTCCCTCACGGGTAGCAGGCTCCTTTTGACCCGTATGCGTCACGATGCCGTCGATTACCTCGTATGTAAGATTAAGTCCCCGACCCTCTTTTTCGATGACCTCAACCACACGCTTGCTTTGAATATTGTGGAAAAAACCGTTCGGCAGAAGTTCGTTCAAAGCACGTTCTCCGTCGTGTCCGAAGGGCGTATGACCCAAATCGTGACCCAGCGCAATTGCCTCTGTTAAATCTTCGTTAAGCGCAAGAGATTTTGCGACAGTCCTTGCAATCTGGCTCACTTCAAGCGTATGTGTAAGCCTTGTCCTGTAATGGTCGCCCAAGGGTATCAGGAAAACCTGTGTTTTATGCTTTAATCTTCTAAAGGAATTGCAGTGAATTATTCTGTCACGGTCACGCATAAAATCGGTCCTGAAATCGCACGGCTCTTCATAAACCGCACGACCGCTGCTCATATCGGCACGACAGGCGTATTTGCTCAACGTAAGCCGTTCATTCTCGATAATTTGCTCCCTCGGCAGCATTTTCACCACTCCTCAGAATTATTTCCCGAAAACCGTTACATAAATATATACAATTTTCGACCTGCGAAAACCTTTTTAATGCCGATTTTTCAGCGTTATGCATAAAATTCGGCATTATAATTTATTAAATTTAACCATAATTTCAATTATCAAGCAAAATCAAACCAAAGCTTTTCCTTTTCTTCAAAGGTGAGTTTTCCGCTGCAAACGTCGACAAGACGGGCTTTTATCGGTTCAGAGCGTTCTTTTCTGACATAAAAGGAGATTTTTACCAGCTCAGAAAAATCCTCGGAGCAAACTTTAGCGTCAAACTCTCCGAAAATCTGCGGCAGGCGTCCGTAAAGCGAGTAATCAAGCGAAATTTCAACGAGGACAGCCTCGCACATCAGCTTGATTTCAGCGGAATTTACTGCGTCCTTTGCCGCTCTTGCGTATGCCCTTGTAAGACCGCCTGCGCCGAGCAAAACTCCCCCGAAATATCTCGTCACCACGCACGCAGCGTCCGTCAAGCCCTCCTTGCGAAGAACCTCGTAAATCGGCGCACCTGCCGTTCCCTGCGGCTCTCCGTCGTCGGAATGACGGGCAGTGTTGTTTTCACGCAGAATATACGCATAGCAATTGTGCCGTGCTTTCGGGTGCCGGGCACGTATTTCCGATATGAAATTCGCCGCCTCTTCTTCCGTTGAAACAGGCGCAAGATAACCGATAAACTCAGATTTCTTCTCAATAAACCGTGCCTCACAGCGGCTTGCTATCGTTTTGTACTCCAAAATTTTCTCCTTATTTTACAGAAAAACTCACGCACAATAATGCGTGAGTTTCATTTCTGAGATTTCAGCGATACCAAACAGCTTACTTGCCGAGATTGTAACGCTTTTTAAATCTGTCGACACGTCCGCCGCTGTCAACCAGTTTCTGCTTGCCTGTGTAGAAAGGGTGGCACTTGGAGCAGATCTCGACCTTGATATCCTTCTTTGTGGAACGTGTTTCAATAACGTTTCCGCAAGCGCACTTTATCGTGGTCACTTCGTATTCGGGATGAATACCTTCCTTCATTATTATCACCTCGTTTAACGCAATGTAAATATTCACAAAATACTTTAAGATTATACCACATTTTTTCTGAAAAATCAAGTGCTTTTCCAAAATTTTATTATGGTGAAATTGCTGAATAGTGCAATTAAAATCCTAGTATCTTTGTAAAATCTGCCGAAAGTTTCTGCTGAAGAGCAGTTGCCTCGTCAGCGGTCTTGCCGACTGTCGTGTAATAAGCCTTGATTTTAGGCTCTGTGCCTGACGGTCTTATAACAACGCTTGCGTCATTTTCAAGGCTGAACGTGATCACATCGGACTTGGGGAGCGTCACCTTGCTTTCAGCGCCGTTTGCCTCTTTTCTTACGCTTGTGGAGTAATCGGTCGTTGCGGTAACGGGAAGTCCGCCGATTGTCTTGGGAGAATTTTTGCGAAGTCCCGACATAATGTCCTTCATACGCTCCATTCCCGTTGCGCCTTCGCATACGAAATTATCCACCTTGTTATAGTATACGCCGTATTCTTCATAAAGATTTTTTCTTGCCTCAAAGAGAGAAATGCCCTTTGTGCGGTAATATGCAGCCATTTCACAGATAAGCATTGACGCTACTACTGCGTCTTTATCACGGACATATCCGCCTGCAAGGTAGCCGTAGCTCTCCTCAAAGCCGAAAATGTAGCGGTTTTCCTCGCCCGCAGCCTCAAGCAAGCCTATCTGCTCGCCGATATATTTAAATCCCGTGAGGACCTCACGAAGTTCTACGCCGTATTTCTTGCTGATTGCCTTTGTAATGTCGCTGGTGACGATGGTTTTTACAGCGACGGGGTTCTTGGGCATTTTTCCTAAAGCTGTCCTCTCCTTGCAGACATAATCAAGCAGCAGAGCACCTGTTTCGTTGCCTGAGAAGAGCGCATATCCGCCGTTTCCGTCGGGAACGGCAATTCCCACACGGTCTGCGTCGGGGTCGGTCGCAAGCAGCAGGTCGGGCTTTTCCTTATCGCACAGTTTAAGTCCTACGGCAAGCGCCTCGCGAATTTCCGGGTTGGGGAACGGGCAGGTGGGGAAGTTTCCGTCGGGATTTTCCTGTTCGGGAACAACGACAACGTCCTTTACGCCGATTTCCTTTAAAACTCTGCGGACAGGCTTGTTGCCCGTGCCGTTGAGAGGAGTATATACGACCTTTAGTCCGCTCTTTTCAACGAGGTCGAGGTGGAGCGACTGCTCCTTGACCTTTGCGATATATCCGTCGATCACATCGTCGCCGATATATTCTACCATTCCGCTTTCAACGGCTTTCTTGAACTCAACTGATTTTACGCCGCTGAAAATATCAATATTATTTATCTTTCCCAAAACGGCATTTGCTGCCTCTGAGGTCATCTGGCAGCCGTCTGCGCCGTATACCTTATATCCGTTGTACTTGGCAGGATTATGGGAGGCGGTGATATTGATACCGGCACCGCATTTAAGCGCTCTTACTGCCCACGAAAGCATAGGAGTCGGCATAAGCTCTTTGTAAATGTGTACCTTGATACCGTTTGCCGCAAGCACTTCCGCTGCGCTTTCGGCAAAATATGTCGACTTAATTCGGCTATCATATGCGATAGCCACGCTCTTTTCAAGACCTTCGTCAAGAATATACTCCGCAAGTCCCTGGGTGGCTTTTTTTACCGTATAGACGTTCATACGGTTCGTGCCTGCGCCGATTACTCCTCTAAGACCTGCCGTACCGAATTCAAGATCACGGTAAAAACGATCGTTTATCTCCTCCTCATTTCCTTTGATTTTCTCAAGCTCCGCTTTGAGGTCGCTGTCCTCGACAGCTTTTTCGAGCCAAAGTCCGTAAGCCTTCTGAATATCCGCCATTGTATTATCCTCCTTAAAGAATAAAAATTATTTTTATACACATATTTATTATATCACATTCTTTACCCTTTTTCAATAGATTATATGCTTTTGAAATTTTTTTTAAAAAAGTAACAAAAATCAGCGGTAAATTATAGCATTTATATATAAATTTTGTGATTTTATTTCTAATTTTATAAATATTGCCTATTGCAATTCACCAAAATGTGTGATATACTATATGTATAGAATTTTGCAGAGATGTAAAATCACATAAAACAGTTTAAAATTCCAGATTATTAGGAGGATTTTTTTATGAACAACGCAGTACTTTCCGAAAAGGTTAAAGGCTATCTTAAATCTTCTGCTGCAAAGGCAAAGAAATTTGAGGATACCGTGGCAGTTTCCTTCTCTCTCCTTACAGAGGATAATGAAGATATGTATGTGGCTGTAAGAGAAGGAAAAATCCTTGTTGCTCCTTATGCTTACGATGACAACGGCTGTGCTGTCGAGGCTGCGCCCGAATTTATTGATAAGATCTTCAGCGGTGCTCTTTCTTTCGACGAGGCTCTTGAAAAGGGATATGTAAAGGTTAAGTCCGGCGATACTGCAAAATTCAAGGCTCTTGAGGTTCTTGTTCCCGCTAAGAAGGACGCAAAGGACGCTCCCAAGGCTGCCGCTAAGAAGGCTGATACCAAAAAGGCTGCCGCTAAGGCAGAGGTAAAAGCTGCTCCTAAGGCAGAGGTAAAAGCTGCTCCTAAGGCAGAGGTAAAAGCTGCTCCTAAGGCAGAAGTAAAGCCTGCTCCTAAGGCAGAGGTAAAAGCTGCTCCTAAGGCAGAAGTAAAGCCTGCTGCTCCTGCTAAAAAGCCTGCAAAGAAGTAATCGGACATAGTACAAAATTTTCGCTGCCCACCGTTTTTTCGGTGGGTAACGTTTTAGGAAAAGGGATTTATTATGGATTTTTTAAAGGATTATGCTGATTATATTATTTTGGGCGGACTTTTGGTCTGCCTTATTTTATTGATCATCACGCTGATAAGGCAAAGCAAAATGAAATCGGGTGTGAGCGCAGAGACTTTCAACAGCTTTAAAAATGAGCTTATGGGCGGAAACAGCACTATGAGGCAGGAAATATCCTCTTCGGTGCAGGGTTCGGTGAAGATGCTGGGTGAAATGGTTTCCGCCAATCAGAAAGACGCCTCGGAGTCGCAGTTTGCTCAAATCGACAGAATTAACAGCTCTATTTCGGAAAAGCAGGAATTGATGTCGAAAAATATACAATCCGCTATGAAACAGATAGAGCAGTCGATAACTTCTGCTCAGAAAGCGGCGGCTGACGCCCAGAACAAGCGGCTTGACGATATGGATAAATCAATTTCGGATAAGCAGGCGATTATGAACGAAAACGTTCAAAATCAGATGAAACAGCTTGAAAACCGCTTTAAAACGCTTGAAACGACAAACGGTCAAAATCTTGCCGAGATGAGAGAAACTATTCAGCAGCGGCTGTCCTATATACAGCAGGACAACAACAAAAAACTTGACGAAATAAGGACTACGGTTGACGAAAAACTTCAAAAAACGCTTGACGATAAGGTGACAAACTCTTTTAAGCTCGTAAACGAGCGTCTGGAACAGGTGTATAAGGGTCTTGGAGAAATGCAGACGATTGCATCGGGCGTGGGCGACCTTAAAAAAGTCCTTTCAAACGTTAAAACGAGAGGAATTCTCGGAGAAATTCAGCTTGGCGCTATTTTGAGCGAAATACTCACCTGCGAACAGTACGATACGGAAGTTCCTACTGTTCCCGACAGCAAGGAACGAGTTGAATTTGCGGTAAAACTGCCTGCAAACGATGACGGAGATTTTATTTATCTGCCTATCGACTCGAAATTCCCCGGAGATACTTTTGCGGCTTTGCAGGACGCTTACAGCAGCGGAAATCCCGACGAGATAAAAGCGGCTTACAAAACGCTTGAAACGGTCATCAAAAAATGTGCGAAGGATATTCACGACAAATATATCTGTCCGCCTTATACGACTAATTTCGCCATTATGTTTCTGCCGTTTGAGGGGCTGTACGCAGAAGTGGTAAATCACGGGCTTGTGGAAATCCTGCAAAGAGATTACAGCATAAATATCGCAGGTCCTTCCACTATGGCGGCTATGCTTAATTCGCTGCAAATGGGTTTCAGGACTCTTCAGATACAAAAGAGGAGCAACGAGGTGTGGGAAATATTAAGCGCTGTCAAGACAGAATTTGACTCGTTCGGCAAGGCATTTGAGCAGGCTAAGAAACGAATAAAAATGCTCGACGACGATATGGAAAAGCTTGTCGGTACAAGAACGAGGGCTATCCAGAGAAAACTGCGTGATTTACATAAAATCGACTCGGATAAAAGTCGCGATATTCTCGGCATTGAAGAAAATGACACGGATATTGACGATTTGATATTCTGAAAAAAACTCACCTTGGCGATTTGCCTTGGTGAGTTTTTTTATAAGCGGTAATCAGCAGCAGCCGCTGTCATCGCCGTGATTTGATTTTTTCTTCTTTAATGCAACGAATATCACAACAACTGCCACTATAACTGCGCCTGCTATCGCAACTATTATCTTCGGGAGGTTGTATTTTTTGTCTAATACAAAACTTATATATTGAGTTAAAAATAAAAAAACGAACGGTATTGCAAATCAAGCAATACCGCC
>CANQKW010000067.1 GCA_947624555.1 uncultured Clostridia bacterium
TGGTGGAACATAGCGCGCAACATCCGAACCCCCGCAAATGCTTTCATATTCAGCCTCGGCCGTTTTCAAGTCCGACAATGTGATTGTGGCATTATCGCCGGAATAGTTAAAAGCAATTTTCACGTTGTCGTCATAAAGGAAAATCGCATTGATGAATGTATCTACAAGCCGCTTTTGGAAATCCGGGTTTTTAATATCCCCGTTGCGGAGGTCCTTTAAGTAGAAAAGCACATAATCTTTTGTTATGCTGATTTTCTTTGAAATTTCCAACGCCGACAGCTCGGCCTCAATTTCGGCCCGTTGTTCGTCAAGCTCATTCATTCGGGTTTTTGTGGCGTCGTTAAAAATTCCGGCCTCGATGGCTTTCAACAAATTTGCGGTTGCTTTTTCCACGTCGGCCAACTTTTCCCGCAGACTTTCCTCTAACGCTGCTTTGTCGTCATTTTGGGAATAGTATTCCCACACCGCCGCGGCGATTTGTTCCAGGTTTTCCTCGTCGTCGAGCAATTCAACAATAGCATCAAGGACAAGCCCCTCGATCCATTCTTGCTTAACGGCCTTTTTGTCACAAATGTGTAAGCGCTTTCGACCGACGCACGCATAATAATTATACTTGCGGCCGCTTTTGCCGGTTCCGCTTTCACCTACCATTTTTTCACCGCATTTGCCGCAATATAACTTATCCGTCAATAAATAGTCCATACAAGCCCAGGTGTGCGCGGGCGCGCGCTTATTTACTACAAGCATTTTTTGTACTTTGTCGAATAATTCCACGTCAATAATGGCCGGCACGCCGCCCTCGACGCGCACCTCGTCTTTGTAGGTGTACACGCCTATATACTTTTCATTTTTAAGCATTGTGCGCAAGCTGCTTTTGGTGAATTTAGCGCCGTGCAGCGTGCGGAGGCCTTTTTCGTTCAATTCGTTGACAATTTCGGTGATCGTGGCCCCAGCGGCGTAACGCTGAAAAACAAGTTGCACGGTGGGCGCGGTTTTCGGATCAATAACAAAGCGCTTTGTCGCCGGATCGGTGAGATAACCCAACGGACGATTGCCGCCGGTGCTTTGGCACTTTTCCGCGCTGGCACGCTGACCGCGTAAAATGTTTTGCGAAAGCTGCAAGCTATAATATTCGGCCATACCCTCAAGCACGCTTTCCAGGATCACGCCCTCCGGCGTGTCCGGTATGCTTTCGGCAATGTAAACGACCTTGACACCGTGCTTTTTGGCACGGTATTTATTAAAGGCAATTTCCTCGCGGTTCCGGCCGAAACGATCAATTTTCCACAAAATTATTATTTCAAATTGTTTTTTCGCACAGTCCTTTAACATTTCTTGGAATTGTTCGCGGTTGTCGTTTTTACCCGTCATTGCGCGGTCAACGTATTCCCGGATGATTTTATAACCGTGCGCCGCGGCGTACCTTTGCGCCTCCGCGAGCTGGCCCTCAATGCTTTGTTCGCCCTGGCGGTGGGATGAATACCGCGCGTAAACAACAGCATTTTTGCTTTTACTCATTCTTACGCCTCGCTATTCATTGCAATACAAGTCTTGAAAAATTCAACAGCGCCCGGCGGCGGGTTGCGGAATACGTCATTGCCGCCCATAACGCCGCCCCCATATTGCACTTGTAATTCAAGCCCCTTAAAAACATCAACGTTTTTTACGGTTGTTTCGGTTTTTGCGGTTGACGCTCCAACGATTGCACCGGCCACACCGAAAAGCGCGCCGCCGACAACAGCACGGCCGACGCCGCCTTTTTTCTGAGTGTCAACAATTTGTTTTTGTTCAACAAGGCTTTTATATTCGCAAGAAATGACCTCGGAAAAAGTGTGAATGGGCGTAAAAATCAAAAAATCCGCCTTTTCGTCCATCAAATGATAGAAAAGTTTATTGTCGTCGTCGATAACCAAAACCTCGGTTTTCTTGCCTTTAAGGCGCCGCGTTTCGTTAAAAATTTCGTGTCGGGCGGTTATTATATCGTGACGGTTCTTTTGTTCAAGCGTTAAATTATCCAAATTTTTCAAGTAGTTAAGCTCAATTTTATTGAGCTTTTTATTTTTTTGTGCCATAAAATCCTCCTCATTCTCCATTCAAAAGATTATCCGCAAAAAGCAATAATTTTGCTTGCTGCACCGGGGTTAGCTTGTCGTATGTATCAAGCAGCGCCGACCGTTGCGGGTTGTTTTCGGTGTGGTTTATCGTCAAGGGCGCGTTTGCATTACCGATGACGCCGTGGTTGTCGCTGACGTCGCCCACAGATACGGTGCTTTTGTGCGCGCTTGGGTTGTCGGTCCGTCCGAGGAGATAATCAACCGAACAGTCCAAAAAATCCGCAATTTTCGCAAGGCTGAACGACGCAAGGCCCTTTTCGTTGCTGATTTGCCGTATTGCATTGGCCCCGATATTGCAAGCGCTTTGTATTTGTTCATAAGTTGCGCCTTTTCTTTGTGCGTCAATTCGTTCTTTTGTTATTTGCGCGGAATACACAAAAACCGCCCCCATTTCTTGTTAAATTATTACAAAAATAAGTAAATCAACGAAAAACCGTTGACACCACCGAAAATTCGTTGTATAATGTGAGTAACCCCACAAAAAGCGAGGCAAAAATAGCAAACCTTAACACGCCTCGCAAAAATACGGCTTTTCGCGGGTTTACGGCGCTATTCTGTTACTTGAACAATTTCATTATAGCACATAACCCCGCGAAAGTCAAGGGAAAACCACAAAAAGCGAGGTGAAATAATGGAAAAAATCTACACTTGCGAGGAGGTTGCGGCGCGTTATAGCGTTACGGTGTACACGGTGCGCGAGTGGATAAAAGCCGGAAAGCTGGCCGGCGCCTACAAAATCAACGGCAAAGGCTACCGTGTACCCGAAAGCGTCCTTATTGCGTTTGAAAAGACCAACGGGGCGATGGTGCAGAAAGCGAGGTCCTAATGGGCGAAATCAAGATTAAATGGGATAGCGTGCCGAAAATCGCAAAGCACCTTTTGGGCGCGTCGGCGGTGGGCGGATTAAAAGAACATTTCAGCGATCCCGAAAATCAACGCCGCTTTGCAGAACGGCAAAGAGAAAGGAGGAAAAGCAAGAAAAATGGACGATAAAAAAGAAATAGTCGCCGCCGTTTTAATGACTATTGCTTTTTTGCTTATGTACGGTTCCGTCGGTAACGCGGAATTTTACGGCGATTATACCACGGCTGACGTTATCCGCCTTATTGTGGCCGGCGTGCTTTTAATACCGGCGCTTGGCGTGATAATTCGGCAAAAAATCAATGAACACAATGACGAATGAGGAGGATATTTATGTTTGAAATCAAAGTTACAGTTGACCCCGCATTGATCGCGTCGCTCAATGCTCTTGCTGACGCCCTCGGTAATAAGGCGCGCGGTGAGATTATGCAGAACAACACGCCCACGGCTCCGGTTATCCCCGCGCCGACGCGCTCCACCGTTGTTACTCCCCCGATGACCGCGCCCGTAACTCCCCTGGCTCCGGTGCCTATGGCTCCCGCTGCACCAGTGACACCCGCGGCCGCCGTGCCTACCGCCCCCGTTGCCCCCGCGCCGGTTCCGACCGCGCCCGTGGCCCCCGTGGTACCGACCGGCGCACCCACATACACGCTTGAACAGATCGCCGCCGCTGGTACGGCATTAGTTGACGCCGGCAAAATGGACGCGCTGCTTGCGTTGCTCGGCCGTTACGGCGTGGATAGCATAACCAAAATCAAGCCCGAACAGTACGGCGCATTTGCAACCGACTTGCGCACCCTGGGCGCCCAGATATGACGAGGGGGTGCAGCTATGCCGGATAAGCACGCCACGCTTTCAGCGTCCGCCGCCCATCGGTGGATGAAATGCACCGCGGCGCCGCGTTTTGAGGAACAATTTCCCGATGAAGGCTCCGACTATGCCGCCGAGGGAACGCTGGCGCACGAATTTTGCGAATTAAAGGTGCAAAAGAAATTTCAGCAGCTTAACGCGCGGACCTATAACGCGCGGCTCAAAAAGCTGAAAGCCGATCCGTTGTACAACGAGGAAATGGAAAAGACCTCGGACGCTTACATTGAGCATTTAACCGAAAAGGCAATGACGTATAACAGCGCGCCCTCGGTTACGGCCGAGGTCCGCGTGGATTTTTCGGAGTATGTGCCGGAGGGCTTTGGAACGTGTGATTGCATAATGATTGGCGGTGACACGCTCGACATTACCGACTACAAGCACGGCAAAGGCGTTGTTGTGGCCGCCGCTGAAAACCCGCAAATGCGGCTTTACGCCCTGGGTGCGCTTAAAAGATACGCGCCCGTTTACGGCGACACAATAAAGCGCGTTAGAATGACGATCTTTCAGCCCCGCGCCCAGGCGGAACCGGCGGTTGAGGAAATAACCCGCGAGGAGCTGCTGGCGTGGGGCGAAAGCATAAAGCCCATTGCACAAAAAGCCTTTATGGGCTTGGGTGAATTTGCGCCCGGCGACCATTGCCGCTTTTGCAAGGGGCGCGCCGTATGCGCGGCGCGGGCGGCCGTATTCTCGGCCGTTGAGGAATTTAAGGGTTGTGTGCCTAACCCGAAAGCAGCGCCGACCGACGCGGCGGCCGGAAATACCCTCACCGACGCCGCGATTGCGGAATTGCTGACGCGCGGCGCGGACTTGGTGAAATTCTACGAGGATATGCAGGAATACGCCCTCAAGCACATTTTGGCGGGCGGCGCGATCCCCGGCTTTAAGGTTGTCGAGGGCCGCAGCGTGCGCGTATTCTCGGACGCTGACGCCGCTATTTCGGCGGTTATCGGCGCGGGTTATGACGAGGCGGTTGTCTATGAACGCAAGGCAAAGAGCCTCGCGGAGCTTGAAAAAATGATAGGTAAAGCAGACTTTGAAAAGGTTTGCGGCGCTTACGTTATCAAGCCGCCCGGAAAACCCACGCTTGCGCCCGAAAGTGACAAACGCGCCTTGTATAGCCCCGCCGCCGCTGACTTTGCGGGGGTGAAAAAGTGAGCTACATCGAGGACCTTTACCATAATTGCCGGCATTGTCATTGGTTCGACCGAAAACGGATTGCTGCTTGCACGGTGACACTTTCGGCGGCACCGCACTTGCACACGACGCGGTGCTTTTAATGGCCGAGGACGGCGTTATTTCTGACGCGATCACGGAGGGCTTTTCCGACAAAGATTTTTCAACGCTTAAACGCAACTTGGAACTTTCCGGGTTGTCAAAGAAAAAGCAGCGGGAAATTTACGGCGCTTTTCTTGAGGAATTGTCCGACGTTATCACCGATTGGACCGAAAGCATTGACGACACGGTTGTTACGGCGATCACAAACCACATTGTAGGAGAACACGCGGACTTGTTCTCCCCCGGCTCCCGACCAGTCCGACGAATTTTATTGCAAGTATTTTGAATGAAATCATTGCAACTTATGAAATCTAATGAATTTTAGGAGGAATTTTTATGTATCAGAATATCCCGACAAAAGTATTGACCGGCGAGGTGCGCTTGTCTTACGCGGCGCTTACGGCTCCGAAAATGCAGCAGAACGGCAAAGAAAAGTATTCCGTTACGCTGCTGATCCCGAAAACCGACACCGCAACGATCGCGGACCTTAACGCCTCTTTCCAGGCCGCTTACGATGAGGGCGTTGCTAAAAAGTGGAACGGCGCGCGCCCCACGCCGAAAGCTATTATACACGACGGCGACGGCTTGCGCCCGTCCGGTGTGCCTTTTGGCGACGAGTGCAAGGGCTGTTGGGTGCTTACCGCAAGCAGCATAAACAAACCCCAGGTTGTGGGCATAGACAATGTGGCGTGCGAGCTTGCGCCCCAGGATGTTTATTCCGGAATGTATGCGCGCGTAACTCTCAATTTCTTTGCCTTTGATACCGCCGGAAATAAGGGCGTCGGGTGCGGCCTGGGTAACGTCCTCAAAACCCGCGATGGCGAGCCTTTAAGCGGCGGCGCGTCGGCGGCGTCCGACTTTGCGGACATTTCAGCACCTACGGCGCCCGCGGTTCCGGGCTACGGTGCGGCAATGCCCGCGGCCCCCGGTGCTATGACCTACGCAAATACCGGAATGAATGTTGCGCCGCCTAATGTGCCGCCGGCCGCACCGCCCGCAATTAACCCCATTACCGGCCAGCCTTTTTAAGCAAGGGGGGGGGGGCATAAATGCACGACCTCAACATTGACATTGAAACTTTTTCAAGCGTGCCGATCAAAGCGGCGGGCGC
>CANQKW010000068.1 GCA_947624555.1 uncultured Clostridia bacterium
TTTATGGTAGACGGTCTGCCCAGACATCTGTTTATCGACTGATACAAATAAAATTCGGGTCGGCAAAAACCGACCCGTTTTTTGATATTTGCTTTTTAGTCTTTAAGGCTATTGATTATCTCCGTAAGGTGTGCAAGGCTTGTAGTGATTTCCGTGCTTGCCTTTTCCATAGTCACAGCAAGTTTCTGAACCTCTGTCGCAACGATAGCAAATCCCTTGCCTGCCGCACCTGCGTGAGCAGACTCGATCGAGGCGTTGATACCGAGAATTTTCTGGTTCATACTTACCTTAGTGAGCTTTTTGTTGCTCTCGTTGGCAATATTTATCTCGGCAGCAGCCTTTTCGATACCGTCAACCAGTCGGTTCAAAATCATCGAATTATATTTATGCTCATAGCTTGCGTGAACGAACATATTGATAACGTCGCCAAGCAGATTTGCGGACGCCTCTATCTCTTCCTCTGTCTTGACGCTAACCTGATGAAGAGCGTTTATGTAACGGTCGGGGTCAATTCCAAGCTCAACCGCAGTCTGACGGAATTTAGCCTCGTCAGGGTTTTTCGGAAGAACCTGACCGCCTATGATGCTGCCGAGAACCGTACCGTCGATAAGCTTTATGGGTATCGAAAAGTCCATAAGTCCTGCGTGGCACGCATAAATTCCCGTACATTCTGCGTCGCACTTTTCGCAGCGTCTGCGACCCTCGTCGCTGCCTCTCGTGAGCTTAATGCAAAAGTCCGTGAAATTATAGCAGTCGCTTATGTACTTTCCGTCTGCACCGACGGCAACCGTCGCAAGACCCGTACTTTTCGCCCAGTTGCTCATAATATGCTCGAACTCGTTCATATCGCAGAAATCCTGTATTTTTATACTTTCAGACATAATCAATACTCCAATCTAAAAATATCGTTATGAAAAATCGCAAATCTGCGGACATAACGCATAGTAAGTTAATACTATGCATTTATTATACAATATTTTTATCGAATTGTCAAGGGTTTTTACATAATATAACGAATTTTTTCAAATAATTTGATAAAAACGAGCCTGTTCAATATTTTACGACAACGTCATATTTTCTGAGCCAATATTCCGTTTGCAGGAAATAAGCGTAAATTTGAGGCACGGTCATAAGCTGTCCGTACCAGTTTTTGGTAAAAGATGAACCGTTTGTACGCAGCATTTCCCTGAGAGCGTCTGCGTTTACGATTTCGACAAGTCGGCAGTCGGGACTTTCAAGCACTTTTGAAAGCCTTTCGGAGAGCAGTTTTGCATAATTCGGATTATGAGTTTTGGGATATGGCGATTTTTTCCTCCAGAGAACGTTTTCGGGAAGAACGCCTTCCATAGCGTATCTCACAAGACCCTTTTCCCGTCCCCGATAATTTTTGTAAGCGGAAGGAATGTTGTACGCATACTCTACCAGACGGTAATCGCAGAAAGGCACCCGCACTTCAAGTCCGTGCGCCATACTCATTCGGTCTTTTCGGTCAAGCAGCGTAGCCATAAAATAGTCGAGATTTAGTTTGAACATCTCTCTCATACGTCTGTCATCGGCGTTTTCGCCGTCAAGATAGTCCACATCTGCCAGGCATTTGTTGTACGCCTCTCTGACAAACGTCTCGGACTCTTCCTTTGAGAGAGGCTTTTTCATCAGCAGACCCCGTTCGGGGACGCTTGTTGCCCACGGAAAACCGTCATAGTGCAGGACTTCCTTTTTATGATACCACGGGTAACCGCCGAAAATCTCGTCCGCACACTCCCCCGAAACTGCTACCGAAAAGTTTTTCTTTATCTCCTTGCAGAAAAGGTAAAGCGAGCTGTCCACGTCAGCCATTCCGGGCAAATCTCTCGCATAAACGGCGTCCTCAAGAGCGTCTGCAAGAGCAGGCGTGTCAAGCACTACCCCGTTATGCTCCGAGCCGATAAATTCAGCCATCTGAAGAACATAGGGTGCGTCCTCGTCGGGCTGGAACGACGACGCTTTGAAATTCTCGTGATTGTCCTTGTAATCAATCGAATATGTCGAAAGCGTCCTTCCCTGCTTTCTGTACTCTTCGGCGGCAATCGCCGAAATCACGCTGGAATCAAGTCCTCCCGACAAAAAAGTGCACAGAGGAACGTCGCTTACAAGCTGCCGCTTTACAGCGTCCGTGATAAGCTCTTTTACGTGCACGGCGGTCTGCGTGAAATTTTCCGTGTGATTTTTCGCCGTGAGCCGCCAGTAACGCTGAATTTTCAGACCATCTTCCGAGAAAACGGCATAATGAGCCGCAGGAATATCGAAAATATCGCGAAAAACGCCGCTCCCCGTGAATTTTGCAGGACCTGTCAGCATAATCTGAGCAACGCCGTTAAAGTCAATGACAGGTTTTACATCGGGGTGCAAAAACAGAGCTTTTATCTCGCTCGCAAAGACAAGACCGCCTTTGGTTTTCGCATAAAACAGCGGTTTTACGCCTATCCTGTCACGGGCGAGAAACAGCGTTTTTTTGCGGCTGTTCCAGACGGCAAAGGCAAAAATGCCGTTGAAAAGCTCAACGGACTTTTCGCCGTACTCCGCAAAAGCTTTCAGCACGACTTCGGTGTCGGAATGACCGTTAAACTCATAGCCTTTTTTCAGGAGCATTTCCCGTATCTCTTCGGTGTTGTAAAGCTCGCCGTTGTACACGAGCGTCAAATCTCCGAACCGCATAGGCTGCCTGCCGTTTTCGGGGTCGATCACGACAAGCCTCCTGTGAGCCAGACCGACATTTTCGTCAATGTAAATTCCCTCGTCGTCGGGACCTCTCTGAGAAAGCAGCTTGTTCATATCGTAAAGCAGCTTTTCCCGTATCTGATTTTTATAGTTTATTTCTCCTGCAATCGAGCACATAAAACAGCTCCTTTCTGTGCGAAAAAAACAGATTATTTTTTGTGTAAAAATAAGGGTAATTTTAAGGGCAGAAACAGGGGTATTTTTCGGGGTAATTTCAGCCTTGATTTTTTGGTTGAAATTACAAGAATTTGATTCCCGATAAACCGCACAACAATGTGGTTTGAAAATATTTAATTTTTGCGGAAATTATTTGAAATTTCCGTGAAAAAATACCCCCGAAAATACCCCATTTTTTCAGGTAATTTCGGCAAGAGTTTTCAGCAGTAAAAATACCTCTTTTTCCGTGTTAAAAACAGACGGTGAAAACCGTATCGTACCGCCGTCGATCGTGCCGATTTTTTTGTGTGCAAGGGGAGCGCAGTGCAATCCTCCCCGCATATAAAATCCGTTGGAGGAAAGAAGAGCCGCACCTTCCGCCGAGCCTAATACCTCGATATTAAATGAAACGACAGGCGAAAAAAGCAGGCGGTTTTCAGGCGTTATTTCGTTGTACAGACGAATTTTTTTCAGCTTTTTCGCTCCCTCGCAAAATTTCTCGCAGAGGCTGATTTCGTGCCTGTAAATTGCGTCTGTTGTACGGTTTTTTACAAATTCCACGCCTGCCCCCAAAGCTATTACGCCTGCGGTATTTATCGTGCCGCTCTCAAAGCGGTCGGGCAGAAAATCGGGCTGCACAAGGCTTTCCGACGCGCTTCCCGTTCCGCCCTCGATTATCGTTCGCAGCGGAAATTTGCCGTCGGTAAGCATCAGTCCCGTTCCCATCGGACCGTAAAGTCCCTTGTGACCTGCCGCACAGAGTATGTTTATGCCGTCGGTAAGCTTTAGCGGCAAAACTCCTCCGCCCTGCGCCGCATCTACTATGAAGAGGATATTTTTGCGCTTGCAGAGCGCCGCCAGCTCTTTTATCGGATTTCTGAGACCTATGACGTTTGAGGCGGCGGTGCAGACGAGAGCGGTCGTTTTGGGCGTTATTGCCCGTTCGGCGTTGTAGACCGTCTGCTCCTCGTCGAAAGAAGTCTCGAATACCGTGCAGGAGCCGCCAAATTCCTTTACCGCAGCATAAACGGGTCGGGAAACCGCATTGTGCTCCATATCGCTCATCACGAAATGACAGCCTTGCCGTGCGGCTCCTTTTATCGCAAAATTGAGCGCTGTCGTGCAGTTCAGGGTGAATACGGTGTTTTCAGCGTCTGCGCCGAAAAAATCTGCGCAGATTTCTCGGCTTTTATACACCGCCTCGGCGGTTTTTACCGAAAAAGCGTGACCCGAACGTCCGGGGTTTGCGCCATAGACGTTCATGGAACGCTGCCACAGGCGGTAGACCGACTGCGGTTTGGGGTAGGTAGTAGCGGCATTATCTAGGTAAATCACAGGTTATACCGATTTTGTCGAGCAGAGCGCAAACCTCTGCTTTGCCGACGCGACTGTCCGCAAACCGCAGGGAAAACCCGCAGCCCTGCCCTTTATTGGTAATTCGTTCCACCGAACAGCCTATGCCGTGCTTTTGCAGATAAGAACGGGCTTTTTGAGCTGCCGTGAACGATTTTATATTTATCGTGTAATGCATAAAATTCTCCTTTATTATGAATGCGAAAATTGAAATTTCGCAGTAAAATTTGACCGAGAGCAGGCGCACCTGCTCTGTTATGGAAAAGATTTTCCGTTTGTTTTATTATATGCAGAACGTTATTTTTCGCCACATAACAAATATTTGCCGCACAAAGGTCAAGACCTGTGCAGCGATGCAGAAAATTTTTTTGAAAAAGCCCTTGACAAATTGTACTTGCCGTGATATAATAGTATAGTCAGTTATGGCGGCATAGCTCAGTTGGCTAGAGCACTTGGTTCATACCCAGGGTGTCATTGGTTCAAATCCGATTGCCGCTACCAATAAGGCCCGTTGGTCAAGAGGTTAAGACATCGCCCTTTCACGGCGGAATCATGGGTTCGATTCCCGTACGGGTCACCAGCCAAATTCTCAGCAAATCGCGTAGCTACGCGGTTTGCTGATTTTGTTTTTAGCCCCAAATAGGGGTTTGTCCGCTATTTGTCCGCTTTTTTATTTTTTCAGCGGACAATTATTTTAACCTGCATCGTCTTGCGGAAGAAAGCTGAATGCACCGTCCATCGCCTGAGCAACTCTTGCTTGCGCCGTCTGGAACATATGCGAATAGATGTTCAAAGTTGTTCCGGAATCGCAATGCCCTAACGCTCCCGATACAGTCACAACGTCAAGTCCTGCGGAAATTAAGGCGGAAGCTGCGAAGTGACGGAAACTATGGATCCCATAAAATGGCATTTCGTTCTTTTCGCAGAACTCTTTCAGCCAACCGTATGGAGTCTGATTATTCATAGGACTTCCGTCCCATTTCACAAATAGCCTATCACTTTCTATCCATTTGTCACCTAAGCGGAATGCCTCTTCTTCCTGCTCGGCTTTCAGCTTTTTGAGAATTTCAATTATGTATGGACTTATCTTCAAAACACGTTTTGAGCGTTTTGTTTTTGTTGTATCGGTGTAAATTCCGCGTTCTGCCGTGTAATTGCTTGTCCTGTTTATGCTGATGACATTGTTCTCAAAATCAACGTCTTTCCATTCAAGACCGAGCATTTCACTTCTTCTGAAACCGCTGTATGCAACCAGAAAGAAAAATGCTCTGTATTTGGTTGGCTCGTCGTTGATTTTTGAAAGCAGCAGTGCAATTTCCTCTTGTGAGTATATCTGCTTTTCTTTAACTTCACCTTTTGGAATGGTTACTTTGGAACAAGGATTATCGCTTACCACGTCCATCTTTTCAGCGTAACTAAAAATGTCCGATATAAAACTTAAATGGTGTCTGATAGTTTTCGGCGCAAGCGGTTTACCCGTTTTCTCGTTCGCACCCTCTTTAGAAAGTGCGTTTACGAAAGCCTGTATCTGTCTAGGCGTAATCTTATCCATACGCAGGTGACCGATTGC
>CANQKW010000069.1 GCA_947624555.1 uncultured Clostridia bacterium
TTTGAAGATCCTCTCGGAGTTGCTTTATCTCCTTGTCGTGCTGTTTTTGCGCGGCATCAAGTTTCTTTTCCGCCGCCTTTTGCGCGTCCGCTTTTATCTTCTCGATTTCCTCGGCGGAAGGCTTTTGCACTGCGACTTCCACGGGACGGCTTTCAAGCTCCTTGTTCTTGTCCTGCTCGGCTGAGAGTTTCTTTGCGAGAGCGTCAATCTGTTTTTTAAGCTCCTCAACCTCATTTTCCGCTCCCTGCTTTTCGCTGTTTGCCTGGTCATAGTCAAGTGTGAGCTGTTCGTATTTATTATTCAGTTCATCAATCTTTTTTTGCAGTTCCCGCACGGAAAGGTTTTCTGCGTCGCCGCTCTCGATAAGCTCCGCACGGTCGCTCTCGTCAAGTACGGTCATCAGCGTTAATTTGGTAATTCCGATACCGGACAGCTCCGACAACTGCCCACCGTAAGTTTCAAAGCAACGAATAAAATTGTACGCCTCACGCTGCCTTATCTCTGTGTGTTTGTCGCAGTATTCCTCAAAATTTGCACAGCCGAGAGCAGAGTAGAGTTTTTCGTCACGCATTATTTTTAGATCACGCCCTATCATTACGAGCGCCTCTGCCGCAACTCTTGCATTAGCGTTGATTTTTGCCGTGAGCGCTGATGCACGCTCAACTGTTGTTTGTGTTATTGTGTTTTCCATTTTAAGCACCTATCCTTTCTTGTTTTTTAACCGCTTTCAGCGGGTTTTGACTTGCCTTTTTCCACTTAGGCAGGATTGACTTAAGATATTCTGCATATTTCCGCTCGATTTCCTCAACTTCGGGCGGTTTCGGGTCGTAGCGGTTGTTTTGGTAGCCTCGGCATTGTACGATTTCTAAGTCGTTGCTTATCTCCATTGTATAATACGGCTTTTGCAAATCGTCTTTTTTCCTCAAAAACATAATTGTTAATTTTCCGTCACAGTGCCTTTTTGCATATCCGCCGACGCAGTGATTTTGTATTCTGCCCTCACGGATAATGTCCGCTACGCTGTCGGGCTGTATAATCACGTACTCGCCAAACTCTTTGCAGAGCATTTCCCGCCGCTTTTTCAGCTCGTCCAATCGCTCTTGTTCGATGTGATTTTCGAGCGCGATGACCGCGTCCGCCGCTCGGTCGTGCGCCGCGTAAAAGTCGCGCGGGAACGCGATAGAGGGTTGCTTTACGTCGTATTTTAATCGCAGACAGTTATTAAAATAATCTTGATAATCTACGGCGACAGTTGTATTTTTCGTGATGTATTTTGCAAGCCTAAGCGTTGTTGTTCCCGCTCGTTTCGCGATTGCTTTAATATTTATCGTCTGCGTTGCGATGTAATATTTAAAGCGTTTCGCGGGGTCGGAAATTGTCGAAAACGCCTCCCGCGCTCTCAAATAGTCAAAATATCGAGTGTACGGGTCATTGCGCACGAAGTCAAATTCCGCTTGATTTAAGTGCAGCATTTTCGGCACTTCAGTTTGTTTCCAGTCGATTTTTGAACAATTGTCCCGCCCTCTCATACAGTCGTCGACGACCGTCCGCAAACCGCATTTAACAAGCCTTTCCGCACCTGTATGCCTGCGGTAGAATTTGAGGTAGTCTATACTGCTACTGTAATTTCTATATCCATTCTTGCGTTCGCTATGCCATTCCCGCAATGCGCTGTATTTGTACCAAGTTTTTTCGATTGCCGAGGAATTTATTTCATTTATCCACCAACAACAGTTTGCAAAATAAGGAGCTCTCACGCGCGTAGCAACGCACCACACATATTTATCTTGCTTGTAGCTGTATTTCGGCAAATACTCCGCACACCCGTCAGCCGTAAAAACGTACCGCCTGCACTCGGTGTATTCTATTTCGGGTTTGAGCTCTGTTTTAAACTTCCCGCGTCCGAAAAACATTTCAAGCGTAAAACAGCGGATATAGAGATCCTCGCTCCCGCGCTTATTAAGATATACAATCACATTCGAGCGACACTCCACGTTATAGCCGTGATACCCCGATAAACTGTCGATAAGTTCGCACTCATACTTACATTCCGTGCACGTCATTCTCGTGTGATTTACGAGCGTGTTCCGCTTTAAATTGAGGATCTTTCCGCAATACGTACACCGTCCGATTTTCCTTTTTCGGTCGTAGATGATATACGGGTTAAGCGTCAGTTCTGCCTCACGTTTAGCTTTTACTGTGAGAGCAGGGAAGTGGGCAATGTATTTTTCAGCCTCTTCTTTTTTCATACACTCCTGCCCCCTTAAAAGTCGAATAAGCTGTCAAGCGAAAGGCTGGTTTCATCCTTCTTGCCCGCATTGTCGGAGAACCCGCCGTCGCCGAGGTTTATTTTCATCTCAAGCACTATTTTCGCGCCATGAAAATAGAAGTCCGCCGCTCTCTCGAAAAGAACGGGATCGGGGATTGAGTTACCGACACCGCACAATGCGCTTGACAAACATTGCTCAAAATCCCCGCCCTGCGCTACTGCCTGTGCAAATTCTTCGTTTTGCTCACAAAACATTTTCAGCGCATTTCTCACGCTTTCGCAAACCGCTTTTGCTTTCAAGTCTTTCAGCTTGTCAGCTTTAACGAGGTCTAACTTTTCTATTGCCTGTTCATAATATCCCATAATTAACCACCTTTCTTTTTTATCGCCTTGTACAGCGACATAAACCGTTTGTAATTTGGTTTTCGCAGGAGTTTAAATCGTGCGTAATCCCTGCCCGTCACGGGATTTATGCCGACATCGTAATCAATCACTCGCCA
Source organism: uncultured Clostridia bacterium (assembly GCA_947624555.1). GTDB lineage: Bacteria > Bacillota > Clostridia > Oscillospirales > Ruminococcaceae > CAG-115. The sequence continues at coordinate 2,770 of CANQKW010000069.1, forward strand.
GCCTATGTAGATCCGCTCGATAACTCGCTTGACTTCGTCATTGCGTTTTGCGTCCTGCACCTTTCGCATTCGCTTTCGGGAAACGCTGTTGTCGTCCGTCACCTCGTCCGGGCGTTTGAGGTTCGCCGAGCAGTTCCATGCACGCTCGTTTTTGTCGGCATAAGCCTTGCTTTTGGTGAGGTATCGGGAAAGAGCCGACAGCCCGTCCTGCTTGTCAATCTGCAATCGGTCAGCGTTCGCAAAGCCGCTCGTCCATTTCTTTTCAATATCGTCGCGAGGCACTCCGCCGCTCATCACAATGTGATAGTGCAATCTTGCTCCGCTTTTCTTGCCCTCGCAGACGTAGATGTATTTAAATTCAATTCCCGACTTGTCGTACAATCGCCGCAAGCGTTTGATATAATTTGCAAGCTCTTTTTTTGCTTGCTCTTTTGTGGGCTCAACCTTAAAAGTCAACGTGACGTGATAATCGTTCTTGCAAAAATTATTTTGCAAGAGCCAGCGGAAGTATTTTCGGGAACGCTCATCATTGAGCCTTTTAACTTTTGGCGGTGCAGCTCTGGCTTTTGTTCTCCTTGTCTGCCTGACTGCCTGCTGTTCCTCTTCCGAGTACTCATACCAGTCGACTTCTTTGTAGTTGCAGTTGTACCGTTCAAGCGATTTCTCCCGAATAAAGGTATGCTTGTTCAAGTCTTTATCATCTCCCTTGGCGGTTGCTTGCTTTGTGGGGGCAAAGCCCCCACACCCCCATTGATTGATTGACAAAAAAATTATTTTATTGCCTTAATCAGTCTAAATGGTCGAGAAGTTAATACTCATTACAAGCTCCCGATCGGCGGCGTACCGCCGATTTTTGAAATTTTTCTATTGACAAATCCACGGGAAAATGATATAATATTTATAGGCTTTGAGATTTGCAATCGATTGCAAAAATCACTTTTTCATTTTCCCACCCCGCCGCTTTGGCGGGGATTTTTTTATTTTGATTTGTTGGGGGAAATTTTAAACGCACGCTCTCGGAAATAGCAATGCACTATTGATACACCATACCCCGAAAAATACGGACAGTTGTGGCAGTGCTTGTCGCATATCAGCGTTTTTTGTTCCGGGCAGCGAATCCAGCTGTTGGGCTGCTGTCCGCAAAGTGGGCATTCCACTATACATCACCGCTCCTTGATTTTATCCTATTTGAGCCGACTTGCTTGCGGTAGTCGCTGTACCATTCCCAGGCCGACAGCTCGTCCGTTCCAAAACTGCGAAGTTTTCCGTCGGTGCAGCAGACCGCATACTCAAACTGCGGTGAGCCGCTCGTATTTGCGTTTTGCGAGATCTCCCGTCGTAAGTAGTGCACCTTATTTCCAAAGCTGTCCACCGCTTTCCAGCCGCTCGTATCGTCAATTATCGGCGGAAAATCGGGAGGTTCTGCGTCGGGCACGGTCCTGTTTTCTATGTATTCCGGGGCGAGGCGGTAGTCATTGGCAATTTCTCCGCATATTTCCGATATTCTTTGTATTGCGCTTGTCGCCGCTCGTTTGGAATCGTACAAGCGAGTATTGCTGTTGAGCTCGGCGGATATAATCTTCTTACCGTCGGTCTTAACAAAATACTTTCCTCGCCAGTCGCAAATAGCCCATTTGTTTATGATATCCATATATTTCACCCTCCTTCAATTATTCTCTCAATTGTGTCCAATTTATTTAACTCCTTTCAAATCCCGTTTGCCACTTTGCGGCGGCAAGCCAAATGCTAAAATCCACGCAATCACGTCAACCGTCCAGCCGTTGCCTATGCATTTGTACCGCTGTGTGTCTGATATTCCCTCGGTATAGTTGTCGGGAAGCGTCTGCAAGCGCTCTGCCTCTATCGGAGTGAGCTTGCGGATTATGTAATCTCCGTCGGGCAGGTCAATTTTATACAAGCTTGTTTTCGCACCACCGCCGCCACCGTTTGCCGACAATGCAACGGATTTTCCGTGAACAGAATAAATTCGTTCTCCCTGACCGCCATTTCCATACTGCCCTATGCGGACAGGTTCGGCAACAAAATTGTTGTGTTGCCAACTGCCCTGTGAAGTCAGCGTAGGAGATTTACCAAACTTCACGCCGCCCTTGTTATAGCCGTGTCCGCGCTGTAAAATTATGGGTTCTGCGACCATATTTCTTGACATTACGCTTGTAAAGCAGTTTGCTTTCTGCTCTTTATTAGCCTCGAAAACTCGCGTATATGTGCCGTCTGCGTTTGCTTTTCATTCGCGTATGGTGGGTCGCAATATATGACCGCACCGCTCGGCTTGTATTCGCGATAGTCGCGGCATTCAAAACGAACATCGCGCAGCGAGGGCATTTGCTTTGTGATGTTATCGGCAGCTTCACGGTAATAATCGCGGTATCGCATTCCGTTCTTGGTCTTTTCGTACCCCGGCTGTGCGTAGCCCCCATCGAAAAAACGCCCGTTATAACTTGCCAAAAATCCCACGTTTCCGATTATGTGTTCCGGCAGGCTGTCATCTTTCCGCTTATACGCCGTGCGAACCTGTGAATATAGCGCACGCGATACCTCGGGAAGAAGTTCGCCGCCGCTCTGGAGGTGGCTGAAAAGCGATATTAAATACGGGTTGATGTCGGACGCGGTCTTGTTGTTGCAGTCAATTTTGTCAATGATATTGCACCCGCCGCAAAATGGCTCTATGTAATTTGTAATATTGTTCTGATTTATTACATCTTGTATTATCGGAACAATTTCCTTTGCGATTCGGGTTTTAGCTCCCATATATTTCATCGTCAAATCCTCTTTGCTTTCAATGTGAATCCGTTACGGGTGCAGGAAAGGGAACTCCCTTCTCATATTTTCCTCGCCCACAACAGGAATAAGGCTGTTTTTCATAAAGACGGGGACGTTCATTTCATCTGCTGTTCT
>CANQKW010000070.1 GCA_947624555.1 uncultured Clostridia bacterium
TGAAGTTCCACGGGGACACGGTTTGAAATGCACGCTTTTGCCATTACAAGAGAATTATGCGCCGAAACGCTCTCATCGTTAGCAGTATGCCAGAGAAAAACAGGCGGAGTTTTCGGCGTAACACGGTTCTCCAGAGAAAGCCTTGACAAATCGGAACGGCTTGCGTCCTCGCCAAGGAGAATTTTGAAACTTCCAACGTGAGGAGATGTAACTCCGCTGATAACGGGATAGCACAACACCGCTGCATCGGGGCGAAGGTCGTCCGGCTCGCAGCCTATCGTTTTTACTACCAGATTATCATTCCACATTGTTGCAAGACAGCCTGCAAGATGTCCGCCCGAAGAACAGCCCAAAACAGCAATCTTCTTCGGGTCGATATGAAACTCTTCCGCTCTCATACGGATCTTATAGAATGTGTAAGCGGCGTCCATAAGCGACGCAGGAAACGCAGCTCCCACGGAATATGTAACGACAAAAGCCGCATAGCCTGCCGCAAGGTACTGGAAAGCAATAGGCTCCTGCTCGCGTTCAGAGCAGTGCTGATAGCCTCCGCCGGGGAAAATTACCACGGACGGACGTTTTTCGGTAAATTCTATTCCTGCAATAACGTCAGGCAAAAACGCTTTGACATAAGCCGTTTTTTCCGAATTGATTGAAAAAGTTTTAACGGTCATACTGCACCTCTCCATAAAAATTATTCATCGTGACTTATTCCGTATTTCTGATAGAATGCCTTAATATCGCTTTCGTCGTCTACACGCTCGGCATAAACCAACTTATTCTGCTCCCTGCTGAAAAAGCCGATGAGCTTTTCGCCCGTACAGACGCTGCTTTCGATCTTAATGTCCTCGGCGGTAAATCCTTCCGGAATCTCCATAATTTCATTCTTTTTAAATTTTGACCTTGACTTGCGGAAACGGTTTTTGGTCTTTATGCTTGTTTTTTTGATGCCCGTAGGTATACTTCTGATTTTCTGAATGCTCTTGGTGATATTGTCCATCATAACGAAAAACTCTTCGGTGATAACGCTTTCGGAACGCTGGGTTTTTCCGCTCATACAGCGTTCAACCACTGTCGGGTAACGCTCAACTGCGTGCTTTACGGCGTCTTCCCACGAAACATATACCTCGTTCATTGCGTTTTCGCCGATTTCACGCATTTTTTCCCTGTGAGATATTGCAAATTCCATTTTAGCCGCAATATCGACAGCGTCGGCAGAGCACAAAATTCCTGTTCTTCCGTCGGTAATTCCCTCTGCGGCACAGCTGCCCTCGATAAGTATCGACGCTACTCCGCAAGCTGCCGCCTCTCTTACGACAATTCCGTTGGTGTCATATTCCGACGGGAACACAAAAAGCTCTCCTGCCGTGTAGTAAACACGCAGTTCTTCTCTGTCCGTCACAGCGCCCGTGAAAATGCATTTGTCGTAAACGCCGATTTCTCCGGCATATTTTTCAATCTCTTCTCTTTCAATTCCGTCGCCGACAAACATCATTCTGAATTTAAGATTTTTCCCTGCGAGAATTTTTACTGCGTCAAGTATCAGACGAATGCCCTTGTACCACAAAAGTCTGCCAACAAATATAAACAAAAACTCTTCATCAGCGACCTCGTACTCGCTGCGAAGCTCGGCGGCGTCCTCTTTATCGGCGCAGCCTCTCGGAAAATCCACGCCGTTTCCCATAACGATGTAGTCGCCTTTATAGCCCAGACTTCTGAGATTTTCTCCTGCGCCCTTGCTGACCGTCCATACCTCGTCGCAGGCAGAAATATTATTCACGACGAACTTTATCGCCTGCTCTGCCATAAGCTTGTTGGACAGCGAACGTCTTATGTCTATATCGAATTTTGTATGATATGTAAAGACAATAGGCACGTTGCTTTTCTCGCGAAGGACTCTTGCCATCACTGTCGAGGAAAAAGGACAATGACTGTGAATTATATTAAATTCACGGCTTGACAGCGAATCAAGCTTGCTGCTTGAAAAAGGATACCCTGCACGGTAGCCGCAGATTTTTTGGGTTATATTCATACTGCGGTAACGCACGACCTCAAAGGGATAGCTGTCCTCGACGCCGGGGTAATCGGGAGTCACTACCGTTGCGACACCCAAATTATCCGAAGATATTATATTTGCATAATTCATTACAGCGTTTGCCACACCGTCGATCACGGGAGCAAACGAATCGTTCATCAGACATATATTAAATTTATCCGCCATCAGAAATACTCCTCTGCTTTTAACGTCAAAAATTCATACACCTTTATTTTAACATATTATGACTTTAAAATCAAGAGTTTTTAAAAACATATTTATTTAAAATACATTATTAAATTACATATTTCTGCGGGATTATAAAAACTTCGTCCGATAAAGACCTAAAAAAACTATTTTTTCGTATTCATAACGACCGTTTTTTCGGCAGTATAAGTGGTATAATCTCAACCGTAAACACAATTCCCGAAATCCGCAAACGGAGGAAAAATATGTTGAAAATCTATAATGACGGTAAAAGAATAACCGTATCTCTTGACGGCGACATTGACCACCACGCCGCAAGGGAGATACGCACGGCTCTTGATGACATAATATTCCGCTCACGGCCCGAACTGTTGGTTCTCAATATGGAAAACGTCGGCTTTATGGACAGCTCGGGGATAGGACTTATTCTCGGCAGAATGAAAGCGATGAAAGCTGTCGGCGGCGATATTCTTATAAAAAACGCCCGGAGCGAAATCGCCGATATAATAAAGCTGTCGGGACTTTCTTCACTTATCGTGACAAAAACAACAACCTGAAGGAGAAAAGATGAAAAAGATTTTACTTAATGAATGTCTGCTGCGTTTTCCTGCTCTGTCACGCAACGAAAGTCTCTCACGCTCCGCTGCGGCGTCTTTCGCTATGCAGTGCGACCCTACCGTAGAGGAAACGGCAGCCGTAAAAACCGCTGTATCAGAGGCGGTCACAAATGCAATCGTTCACGGATACAGAAACTCAAAGGGGAATATTGAGATGATTTTGCAGCTGTACGAGGGAAATTTGCTGAAAATCACCATAAGGGACAGGGGGTGCGGCATTCCCGACATAAAAGCCGCAATGGAGCCCGAATTTTCAACTGCTCCTCCCGAAGAAGAACGTTCGGGATTGGGATTTACGGTAATGGAGAGCTTTATGGACAAAGTAAGAGTGCGTTCCTCCAAGGGAAAAGGCACAGCGGTCACTCTTGAAAAAACTATAATAGGAAAATGACACGCGACGAGTTTATCGAAAAAAATCTTCCTCTTGTACACTCTCTTGCAAACCGTTTCCGCAGAAGAGGCATAGATTATGAAGAATTGTACTCTGCCGGCTGCGTCGGGCTTATAAAAGCCTGCGACAACTTTGATGAGAGCAGGGGTCTGAAATTTTCTACATATGCTGTTCCTGTGATTTTAGGCGAGATAAAACGGCTTTTTCGGGACGGAGGAACGGTCAAAATGAGCCGTTCTCTGAAGGAACTGGCAATGAAGGCGGCAAGAGCAGGAGAAGAACTTTCCTCCGAGGGAAAAGTCCCTACGGTAAGCGAGATAGCTAAAAAAATCGGCTTTCCCGAAGAGGACGTTGCCGAGGCGATTGCGGCAGGGACGCCGCCCGTATCGCTCACCTGCGATGACGGATCTGAGCTTATGCTGCCTGCGGAAAGCAAAGAATCCTCGCTTATCGACAGGCTTGCTTTGCGGCAGTGCCTAAATGAGCTTTCCGACGAGGACAGGGCGTTGATAATAATGCGTTTTTTCAGGAACAAAACCCAGGCGGAAACTGCAAAAATCCTCGGCTGCACACAAGTGGGCGTATCCCGTCGGGAGAGAAAAATTCTAAGCGAACTGCGTGAAAAGCTTATTTAAGACAAAAAGCATTACAGCCCTGCGAAATTTCTTCCGCAAGGCTGTAACGCTTGGTTGGTAATTTATGAAAAGGGTGGTTGGCAATTTCATTTGCAATAAGCTTTATCCGCTTGCTTATTACAGTTATATAATAACAGGGAAATATGAAAGAGAAAAGACTTTCCTGTGAAAATTTTGTGAAATTCTTGTACTAACTTAATGAAATGTTTGCTACCCTAAATAATCCGTCTGCGTTTTCAAAGTCAAAGCGAAGCGTTTTTTCGCCGTCTGAGGAAGAAATATATTCCTCGCTGCAATCAAAGCCATAGCCGTTCTGATGAAGAAAACCTGCTGCCAGAAGTCTGTGGTCGCAATAGATATTTCCGATTATTTCCAGATACTCCCGTGCGATTTCTGCAAGCGAAACAGGAGCAAAAATCTCCTCAGAAAGACCCTCGACCTGCACGAAAAGCGCACCGCCGTCATAAGGGCAGCGATAATAGCAAACGTTCTTCTCCGAGGCGCCAACGGTTATCATAGAGAGATTGTGACCCGTATGTATCTCGTCAAGCGAGAATTTTGCAGTCGTTATTTCCTCGCAGTCGGGGATATTGCGCTTTACTCTCCGTGAGGGCGCAAACGATATTTCGGGCAGACCGCTTTCCGTGTTTGCCCAACCCCACAGCCATGTATTGCTTACATAGCTTTCCGAGCCGATTATTCCGCAGTCAAACTCTTTGCTGCCGAATTTAATTCTGCGGTTTTTTACGTCAACGTTCCAACCGTTTTCCCCGATAACAAGACTGCCCATTTTCTTCTGACGTGAAACGGCAGTTCCTGCTGACAAAGAAAGCAGGCTGAGATAATCGCTTTTATCGAAATCAACAGGCGTCGTTAAAATACTGATTTTTTCCATATATTTTCTCCTTATGATGATCCTGAATTTTTATTGCTTTGATTTACAGTATATCATATTTTAACGTTTTTTTCAATACCTATTATTATACATTGGTATACATCTCTCCGAAAAGCGTTTAAACGTGGAATAGCAGTATAATTATGTAAAAATAGCCAATATACAACATTATATGAAGCGATTGTTTATGCAAATATACAAAAATTTCAAAAAACACCGCAATACCACTTGATTTTTTTTAAATATAGGGTAAAATATAATTAGCACTCAAAGATAACGAGTGCTAAGCCGCTTTTATGACAGACTGAAACCGAAGGCGGCGGGTCTATTTTATGATTATTATTTTCAGCTAGGAGGAAATAAATTATGACAATCAAACCTTTGGCAGACAGAGTTGTTATCAAATCGGTCGAGGCAGAAGAAACCACAAAGAGCGGAATTATCCTGACCGCAGCAGCTCAGGAAAAGCCTTCTATCGCAGAAGTTGTGGCAGTAGGTCCCGGCGGAATGGTTGACGGCAAGGAAGTAGAGATGTTCGTAAAAGTCGGCGAAAAGGTGCTTATCAGCAAGTACGCAGGCACTGATGTAAAGGTCGACGGAGTTGAATACTCGATAGTTAAGCAGAGCGATATTCTCGCTGTCGTTGAAAGCGCTCCCGAAACTCCTGCAAAGAAAACAGCAGCTAAGGCTCCCGCAAGAAAGCCTGCCGCTAAATCGACTGCAAAGACAAGTACCGCTGCAAAAAGAGGCGGAAGAACCGCTGCGAAAAAAACCACTGGAAAAAAGGCATAATATTAAGGTGTAACGCATAATTTCCGACGGACGATTTTATTGTTCGGCGATATTAAATAAGCGGAAAATATCCGCATATT
>CANQKW010000071.1 GCA_947624555.1 uncultured Clostridia bacterium
CGTGCTTTTTCAACCTCGTATTCAAGCTGACGAATTTTACCCTCGACCTCTCCGATAGAACGGAGATTGTCGCGGTTGATCACGGTGAGCATAGTTCCAAGTTGTTCGAGAGCTGGGTGGTTGGCATTGACTGCTTGAATGCCGTCAATAGTTTCAGAATACTTGTCGCGGAGTGCTGACCTCTCGCACGGATTATTTAATCCCGAACCAACGTCTTTCCACAAAATCCGGGAAGCAAGGCTTTCGACCGTATAGTCCTCGCCGAGCGTTTTCAAACGAACGGCTCTCTGCTGATCGGGAGCTTTGACCGAGATATATTTCCCACGCCGAACCGTGTAGCCTAACAACTCCAACTCCGCGAGCAACTCGTCAACATTCTTGACCTTGAGTATCAGTCCGTCTATCTCCAGACGGATTTTTTGTTTCCACGACGTACCGCGCTGCTTGTGTTCCCATTCGTTGTACTCGATATTCTGTGGGACACCTTGTTTTGGTTCAATTGGTTTAATTCCAAACGCAAGACATACCCTGTCGGAAATCTCACGGAGCTGTTTAAGTGTTGTCTGGTTATCATTGAATTTATGTCCGTCAATCCCATAAGTGTTTATGATGATATGACTATGGACGTGCTGCTTATCAACGTGAGTAGCGATAACCACCTGACAATTATCACCGAACGCTTTACGCGCAAATGTTCTCGCAATCTGGTGAGCAAGTTCGGGCGAGATGTTGTCCTTTGGGTGGAACGACTGAATATAGTGGATTGCCTTGACCCTTCCTTTTCCTTGCTTGGGTAACGGTTCATCAATGTTCTTGACCTTGAGTATCAGTCCGTCTTTTTCCAGACGTTTTTTTGTTTCCAAGATGTGCTGCGCTGCTCCTTTGCGATTTGCTCGTCTGTACTTTTGCGGTTAGTATCTTCTGATCGATTTTTTAGTTGTGCGCCCCTGCGCGAGTTAGTAGAGGGTAACGAATTTTAGGGCGGCGGGTTCCCTAAAAGGTTTCGAGGGGGTCTGCACCCGAATTGGAAGAAAATCCCAAAGTATACGGGATTTTCTCTGCTTGCTATGCATACAAAAATCGAAAGTATACGTATTCCTCATTTTGGCGTTTTTGGTCTGCTACTGCAGACCCCCCTCGAAAATTTTCTGCGGCGGCGAACAGCAGATTGTGTTACCCCCCCTCACTTATAGGAAAAAAATCAGTGGGAAAATTAGGGGTATCTGAAAAAATAAAAAATTTTTAAATTTCCCCCCTAATAAATCGCCGAAAATTTTCCTATAAGTGAAGGGCAAATTTTTCGGAGCAGTATCTCGCCGATCTGTTCCTAACCTCGCCAAAGATTTTACCTTTCAATCTTTTCAAGGAGGAATGACGAAATGGAAAATCAGAATAGATCGGTTCTTTCCGTGGAACAGCTTGACGCGCTGGCGCAAAGTCTGTTGCCTGCGATGCGTGAGTTTTTTAATTCGGACAGGGGCAAGAAGATTTGGGCAGAACAGCTCGAAACCATTCATCAGAGCAAAGAAGACGTGGCTTGATTATCTCACCTGAATGTAAAAAAATGCGATTTACTACTTTAAAGCATTGACAATTGTTTTTGAGTATGGTATAATCATATTATAAAAAGGAGGTCGTTAATATGAGAGCAGTAATTTATGCGCGTTACTCCTGCGACAACCAGCGTGAGGAAAGTATCGAGGGGCAACTTCGCGAATGTCGCGAGTTTGCAACTCGTAAGGGTTACACGCTTGTCGGTTCATACATTGACAGGGCAGTTTCGGCAAAGACCGACAACCGTCCCGAATTTCAGAGAATGGTCAAGGAAAGCTCCGGCGGGATTTTCGATATGGTCATTGTTTGGAAACTTGACCGTTTTGCCCGCAACCGTTATGACAGCGCACATTACAAGGCAGTACTTCGCAAGAACGGTGTGAAGGTCATCTCGGCGACGGAGGCTATATCCGATGGCGCGGAGGGTATCATCTTGGAGTCGGTGCTGGAGGGGTATGCTGAATACTATTCCGCAGAGTTATCCGAAAAAGTTATTCGTGGAATGACCGAGAACGCTTTGAAGTGTCAATACAACGGAGGGTTTGTTCCCGTCGGGTATAAAATTGATGAGAGCAAGCATTATCAAGTTGACGAGCTGACTGCGCCGTTTATTAAAGAAGCGTTTCTAATGTACGTCAACGGCAGGCAAGTCAAGGATATAGTGGCGTACCTCAATGATAACGGTGTCCGTTCTTCGCAAAACAAGCCGATAGGTAAAACCACGGTCACGGCGCTTTTGCAGAACCGCAAGTACATAGGCGAGTACAGTTATCGTGATGTGGTAGTGCCGAACGGAGTTCCCGCGATAATTTCCAAAGAGTTGTTCGCGCTTGCCATGGATCGACTTGATAAAAACAAGTATGCGCCGTCGAGTTATAAGGCTGATGAGAGGTATCTGCTCTCAACCAAGTTGATATGCGGTTGCTGCGGAGCGACTATGGTAGGCGAGAGTGGAACAGGACGAAACGATAAGAAGTATCATTATTATAAATGTTCAAATGCCAAGCGGAAAAAGGACTGCAAGAAGCGTACAGTTCGTAAGGCTGATATTGAGGAATCCATATTGCAAAAAACCGTGTCATATGTCTTTGATAAGGAGATAATGGACGGTATCGTGAGCCGGGTTCTTCAATGGCAGGAGCGGGAAAGTACTACCATGCCGTTGCTGCAAAGAGAGCTTGCTGAGGTTGAAAGGTCACTTTCCAACGTTATGGCGGCTATTGAACAAGGCATTATAAATCCAACGACCAAAAGGCGTATGGACGAGTTGACCGAGCAGAAAACAGACCTTGAAGTCAGGATCGCTCGCGAGGAAATTCAGGAACAGATACTGACAAAGGAACAAATCGAGTTCTGGCTTTCAAAAATGGTGAGCCTTGACCTTGCCAGCAGGGATAACAAGCAGCGGATTATTGACACGTTCGTAAATTCGATTTATGTGTATGATGATAAGGCTGTAATAAACTTTAATTGCCGAGAGGAATCTGAGACGATTCCTCTCAAATTAAGTACCTACGTTTCGGATTTGAGGGGTTTGGGGGAGCTAAATTGGACAAATACGAACAAACACGGGGATACCGATTTGTTCGTATTTTATCCCGGTAGACCTGTGTTCGGATTAGTGGTTTACCTTTAAAAAAATCCTGCCCATGGCTTGAAAGCTGTGGGCGGTTTTTCTCTGCAAAATCAGCCCGTTACTTCTCACTCACCCCGTTAATTCCGCTGCAAATCAGCTTAGTCGTAAGCTCGATGATTTCGTCCAGCGGTATTTTCTTTTTGTCCGCTGTCCATTGCTTGTAAATTTCGATCGTCGCCTGCGACACGAACGCCATAATTATGTTCTGCACATACGGGTCGATGTTCATGCGCTTGCCGTCCGTGCCCCACGTTTCCGACATAATTTCGCTTGTAATTTTTCGGCTGATGTAGTGGTAACTTCCGCTGCACAAAAGCCTTTCGTGCAGCCGTCCTGCGCTCTCGCTGACGAGAAAAAACTCCCGTGTAATTTTGTCCATATCACGGGGACGTTCAAGGTTTTTCGTGCGCTCGATAAAATTTTTCGCCATTTCATTCTGCATTTCAAGCAGCAGATCGTCCAGTGAATTGTAGTGCAGATAAAACGTTTTTCGGTTTATCCTCGCTCGCTCTGTCAGTTCCTTTATCGTGATTTTTTCGTAGTCCATTTCGCAGATCATCTCTTCAAAAGTCCTGCGGATAGCCTCTTTTGTGCGAATAACACGCAAATCTTCTTTGTTCATAGCCTGCCTCCAAAGTCGTATAATAATCGCTCTGCAATTATTATACAACATTTTTTTGCAAAAGTCAACTCGTGTGTAATAATCCTCGCTTTTTGAAAAATGCGGCGTAAACCTCTTTCGGTGCGTAATTGTTGTTGCGTGTTTCAAGCAAAACATATATAATAGACTTATGAGTAATAAAACACAGGAGGTATTTGCAATGATTTTAGACCGAAACGAAAACAAAGAAGTCGTTGTCCTTTTGGGGGCAGGCAGTATGGGAACGGCTATCGTGCGCCGAATTGCCGCAGGTAAGAAAATCCTGCTCGGCGACATCAGCGAAAAGGCTCTGGAGTGCGTTTCGCAAGAGTTCACCTACAGCGGATATGACGTTGAAACACAAATTGTTGACGCGTGCGATGAGCAGTCTATACGGGCTTTCGCGCAGAAAGCCGCATCTCTCGGCGCAGTCAAGTTTTATATCCACACGGCAGGTGCGTCGCCAAGTCAGGCAACTCCCGAACATATCATAAAGCTTGACCTTATCGGCACTTCTTACGCTATTGACGCTTTCGGAGAGGTTATGGCGTGCGGCGGTGCAGGACTTGTAGTTTCCAGTCAGACGGGGTATATGCCTCATACGCTGACTGCCGAGGACGAAAATGCGCTTGCTATGACGCCGACAGAGCAGCTTGCCGCTTTGCCTTGCCTTGACAGATCAAAAACGCCGAATTCGGGCGCTGCCTATATCGTTTCAAAAAGGGCAAATCAGCTCCGTGTCCGCACGGCTGCGGCTACAACTTGGGCTGAACGGGGTGCCAGAATTAACACCATAAGCCCCGGAATTATCGTAACTCCGCTTGCCTACGACGAGTTCAACTCCCCCGCCAACACCTACCAGAATATGATAAACTGCTCTGCTGTGCGCCGCGCGGGAACGTCCGACGAAATCGCGGCGGCAGGCGCGTTTTTGCTGTCGGCTGACGCGGGATTTATCACGGGAACGGATCTGCTGATTGACGGCGGCGTTATCGCGGCTTTGAAAAGCGGGAAGTTTGATCTTCAAATAAGATAGAGGGAATGAAAATGTCAAAAATTTTGATCGCATACTTTTGTGGAGGATTGTGAAATGGCGATGCTGTGGTGGACGGCGGTCAAGTAATACGGTGGGTCTTGCTGATTTTCGGGTACAGTATACACAATTTAATGCACCTCTCGAAGTTCCCTTTGAGTGGTGCAGTTTTTTCTGCGTGTCGGCTACGACAGATTTGAGATATTCAAAATCCGAGCGGATTGTGATGTTATTGCCGGGCGAATTTTTCAAGGAGAATGACGAAATGGAAAATCAGAATAAATCGTTTCTTTCCGAGGAACAGGGTGCTGACAGTGCAGATTGATGTATTGCTTTCGAAAAAAATAATTTGCAATTTATCACTTTAAATCGTTGCCAAACGCTTTTAGTTATGGTATAATTATATTACAAAAGGATGCCGTTAATATAAAAGCAGAATTTACGCACGATATTCTTTTATTTTTTGTAAGATTTCAAGGTTTACTGCGCATAGATATATAGGCAAAGGTTGATAAAAAAGCGGAGGTGATAGGGTGACGGACGGAGAACTGCTTGAACTGCTGAAAGCAAAACCCGAAAAGGGCATAAATGCGCTTTTAAAGCAATACGGCGGACTTGTGTATGCGGTAGTCAGGCGAAAACTTTCGGGGCTGAAT
>CANQKW010000072.1 GCA_947624555.1 uncultured Clostridia bacterium
AATTTTTAGCATTAAAGTTAAATGCAGTAATTTCCTGAGGATTGCCTTTCTGTATTATAAAACTGTTTTAAAAGTCTGTTGGTCGCACATAATTTGCCTTTTTCTGAAACTTTGGCACTTTTCGCCAAATCTATTGTACTATATTTAGGCAATTCGCTATCTGTCTAAAAATGTAATTTTCATTATCACATATGATTATTATTGTTGAAATTAATGTAAAATTGATTAGATTTTTTGTCATTATTAACAAAGTCCATTGAAAAATTTTGTCGAATTTTTTTAATAAAATGCTTGAAATTTACGGATAACTGTGGTAAAATGATTGAGGATGTTCTTTCTCACGATGAAATGTTCTGCGAAAAGTTACAAATTATCTCAAATGAAAGTTTGTAATTCTTATTTTCTTACATAAGCGAACCATCTGAAATATTATTAACGAAATGAGGAAAATCATATGGCATTGATTTCGTGTCCTAATTGTGGAAAATCAGTCAGCGACAAAGCTTTAGCGTGCCCTCACTGCGGCACGCCGATTGCACAGGCTCAAAATGCGCCCGTACAACAGCCCGTTTATAATACTCCAAGTGCTCCGAAAAAGAGCCATACGGGCATAATTATTGCAAGCGTTATTATAGGAGTTGTGGTAATATGCAGCATAGTTGTTGCTGTTTTAATACCGGTTCTAAAAAACAACTCACCAAGCAGTACTGAGAGCGTGTCATCGGTCAACAGTGCAGCAGTGGACAATAGCACGCCTCAAAACAATAATGTTAGTGACAATACGGCAGCTGACAACAACGTTACGCCCCCTCCAAGTGTTAATGTTCCGCAGGAAAAAACGTATGACATAACGCTTAATGTAGAGTGCAGACAAAATCTTGCAGTTAATAAATATAATGTAGATATTATTATTGACGGAAAAACCATTGCAACGCTCCCACATGGTGAAACTCAAAGCTATAAGAGAAGTCTCACTGAAGGAACGCATGAAATAGAGTTTCGCATCAATCATGTGAGTAGTATTACCCATGAGTCTATTTACAATCCTGATAAGGAAAATACTTTCAGCAAAATGTACATAGATGTCTCCAAGAATGATGAATTTTCGTATTATGTGAAATTAACATCAAACAACAGCATAGAGGTTACTCCCAAATGAGCGAGGTGACAACAATGGATAATACTCAACAAAAAACAGCGGTGGCTGTTTGCCCGGATTGCGGCACAGAATTAAATGAAAATGCGTTGTTTTGTCCCAAATGCGGCTGCTCGGTGAAAACAACTGCAGAGAAAAAGACATTTTGCACTGAATGCGGCGCAGAGCTTAGTGCGAGTGCGACGGTCTGCCCAAATTGCGGAAATCCCATTACGCCTTTGCAAAATGTCACCGCCGTTCAAACGTCTGCTGTTCGATTTGTGCCAACAGGAAAGGGCATTATTGCCGAGGGGCGTTCAAGCTCTGCACGGAAAAAGACGTTTATATGGTTAATTGTAATCAACGGAATTGGTGCGATATTATCCATAATTCATTTCTGGATTGTATTTACAGGCGTAAGCGAATTGATTAATGAAATTTCCATGACATTGACCGAAGTATCTGATACGGTAAACGGCTTGATAGGTAAGGTAAATGCAGTGGCGGATTTTTTTGATAAACACATCGATTTTATACATTTAAACGAAAAGTTCAATAACCTTATTTATGGTGATACTACTATTGTAATGCTGCTGCTGTTTTTGGTTTGTGTGATTTTCTTTGTAATCGTTCCGATACTGATGATGAGTGTATTTTACCGGTACTGGAGCGGATACAGAATTATCGTTAAGGAGAATGGCGTTGTAATCGGGAAAATGCCGTTTAAGAAAAGCGTATGTCTTGCGTATTATTCTATAAGCGATGTGAAAACCGATATTGCAGGTAATATTGCGGTGTACAGCGGTGGAAAACGCTATGTCTTTAAGGATATTGAAAACAGCGAAGAGATTTGTCGGGCGATAAACGCTTTAAAATCAGGCAGCATATCTTTATAGAAACTTAACACAGGGAGGTTTATATTATGGCAAAAGAATTTTGTTCCAATTGCGGCGCTGAAATTGCTCCAAATGCAAATTTTTGCATAATATGCGGCACAAGTATAGAACATTTACCTGAAGAAACTAAGACAGAACCTGCAGAAAAAAACATAACAGAGCCTAAGGTTGAACCTGAGGCAGAGCCTAAGACAGAACCTGCCGAAGAAATTAAGGCAGAACCGTTAGAAGAATCAAAGGAAAAGCCTAAGCTGTTCTGCTCAGAATGTGGCGCAGAGCTTGTTTCGGACTCAAATTTCTGCTTGGAGTGCGGTGCGCCTGTACAATCGGCGTCTGCATCGGAAGTCAAAGGGCGTTGCCCGGAGTGTGGTGCGGAAATTAGTGTGGATGAGAAATTCTGCTTGAATTGTGGATTTCAATTGAACGCACTCCGTAGTGCGGCTGTACCGATAAGTGCAGAGGCGGCAATCGTCTCGCCAACGGCTGCTGCTAAGAAAAGCCCTGCCAAGTACATAATAATTATAGCCTCGGCAGTTTTGGTCGCACTTGCCGCTGTGTTTGTTATATTAATTGTTGTGCCGAGAAATGTGCAGGATATGAAATATGATTTCAGTGGATTTCAAGGCGTTTATAACGGAAGTGCTAGGAGCAGCGTTCCTGAGGGAAACGGTACATGGATTTACAACAGCAGCGACGTTAAAATAAGCGCAGAAGGCGAATGGAAAAACGGCGATTTGTATAACGGAACGGCGATACTTGCTTATAAAGGCGAAACCATCGGCATTATAGACTATTCCGACGGACAATGGGACAAAGCCGATTATGAAGCATTTTGCAAAGCTGCTGACAGTGTGAACCTGGCAGACGTTTTGAAATAATTAAGATTGGAGAAATTGCAGATGAAAACAAAACCGGTTAAAATTATGGCTGTAGTATTGTCAGTGGTACTCTTACTTACAGGCTGCACCCCTTCAAAAGGAAATCTTTTTGTAAATGACTATCTTGCTCAAAACGGCGGTGCAGATTTGCAGCCGCATGAGCAGAATACAAGCAGTACTGTTCAAGAGCAAAGTCAACCTCAAGAGGAAGATTTCACACAAAAGCTTGGAGTGCGCGGCACAAATCTTTCTCTTACGCAGGACAAGCAGCTGAAGATAACCCGTATTCCCGAAATTCAAAGCACGCCTGCGCCGCAGGACGGCAAATGGACGGTGTTTGTTTATATGTGCGGGGCTAATCTTGATGTTCAAGCAACATCAGATTTGCGTGAAATGTTAGATGCAACCGCCGACTGTTCCAATTTAAGATTTGTTGTAGAAACAGGTGGCAGCAAGGATTGGAAATATGAATTCGGTGTAGACGGGAAAAACGCCCGATATGTTATTGAGGGCGGCAAAGAAACCATGATAGGACAGTCGTTTGACGCAAATATGGGCGACCCGGATACTCTTGAAGGCTTTCTTGACTGGGGTCTGGAGGGCTACCGTTCTCAGTACATAATGCTGGATTTGTGGGACCACGGCGGCGGAAGTTTATTTGGCGTTTGTCATGATTATTGTCATGATGATATAATTACATTGGAAGAACTAGACACAGCTTTGAAAAGCGTACTTGTAAACCGCAAAATAAAACTTGATATGATTGGCTGTGACGCATGCCTTATGGCGACAATTGAGCTTGCCAACATCTGCGTTCCCTATGCGGATTATATGCTTGCCTCGGAAGCATCGGAATCCGGACTCGGTTGGAAATATACCGGTTTTTCAGACGGCATAAACGCCAAAGCAAAAGCTCCCGCGGAGCTTGGAAAATATGTCTGCGACGCATTTTATGACGCCATCGTCAAAAATGATACCCTGAAGGAGGAGCAGTCCGAGGGCGAGCCCGTTACCTTAGAGCACTTAACGGCAACCCTATCGGTCGTTGATCTTTCAAAGATAGACAGTCTGCTGCTCACCTTCAATTCATTCTGCACAGACGTATATAATTCCATGCTGACCAATTATGACAGTGTTATGCAAAAAATAAGCGGCAAAACAATATTTTTTTCTGACGGCGACTATTTAACCGGAGATATGTTGTCCTTTATCCAATGTACTTCTGCTTTTTCCGACAAAGCCCAAAGCGTAATATCAAAGTTTGACGAGTGTGTTGTATATGATAAAAACGGCGATGTTTACAAAAACGCAGGCGGAATAGCTATTCTTATCAGCAAAAGCAAAATGAACATAAAAGATGAGTATTTGAACATTGTTAAAAATTTGTGCGTTACTCCATACTATATGGGCATACTCAATGCAATATTATACGGCGGTACAACAATGGGCGATATTTCGGACTATAATCCTGATGAATGGGTAGATGATGACAGCGAATACTGGACAGACAACGACGTTGACCCGAACGAATATGACGGCTGGAATGAGGAAGATGACGACTCCTTGAATATGACGGATGACAGCACAAACCTGTTGTTCGCAGTTGCACCGCATCTTGAGGAGAAAAAGAGAGAATCGGAAGAGTTTGTAGATACTGATTCCTTGGGCGGTTTTATTTTTAACAGTATTATGAATATAGTTGGACATGCTCTTTCAAGCAAATATAACGTTTATACGTTTACGTTGTCCGACGCAGGAATGCAGAAGGTGAACGCAGTATATACCAAACAATATGCTATGTCTAAGAATTCTGAAAACAGAACAGTGATTTTGGATCTTGGCGGTGAATATGTCGGCTCAGGAGATGCAATTCGCCAAAAAAACTATAATAAATTTGAGAGAGAGTTTTTCGGAATGACCGTTGGCCTTCCAAACGGAAGTCCATTGTGCATTCACCCTGTTTCGAGACAGAATATTGAAGGATATGGTACTGTTCAATTGTACAGTGCGCCTGTAAAAGTAAACGGTGAAAATAAAAATCTTATCATCTGTGAGGATTATTCATCGGGAAATATTCCGAAATATACTGCAATCGGCATTGTTAGCATTGACGATGAGTTATCAAGAATAGAGCCGTTAAATTCCGGCGACGTTGTTGATGCTATTTTCCCGGGATATTATGCAGATACCCTTGAATTTGCCGGTTACTATCAAACAAACTATTCAGCTAAATATAGTTTTACATCCGGTACTGATCAGTTTAACTTGATCTGGAATGCGCCTTTACCGAATGGAAATTATTTATTCAGCTATATGATAAACGACATCTATGGCAACACATATAACACTCCTTTTGCTAAATGTCTTGTTTCTACCGACAATTTGTATCCGTATTCCATGGTCAGCATGGCAGAATAATCTCCCTTAGCTATTAAAAAATTGCTCCCGAAACATTTTGATTTCGGGGGCATTTTTTTGATATTGTAAAATTTCAGCCGTTTTGCCTTGATGTCGAAA
>CANQKW010000073.1 GCA_947624555.1 uncultured Clostridia bacterium
ATAGGCTTTCTGGGCAGCGTTTTATCAGCGGCAGCGCTCACTGCGGTGATAGTATTGGGCGTTTTAATGACATTTCTGGTGTCAAAACTGCTCTCCGCAACAATTCTTAAAGGCGAACCGTCGTCGTTTACCCTTGAACTTCCGCCGTTCAGAAAGCCGCAGATCTGCAAAATTTTAGTGCGTTCTCTTCTTGACAGAACGATTTTTGTTCTTGGAAGAGCCGCAGCGGTCGCTGCTCCCGCAGGAGCTGTTATCTGGGTTCTGGCAAATGTCAGCATAGACGGTTCAACGCTTTTGAGCGTCATAACGGGATTTTTTGACCCGTTCGGCAAATTGATAGGACTTGACGGAGTAATAATAACGGCATTTTTGCTGGGAATACCTGCGAATGAAATAGTAATTCCGCTGATAGTGATGATGTACACGCAGCAGGGCGTTTTAGCCGAAATTGCTCCCTCGCAGATGCTGGAGCTTTTCACGTCAAACGGCTGGACGCCCGTAACGGCGATTTGTATGATAATATTCACGCTTATGCACTTTCCCTGCTCAACGACGCTGCTTACGATAAAAAAAGAAACAAACTGCATAAAATGGGCAGCGCTTGCGTTTATAATACCGACAGTCTGCGGAATAGTAGTCTGTGCGGCAATATCGGGAATATCAAAAATCATCTGAAAAAAGGCGCTGTTTTTTGCAGCGCCTTGCTTTATTAAACTCCCGGCTTAGCCTTGAAAGAGAGGCAGTCTGTACACTGAACAACAGTGGGATTAGCCTCGTGAGTTCCTACTTCGATTTTATCAAGCGAGCAGTAATCCTCGCAGCAGCAGTGGTGTTCACAGTTGTGGATAGTACAGCCGATGTGCTTGTTTGCGTATTCAGTTCCCATAATAAATTCTCCTTTGAAAAAGTAAGGTAAGCGGTTTTTGCCGCAAATATATTTTCGGTAAACTTAAAAGAAATATTCTTGTAAAAATTTTCAAGAAAATCGGGATATATCGTATTACGAAAAAACCGCCGTACAGCAAGGCACAATGCCTGCGGCACAGCGGTCAGCTGCAAAAATCAGCCGGCTCATTCCGACAGATAAGACTTCACCAGAACCTGCAAAAGCTCGTCACGGTCAATATGACGTATAAGACCTCTTGCATTGTTAAACGTGGTAATATATGTAGGGTCCTCGGAAAGGATATAGCCTACAAGCTGATTTATGGGATTATAACCCTTCTGTTTAAGTGCGTCATAAACGGTCATAAGGATTTCTTTCATCTCATTTTCTCTGTCCTCGTGAACCGAAAAAGTCATAGTCTTGTCCAGCATAATATCATTCCTTTCTCTGAGCAACCTCATTGTGAGTATATTATACACTTTTTTTGCCAAAAAAACAACCACATTTATTAAAATCAACCTGTGAAACTTTCAAAATCTCCGATTATCACAAATTTTTTCATAATTCTTTGGTAATACCCAACAAAAAACAACATACAAAATCTACATATTTATAAAATTTGATAAAATACTTGTATATCTGAAAAAATTATGTTATAATAGGAAGAGTAAGAGTTTCCGCATAGAAAATGTGCGGAAGGAACGAATTTTTTTCGAGGGGAGAACTTTCTATGGCAGTCGGTGACGGTGGATTTAAAATAGCCTTCCAAGGATTTGATAAGAACGAGGTAAATGAGTACATAAGCAATCTTCGCAAGAAAATGAACGAGCTTGAAAGCGAGATGAAGGAAAACGACGGAAAAGTCAGAGCCGCCGTTAAAACAGCCGACGAGGCTGAGGATAAAATCAGACAAATTGAAAAGAAAAGCAGTGAAAGGATCGCCGAACTTGAGGCTCAGATAAAAAGCGAACGTAAAAATTCCGAAGAGCTGCTTGACCGGATAGACGAGCTTAAAAGAAAGGTAAAAAACGGCGGATCTGTTTTTGCGGGAACGTCCTCTGCTGAGGCTCAGAAACAGGCTTCCGAAATAATCGTAAAAGCAAATAAAACCGCACAGGAAACGGTCGACGCCGCAAACAAAATCGCCCGTGAGGTCATAGACAAAGCCAAAAACACCGCACAGGAAATTATTGCAAACGCAAAAAATGTGCCTGTTTCGGGCGGTTCATCTGTAGTAAATCTCGACGGATTTATGTCCGCTCTTAAAAATTATCTTGACGAGATAAACAGCGGCTATAAAGCCATCTGCAAAAAAGCGGAAGAAATTTCCGCCGAAAATACCGAAACTTCGTCGGCGGCTGAAATTGAAATCCCCGATTTCTCGGACATCGAAACTCCCAATGCAAAAGCTCCTGAGGCAGAAGTGCCTGAGTTTTCACACCCCGAACCTGCAAAGGAAATTTCCTTCGACGATATTCTCTCCGAGTCTGCGGATTCTTCCGACGATGATATGATGGGCGGTTTCGGCAGCATAGTTGACCAGGTGTCCGAGGTCAAGGAAAACGACACGTCCGAACACAGCAAGGCTGCCTTTGATTTGGATTTTGACGCAGAGCTTATTGCACAGACCGTTCCGTCAAGCAGCCTTATGAACAACGATATAAGCGAAGATCTGCTGGAGGCTGTCCGCAAGGAAGAGGAGAAATACGCAGTCCGCCCCACACCCGAAGAAAACAGGAAAGATTTCGATATGGATATGTCTGCTGCGCCCGAAGAGGACGACGGCGCAGACGCAATGCGCAGAATGCTTGAACAGGCAGAGGCTGCGTTCGGCAATATGTCGGGCGGTTCCATTGAGTTTGACGAAGAGCCTCAGGAAGAAACAAGCGCCAAAACCTACTCCGAGCCTCGCTCTGACAATTCAAATCCGTGGGAAGATCTCCAGAAACAGCTTGAGGCAATGGAGCAAACCGGCAATTTCGGCGGCGAAGAGCAATCTCCTGAAAAATCTCCTACGGAAACAGAAATTGAAGACCCACAGACGCCCACTGCGGACGACTCTTCGATTTGGGATTTCAATATCTCCACCGACGACAATTCCGATGACGATATGAGCACCGATATGTTCGGCAGTTTCTGAAATCAATCACCACAGCAAAAACCGTGTAAGATTGAAAATGGTTTCGGGGGAAACAGGGTTTTCCCCCGATTTTTGCCGAGCGGAAAAACAGATGATAAGACCGAGGTAAAAAATGATAGAACTTGATACTTCTGAGCTTAAAGAAAAAGCAAAAACATTAAGAGCAGGCGATAAAGTGCTGCTTTCGGGAACGGTATACACTTCAAGAGACGCAGCCCATAAGCGGATAAAACAGCTTATCGAAGAAAATAAGCCTATCCCCTATGAGCTTTCGGGCGCCGCAATATATTACGCAGGCCCGACCGCCGCAAAGGAAGGAATGGTAATAGGCTCGTGCGGACCTACCACCTCAGGCAGAATGGACGTGTATTCTCCTATGTTCCTTGACAGAGGATTGTCCGCAATGATAGGCAAAGGCGAGCGTTCCGAAGAGGTCTGCGAGGCGATAAAAAGGAATAAAGCCGTTTACCTGTGCGCCGTCGGAGGAGCAGGAGCGCTTGCGTGCAAATGCATAACCGAATGTGAGGTGATAGCCTTCGAGGATCTCGGCTGCGAAAGCGTAAAACGTCTGAAATTCGATAAATTTCCGCTGATAGTAGCCGTCGACTGCGTAGGAGGAAATATATTCAAAACAGGCAGAGAACAGTTCAAAAGCAAATGAAAAGTTTACATACAAAACTTTGAAATAATTTGGTGAATTTGTATAGATATTGGGGAAAGAATTGATGAAAAAGCCTTAAAAATTTAAAAAATGATAAATAATTGTTGACAAATAAAATAAAATGTGCTAGAATTAAGTGGAGTGAAAAGCATACGTTTTGGGAGGAGCTATGGAGGATTATTCCAAGTTGAGCGACAGCGAGCTTTTGCAGGAAAATCCCTACGACAGCGGAAAAATCGCCGAGCTTATTTCCCGTTATATGAAAACGGTGTTCGCTTGTGCAAGAAAATATGCTCAAAGCGCTGATTATGAAGAGCTTGTTTCGGACGGAATGGAAGGATTGCTTTCAGCAATAAGAAATTATGTTCCCGAAAAAGGCGAGTTTTCGGCGTTTGCGGCAGTTTGCATAAATAACAGATTGAAAAACACAGCAAAAAGGTCTGTAAATCGCAGAAAAACGCTTGCAACCGAAGAAGAGCTTGAAGAGCTGCCGGACAGATCTCCTACTCCCGAAGAAAACGTGATTGAACGGGAAAGCTGCGAAAATATGCAAAAAAGCCTTAAATCAAAGCTCTCGCCCTTAGAGCTTAGGTGCGTGGAAGGCGTCGTAATGGGAATGTCTTACGGAGAGATCGCCGCAAGACTTAACATCGAAAAAAAATCCGTAGATAACGCTCTTGCAAGAGCAAGAAGTAAATTACGGGAAGGAATGGGCGGTAATTTGTGAAAGAGAGCTTTTGTAAAGGATAATTTGCATAAGCTCATTGATATGTCCCGATAGCTTAACAGGAAAAGCGCCGATATTCGGAGATACGGGTGCGAGTCCCGTCGGGCAAATTTAATATTTTTAAGGGGTATACTTATGTACACTGACAAGACACTGAAATGCAAGGACTGCGGAGCTGATTTCGTGTTCACAGCAGGCGAACAGGAATTTTACGCTGAAAAAGGCTTTGAAAACGAGCCTCAGAGATGTAAAGCTTGCCGCGACGCAAAGAAGAATGCAAGCAGAGGACAAAGACAGTTTTTTGAAACGACTTGTTCTGTATGCGGCGGAGTAGCAAAGGTTCCTTTTGAACCGAAGGGTGACAGACCTGTGCTGTGCAGCGAGTGTTTCGCAAAGCAGAAAGGCGAATAATCAAATCAATGGGCGAAAGTCCGCTTTCGCACCGAAATGTACCGGGCATATCTCTTAATCGGAAATCCCAGCAACTTTTTGGTAAAACATTAAATTTGGAGCAGCCGTTGAAAAACGGCTGTTTTTTTTGCATTTTTTTCAAAGTATTTTAAAAACAAAAGCGATTATAATATAAACAGCCTTTTTATTCATCAAAAAGCAGAATAAAAAGTCGGAAAAAGCAGATTTAACCTTGTTTCAAATCAGCTTTCCCCAGATGATAAAGAAAGGACTTGAATTTTATGAAAAAAATATTTTTAACAGCGCTGCTCAGCGCTTCATTGGGATTAACACTCACCGCCTGCAAAAATGACGGAAATAATGAAAATAACAGCGGCAATTCGTCCGTTTCAAGTTCATCAAACGTTTCCGCAAATAATTCCCAAAGCTCTTCGGGCTCGTCAGGCGACAGCGAAAGCTCTTCCGGCA
>CANQKW010000074.1 GCA_947624555.1 uncultured Clostridia bacterium
CAAAAAAGCCAACTGATTCGCAATACTTTTTGTATGAATTAGTTGGCTAATTTTATACTATTTACTGAATATCCCTCGTCATCTGGAGGAAACTGGAACCATATTTCATCACGTTATGTGCTTGAGATAGGATGCGTGAAACAACTTTCCACGCATCCTAAACAATTACAAGTTGATTTTAGGTAACTCATTTACCATATCCACGGTCTGGCAAGAGAGAATAATAACTGACAACAGAAGGTCGAGGATATAACGAGGTTGCTCATGTTCCTTTGACCAGTCGTTAGGGTCGTTCTTGATTTGGGATGCCTTGTCGATGGTGACTGCATAGCGTTCCATTATCCACTCGATGGCGGACTTGCCGTTGACGATGTACTCATAGGCTTTGAGCGGAATGTTCTCAATGGTGATATGGCCGTTGTAAATGATACGTGTCTTTTCGGCAACGAGTTTCCCGTTTTCGTCACGGATTTTGGCGAACTTCATCTTATCCACGGCGAAGTATTGGTAGGTTTCATCCGTCCATTCGCTTTGCCAGATGTCAATGTCACCAATAACTTTTACACCCAAGGAACGATGCGCAAGCATCGGCATACTTGCATAAAACGGATAATCACCGTCTTGGCCTGTTATCTGCTCATTGATGCCTTGCTCGTAGTTTAGATGCAGGTCGGCAAGTTCCTTTCCGGCTTTATAAAAGGCCATGAAGTCCTGCACGTTATCTACAATGGGGATGCGTGGCAATGACTTTTTCAAGTCATCGGCGAAACGCTCACGGTATTGCTTGGAGTGGAGCAGTCCATACACATAATAGAAGATATGTTCTTTAGTGATGGCTCGTGAACATCCGAAACGGTTGCGGACTTCTTTCAAAATCCAGTCGGTGATCCCGTCACGGCGGATATAACGGTTTGTTTCTGCATCATCGAAAAGAGTGCCTTCCCGATTTTTGTTTTCTTCATACCAGTACAATGGGAAACATTGGTTATTTGCTAAAGTCTGTCTGTCAAAAACGCAATCAGATATTAGTGTGCAAAATTCCTTATTCGTTCCAGTTCCATTTATACAAATAACAAGATTAGAACATTGAGAATTTGGAAAAAATAAAGGTTGAAGACATCGACTCCAGTTCAAATCCTTGTTAAAATATAGATTTTGTTTGAAATATGGCCTATAAATCGCTTGAATAAAACAAGAATTATCAACACTTAGTTTTTTCCCGTTTTCCATATCAGCATATAATGCAGAATCCCATTTAATCCGAGTTGCATCAGCAGAAACAAAATCGCGAACATCAATGAGAGAATTAGATTCAAGGTACTGGACGTATCGTTCACGCTCTGAATTAAAAAAGTCGATAGATTTATTTGTATTATTTTTTAACTCACGCATAGAAGAATTGAAAACCCAAAATTCACGATTGCTCATAACTCCTGCAGAGTAAATATTAAAAATTGATTTTGCATTTGTTTCCTTTTTCTTTTCAGGAGCCAATGGTATCAAACTGTCGAAAGCACCATCACGTTGATTTATCCAGTCCGCTTTTTCGTTAGGTGAGATGACTTGCCAATCTATTTTCTGTGAGGTAATAGAACGGAAGTCTCTTACTATTTTGAGCTTTTGCTCACGGGTTAGATAATCGCCTATGTCGTGGTAATGTATAACTGCTTTCTGTCCTTTCTTTGCAGGATTCTTGACAAGGAAAGTAATGGCAATGGGAGTGCGTGAACCACTACCAAAGATTTTACCTCCCTCTTTACGTGAAAGTTCTCCCGATGTACGTTGATTTCCACGGAGATTCAGTACATAAATGGAAGTAAATTCTTTTTCAAGACAACGACGGAATCCTTCGCCTGAAAAACTATCCAACCATGCTCCATTACTTATAAAAGCAACAATACCGCCTTCGTCTTGCGGTATACGGTCTGAAGCCCAACGAAATGCCTTGATATAACTATCGTAAAGGGCTTGTATGGTTTTTCCTTTATCTGTCGTAGCCTCTGCATATGTTTCCGATATTCTTTTCTCTAAAATTGGGTATGACAAATTTTGGGCATTGTCATTTGCACTTTTCTGCCCGACAGAATACGGCGGATTCCCCACGATCACCCTCACATGGGTGGCCATCTGCTTCTTCACCCGTTTGGAATTGTCCTGGAAAAACTCGGTGAAAAGCTCGTTGTGCTTCTTCTCCGCCAGTTGGAAAGTGTCCGTCAGGCAGATGCCGCTGTACGGCAGGTATGTTTTCCGACGGGTAATGTCATGGAATACCGATTCAATGTTTACGTCGGCGATATAATAGGCCAGCAGCACGATTTCGTTGCAATGGATTTCATTCAGGTACTTGCGCTCCATGTCCTCCGGGCGGATAAGGCCGGACTGTAACAGGCGTGTGATGAACGTGCCAGTACCCACAAACGGGTCGAGGATATGTACATTCTGCTCGGTCAGCGAAGTGTCGAACTCCGCCTTGAGTATGTCATTCACGGAATGGATGATGAAGTCCACGCACTCCACAGGCGTATAGACGATGCCCAGCTTCTCCACGGTGAGCGGAAACGCGCCCTTGAAGAACTTTTCGTAGAGATTCTTGATGATGGTCTGCTTGCCCTCCAGATTGTCTATGCCGCCTATATTTGTCCTCACCGACTGATAGAACTTCTCCAGCACTTCGGTATCTTTCTCGAAAGCCTGCTCTTGCAAGAGGTCTATCATGCGCTGCATGGAACGGCTCACGGCGTTGTTGTTCACGAACTGGTAATCGGCAAACAGCGCATCGAACACCGGACGGGTGATGATGTGTTGCGCCAGCATCTCGATGGCCTGTGTTGCATCCACGGACGGGTTTAGGTCGCGCTGCAATCCCTTGAGGTATTCGTTGAACGCCTTTTTGTGTACGCCGGACTGGATGAGTTTGGAAATGCGCTCGATGAACTTGTGCGCGATAAGTCCGATTTCCTTTGCCCAGTTCTCCCAATAGAGGCGGTCGCCGCACTTCTCCACGAGCTTGGCATACATGCCGTCCTGCAACTCACCGAAACGAAGTTCCAACTGCCGGGCGATTTCCGCATTCTCCATCTGCCGCGCTTCTTCCTCTCCCTCTTGAAAGCCCAATCCCGGCCTGCCGATGGTGACGGACGGCGTATAGGACTGTTTGTTTGGCTTCTGCTTGTTGAGTGCAATCTTGTTCACCATCGCATTGAAACGGTCGTCGTGGGAGCGCAGCGCGTTCAGGATTTCCCAGACCACATCGAAGGTCTTGCTGTTGTCAAGTGCTTCTTCCGCCGAAACATCGGACGGCACGACAATAGGGATGATGATATACCCGTACTTCTTCTCGTCGGGCAGCCCCTTGTGAAAAGTGCGCATCACGCGGCCTACCGACTGCACCACATCCACCTGCGAGTTACGGGCTGAAAGGAACAATACGGCATCGAGCGATGGTACATCCACGCCCTCGGACAGACAGCGCACATTGGTCACAACCCGGCACTCCCGGTCGTTGTCCGGCTCGTCCGCCAGCCATTGCAGGATTCCGTTGCGCTCCTGTGAGTTCATCGAGCCGTCTATGTGCTTTGTGGCTATCGAAACGGTATGCGAAAGGCTTTCCTCATCCAGATTCTCATCGTACTTCTCCGATATTTGCGGTAGCACGGAAGCCACATATTTGGATGCGATGCCCGTCCTGCTTGCGCTCCTGTCAATGGATGAACAGAACGCCACGGCACGGCGCATCATGTGCGGGTCGGCATCCCATGTGCGGTGGTCGTCGCCCTGTATCATCTTGGACAGTCCGTTGATTACGCCGATGAGCTTGGACGTGTCGTCAAAGTTCAGTTCCGTGGTCGTGTCGGTGACATCGCGCCTGATGTTTTCCGGTACATCGTCCTCACTGACGGTAAGGACAAGTACCTTGTAGTCTGTCAGCAGTCCGTTCTGTACGGCATAGGAGAAATTCACGCGGTAGAATTCCTCCCCGTACAGAGCCTTGTCGTCCATCGAACAGAGGATGCAGTCCTTTTCCGATGCCTTTATCTTGGCCGATTCACCGTACAGTCTTGGTGTGGCGGTCATATAGAGGCGTTTCCTGCCTTGCACGTTGTCATCGGAGTGTATCTTGGTGAAGTTGCTCTCGTCCTTGTCCGACAACTTCACGCCTGTGGTGCGGTGGGCTTCGTCACAGATGATGAAGTCGAACACGCCATACCCGCCGCCTGTTTCGGAAAGTATCTCCTGTTGTGCCGCTGAAACGGCATCAATGGACTGGTAAGTGGAGAACACAACCACCAATCCGTCATGGTTGCGGTATTTCTTCAACTGTGAGGCAATGGACTTCGGATTGGTGGATGCTGGCACGGCAAGGTCAACTACGCTGTCATCCATATCATCGTATTTATTCTGAATCTTTCGCGAAGCCTTGGAATCAGAACAGATGCAGACGGCCTTGATGGGTTTCTTCGCGTCTGCCGACCATGCGTTGAGTGACTGCCCCAACAAAGCGATGGACGGAACCATGAACAGCACCAGTCCCTTGCCGTTAAGCAACTGTTCGGTGATGAGCAGCGAGGTGTAGGTCTTGCCCGTTCCGCAGGCCATGATGAGCTTGCCACGGTCGTTGCCGTCAATAATATAGTGCGTGTATGCCTTGGATATGGCATCCAACTGGTGCTTGCGCGGTTTCTTGCCCTCTACAAGTGCGGAAGTTCCCGTAAGTCCGTCCATCAGCTTTTGCCAGTCCACGCAGGAGGAGTTCAGGTCAATCAGCCCTACCCGTGAGAAAGGCGGGTCTTGGTGGCGGATGGCTTCCTCGGCGTTGCTTCCCCAATGGTTGGTGGTGGAAATCCATATTCGTTTGGCAAAACGGGTGGTCTGGTAAGTGACTTCGTTACTGAACGTGCGGCTGGAGGTGGCAAGGAACGAATCCACGGCGGGCTTGTCTATCACGGCATCCTCCGCATAGCATTTGCACTGGATAGCCCAATAGTCGCCCATCTCGGTCTTGGCCACGAGGTCGATGCCCGTGTCCGTGCCTCCGAAGTCCTTGCGCCCCGGAAAATCCTCCCACAGCCACACCTTTTCAAGTTCGTTGTAGCGTGGGTCTGTCAATAACCATGAGCGCATCAGACGCTCGAACTTTGTACCCTTTTCCCTTTCGGTGAATGATTCGGTACGGAATTTATGCAGTATGTCCTTGAAATTCATCTCTTGATAAGAG
>CANQKW010000075.1 GCA_947624555.1 uncultured Clostridia bacterium
GCCCACATTGCCATAATTAAAGTATCTCCTGTTTATCAATTATGCTGCCGTTTAAAAAGCCGAAAAGCGGATTTTTCACCGCTTTGTCGGATAATCAAAATAACTTTTCAAAAACTTCAAACGTTTCGTCGCTCATTTTGCGTACAGATCCCGAAAGCGACATGGTGGAGAAACGACCGTTTTTATCGCATTTCAGCGGTTTCAAGGACGATTTCGTGTTGCCGAAAAGCAAGGTTTTCGCCGTTTCAAGCGGTATCTCGCGCGGATATATCTCCGAACCGTGTTCACCGCTTGCCGCTTGCTCCGCACAGCAAATTTTCGGCTCTTGTGTAAACAGATGCGCAGGTTCGGGAATTTCCCATTCACGGTATTCACGGGTTATATCATCGGGAATACGGTCCTCTTTCGGGTCAGCCATTCCGCTATAGCGAAAACTTATATACGTATTTTTCCCCGTAACAACCCCACCGTCACGGCACACTGCGACAAACTCGCCTCTCGGCTCTCTCCAGTAATACGCCGTATCCTTGGGAATAAGAGCGCTGTATGCTCTGCCAAGCTCACGTATAGTGTACTCAAACGCACACTCTATTTTCTCAACGGGAAGTCTTGCCATAACCGCCAAAGTACCGTCAATAAGCGTCACGGGATAAATAATATCGCCGACTTTGACCGATTTTATGTGCGGCATAATCGTGTGGTGACTGCCGTACACGACCTTCAAAGGACCTGTGTCGCCGGCTTTTTTGACCTTTGACACATACTCCTTTGACCAGTAGACCATAAATCCGCTCATTATTACTTGTTTCTCTCAGCGTCAAGCATAGCTTTAACCTTGATAGGCAGACCGAACAGGTTGATAAATCCTGCGCTGTCTTTCTGGTTGTAAACATCGTCCTCGCCGAACGATGCGAAATCCTCGCTGTAAAGAGTATACGGCGAAGTAACGCCTGCATTTATAATATTGCCCTTATATAATTTGAGCTTAACATCGCCCGTAACGGTTTCCTGCGTTTTGTCAACGAAAGCGTCCATAGCCTCACGCAAAGGAGTGTACCACTGACCATTGTAGACAAGCTCTGCATATTTCTGAGCAAGTCCGTATTTGTAGTGCTGAGTTTCCTTGTCAAGACAGATAGTTTCAAGCACCTCGTGAGCATGATAGAGAATAGTACCGCCGGGAGTTTCATAAACGCCTCTCGACTTCATTCCTACCAGTCTGTTTTCAACAACATCGAACAAACCGACTCCGTTCTCGCCGCCAATCTTGTTCAGCGCCTTGATAAGCTTCACGCCGTCCATCTTTTCGCCGTTGAGCGCGGTCGGAATGCCCTTCTCAAAGTGTATCGTAACATAAGTAGGCTTGTCGGGAGCCTGTTCGGGCGATACGCCGAGTTCAAGGAAACCGGGCTTGTTGTACTGCGGCTCATTTGCAGGGTTCTCAAGGTCAAGACCTTCGTGTGAGAGATGCCACAGGTTCATATCCTTTGAATAGTTGGTTTCACGGGTTATTTTGATAGGTACATTATGTGCCTCGGCATAGTCGATTTCCTGGTCACGGGATTTGATGTTCCAAATTCTCCAGGGAGCGATTATTTTCATATCGGGTGCAAGCGCCTTTATTGTAAGCTCAAAACGAACCTGGTCGTTGCCTTTGCCCGTGCAGCCGTGGCAGATAGCGTCTGCACCCTCTTTTTTAGCTATTTCAACAATACGCTTAGCGATAGGAGGACGAGCGAAAGATGTACCGAGGAGATAGCCCTCGTATTTTGCGCCTGCTTTAAGCGTAGGGAATACGAAGTCGTTTACAAATTCGTCCTGAATATCCTCAATATAGAGCTTAGATGCGCCTGTTTTCTTTGCTCTTTCTTCAAGACCTTCGATCTCGGCGTCCTGACCTACGTTTCCTGCAACGCAGATGACCTCGCAGCCGTCATAATTCTCCTTTAACCAAGGGATAATGATAGAGGTGTCAAGTCCTCCCGAATATGCCAGAACAACCTTTTTAATTTCATTTGCCATAGTAAAATACTCCTTTATAAAAAAATATTACATATTTATTATACACGATTTTCTTGATTTGTCAAGCATATCTATTCAAAATTTTGAATATAATCCCAAAATATTCAATATTTTTAGCAAAATTATAATAAATTCTTAATAATTTGTGAATAATATTCAAAATAATCAATCTCAAAAAAGTACTTGACAAAAACGGAGTTCACTGTTATAATAGTAATGAACCAAGTGTTTAAGGAGGAAAATCACAAATGAAAATGAATGAAAAGCTCGACATAATGCTTAACCGCCGCCGAATTAAAAGGGTGGACTTTGCCGAAAGCGTGGGAATTACATACCGTGCTTTTGCGTACTATATGACAGGAAGTCGTAAGCCCCGCAAGAACGTTCTTGCAAAAATGGCGTCAAAGCTTGACGTATCGACAGAATTTCTTATGGACGACAGCATTGATATGGAGCTTACTACCGAAGAAAAGTTCATTAACAGCGTTGCAAAAAGCGGAGGAAATACAACGGACGCAGTTAAGTTTCTTGCTCAGTCAAGGGGTCTGTTTGCAGGTAATTCTCTTTCGGACGAAGATAAGGAAAATCTGCTTGCCTGCCTGAATGAAATTTATCTTGACTCACGCAAAAACAGCAAATAAATGCATTATATCGTTGAAAAAGCAAAGGATATTGCTGAAAAGTACGGCGGAAAAGATATTTTTGAAACAGCCGAGATATCAGGCGTAAAAGTCTGGTTTCGTCCTTTGGGCAGACTTAAAGGCTTTTATATGTTCGAGAATAATTGCAGATACATTGTAATAAACGAAGATCTCGATGATATAACCAAAGCCATAGTCTGCGCTCACGAATTGGGTCACGATATGCTCCACAGAGAGCTGTCCGCCGGAGGAAT
This sequence comes from uncultured Clostridia bacterium, assembly GCA_947624555.1. Lineage (GTDB taxonomy): Bacteria > Bacillota > Clostridia > Oscillospirales > Ruminococcaceae > CAG-115. Next base: position 2,918 of record CANQKW010000075.1, read on the forward strand.
ACGCGAAAACACTTTGTTTCTCGATAACAACAAAACCGAACGCGAGGCAAATCTTTTTGCCGCAGAAATACTTATATCCGACGAGAGTATTCTTTCCGCATTGAGTTTTTGCGACAGCGAGAGCAAATTGTCTGCGGAACTTCGTTTTCCCGAAGAATTGATAAAATTCAAACTGGAAATAATGAACGAAAAAGGCTGCAATTTTAATTTCAGTGACGCAAAAAGCGATTTTCTAAAGTGATTTAAGGTGATAATTTGGATATTAAATCAACATTAAAGCTGCTGACATCAGTATCGGGTGTTTCGGGAGAGGAATTTCCTGCGTCCGTAAAAGCGGCTGAAATTCTCAAAGAATATGCCGAGGACGTCAAAATTGACTCATTCGGTAATGTAACGGGATTTGTCAAATCGGACAATCCCGACGCCAAAACGCTTATGCTGGACGCTCATATTGACAGGGTAGGTCTTGTTGTTACTTTTATTGACGAAAACGGCTTTGTAAGCGTCGGAAAATGCGGTTCTCCCGATTTGAAAACCCTGTTGGCGCAGTCTGTCACCATTCACGGAAAAAAAGATATTCCGGGAGTAGTTTCGACCCTTCCTCCGCACGTTTCAAAGGACAAAAACGCTCCAGATATAGACGATATACGTATTGACACGGGTTTTTCGGAAGAGCAGGCAAAGGAAATTATCTCTTTAGGCGATAAAATAACGATAAATTCTCCCTTCAGAGAGCTTTGCAATAACAGGATTTCCACAGCCGCTGTCGATGACAGGAGCGGCGTCTGCGCTGTTTTGGCAGCTCTTGATATGATGAAAGGAAGAAAGCCTGCATATAATTTGGCTGTCAGCTTTTCTTCGGGCGAAGAGGTAGGAGAAAGAGGCGCAAAAATGACCGCTTTTTCAATTCAGCCAGACGAGGCTGTTGTTGTGGACGTGTCCTTTGGAAGAACGCCCGACAGTTCCGCCAAAGAAACTGCCGTTCTTGGCAGCGGTGTTATGATAGGATTTTCGGCGGCGCTTGATAAAGAAATGTCAAATAAGCTCTGCGAGATTGCCGAACGTGAAAAAATCCCGTATACCCGTGAAATTATGCCGCAGTCTACAGGTACAAATGCCGACGCAATAGGCGTAATTGGCAAGGGAATAAAGTGCTGCACGCTGTCATTTCCTATAAGATATATGCACACTTCGATAGAAACCGTTGATTTAAACGATATTGAGGCTGCCGCAAGGCTTATCTGCAAATATGCGGGAGGTGCCCGATGAAGGATTTAAGAGAGATTTGCATTATAAACGGCTCTTCGGGCGATGAAAGCAAAATCCGCAAATATATTGCCTCAAAAATATTACCCGACGAGATGTACACCGACAGTCTCGGAAATCTTATTGTTTTTAAAAAAGGCAGAAAGCGCCCAAAAAATAAAATAATGTTTGCGGCTCATATGGACGAAGTTGGTTTTATGATAACTCATATTGATGAAAACGGCTTTTTGAGTTTCGGAGAAGTCGGCGGCATCAATCCTGCTGTTGTTATCGGGAGAGGAGTTCGTCTTGAAAGCGGCGTTTCGGGAGTTATAGGAACAAAAGCCGTTCATCAGCAGTCTGCGGAAGAGCGGAAAAACATTCCCGAAATCAAGGACCTTTATATCGATATTGGCGCAGATTGCGCCGAGGAGGCGGAAAAATATGCGCCTCTTGGAAGTTATGCCTATTTTGACGACGATTTTTTCGAGTTCGGGGACGGATTTGTCAAGGGAAAAGCAATTGACGACCGTGCAGGCTGTTTGATTATGATTGATATGATAAACAGCGAAACGGAATACGACGCTTGGTATGTTTTTACTGTTCAGGAAGAAATCGGAACGAGAGGTGCGTCAGCAGCGGCTTTTACGGTCGCACCCGATATAGCTTTTGTGCTTGAAACGACTACAGCCTGTGATATTTCGGGAGTTTCCGGTTCAAAAAAGGTTTGTCAGCTTGGAAAGGGAGCAGTCGTTTCATATATGGACAACGGCACGATTTATGATAAAGAGCTGTACAATCTTGCGATGAAAACTGCCGCAGACAATCAAATTTCCGTACAGACCAAAACGCTTATCGCAGGCGGTAATGACAGCCGTTCAATTCATATTTCACACGGAGGAATACGCACCTGTGCAATATCTGTGCCGTGCCGTTATCTTCATTCTCCGTCTTGCGT
>CANQKW010000076.1 GCA_947624555.1 uncultured Clostridia bacterium
CAACGCCGCAGTTCTCGGAATTGCCGAACATCACGATTATTTCTTGAAACAGCTTTTCCTTTTTGCTTTTTCTGATGTGTTCGTAGTAGTCGGGGATTTGTCGGTCAGGGCGGTTTTGCCTTGCGTTATACTCGGCGAGAGCTTCATCAAAAAGTTCGTGATAAAGTTCTCGCAAGTCACGCTGTATGTATGTTATGTTGTTCGGCGTTCGGGATTTATCCACATTGTCCGTGAAGAAATCTCGGTTGTTGTGTTCCACGCACCCGTCGTCTGAACGGAAAGAAATTGACAGGGCTTTTACATCGTTACTCATATCTCACACTCCTTTTCTCAAAGCCGTAAAAAGCGGTTGTAGTCGCTGTTTCGGCTATATTTTTTCGTTGTTCCAAGCACATTTGAAAGCCGCCGCAGAATAGGTATAACGCATTACCTATTTTGTCAATCAGAGATTAACAAAATAGGATTGCGTTAGGGGATTGCTCCCCTAAAACCCCTCTCTTTCGCCACCATAATTATCGCCGTTGCCAAGCTGATAATTCAGCTTATCGGGCAAAATGCCCTGTTTGGTTTTCATGTTAAGTCTGCTGTATAGTCGGTTGATTGAGTATGTCTGTTTTCTGTTAAAAGTTCGTTGTAGCCGATAAGTAGAACATACCCATATTAAGCCAAGTTAGCGGTATAGTCAACAGGCAGAGCATACTCTCAATCAATGCAAGTTGGCGATATAGTCAAGCTGTTGAGCAGACCGCAGCTTATCCCCTTTGCTCGTTTTTCACATACATAATTATATCGTCAACAGGGCAATCAAAAATTTCGCAGAGCTTGTCGATTGTCGCTGTACTGATAGGTAGGTTATGCCGCAGGCGGTTAATTGTGCTACTGCTGATGTGGTGCTTGGTGATTAGCGTGTAGGTGGAAATCTCGTGCCAATCCAGGTAGTCCCAAAAAGGTTCGTAAGAAATCATAGGTAAATCCTCCTTTCGCAAAGAATAAGTGCTTGCAAAACTGAAAAGAAAAATTTTTCTTTCAGATATGAAATAACGCTTGACATATAACGATGATTGTGGTAATATAGTGTAAAGGGTGACTATCGTGGGCGGTAATGTGATTATACCATTACATGATTAGTCTGTCAAGCTGTTTGTGGCGAATTATCTATAATTCCACAAATATAGTCTTTTTGATAACGATATGAGGAGGTTTACTATGCTTGAACAAGCAAAAAACACCTGCGAACAGGTGTTTGGAAAAAGATTGAGAGAATTGCGCAAGGAGAACGGATACACGATTGAGCAGTTCGCAGATATGGTTGGTATATCTAAAAGCACCCTCGGCTACTACGAAAACGACAAGCGAATACCCGACATTGCAATCCTTGCAAGAATTGCAAATGTGCTGAACGTGAACGCAGACTACCTTATCGGCAGGACGAATACAACTGCTCAAAAGGGAAAGATGAAAACTGTGTGCGAGTTCACGGGGTTGTCCGACAGTGCCGCAGAGTTTTTGACGCAGCTTGTCAAGGATAAGGACTACGAAAAACTGTCCGTTATCAATCACTTGTTTCAAGAGATTTGCGAGGACTATGATTTCTACAACGGCGAAGATGAAGTTTCAAGCGTTCTCGGTTCTCTGTTCCGCTACTTTGAAAAGTTCTCAAAATGGGAGAATGCGTGGGAGGATTATGTTGACCTCGGCGATGAAGAACGCAATCAGGTTTTAGCAGCAGCTTATAAGCAGTATATGCTCAATCGGGTTACGGAAGCGGTGAAAGGCAGCTTGGAGGCTTATAGGCAGTATAATAAGCCGTGGGAGTGAGTGCCTACAATACAATATAAATAAGCCCCCTATGCTTCAATCGTAACATAGGGGGCGTCAATCTATTCATATTTTTTTATAAAAACAGTTGCAGTAAAGTGCTTGTTTTCCGACTTCCATATAAAATTGCCATTATACTTTTCTGCAATTTCTCGAATTATCTCCATTCCGCAGCCGTGAAGAGCGCTATCTTTCTTTGTGGTTTTAAGCTGCAAAATATCCGACTGAACATCCTCTGAAATACGATTTTCAACCCGAAAAACCAAATAGATATTATGTTCAAAAATATTCAACTTAACATACGGGTCTGCGCATTTTTTGGCAGCTTCAACAGCGTTATCAAGCAAATTTGAGAGCAGAGATGATACATCTGCTGCTTCAATTTTATATTCTGCCAACGGAACGCTTTTGAATTCAAATCGTATGCCTTTTCTTCTGCAAACTGCCGCTTTAGATGAAATTACAACATCGGCAAAAACATTACCCGTATTGATTAAGTCAGGATTGGGCAGCTCTGCTTTTCCTGCGGTTTCCTCCAATAGCTTCAATGCGCTGTCTGTTTCGTTCATAGAGATTAGTCCTCTGATATCACTCAGATAGTTGATAATATCGTGGCGAAACTTCTTCATAGCACGCTCATTTTCTTTGCGGATTTCAATTTGTTCGCTAAAATATTTGTAATTGGTTTCAAGCAAGAGCAGCTTTTGCTCACGATTAACCCCGATGCAAAGCTCTGCAAAAAAGCCTATAACAATAATACTTGCGCCGTAAAACAGCAGAGCAACCACGACAGCCGCAATCATATTTTCTCTGCTTGTGGTCATTGCACTGCCGCAAAATGCACCTGTTACAACGGCTGCAACAATGCAAAATCCCGACATTGTTCCCGCAAAAAACGAATAGAATTTGTTTGGCGAGTTCTTTGGAATTTTCCTCAAAAACAGAAAAACAGGGACGAACGCCACGGCACTCAACGCTTTTATTAAAAGCCATTCGGTTCTTAGCAGTATAAAGCTTTTTATCGAAATCAATGCAATAAGGCTGCCGAAAATGAAATCCGATATGCAGATTATATGTGTGCCGGTCATTGAAACAGCGACCTTTTTGCTTATTCTTTCACTTGATAAAATCATATTTCCGATGAAAAATATCACCGCTGTCAGCAAATATCCGGCAAGTGCGGAAGCCCTGTAAAACAGGAATTTCACGGCTGTACCCGTAATAATAACCGCAATTAAAGGCAGGACATTCCGAGATTTTCTTGACAATAAAAACCAAGAAAACACAAAACCAATCGTGTTTTCAATCAGGCAGGCACCAATGTCAATAAGCTCCATTATTCTCCCACCTTTGTTGTCATCAAGTCCGCAAATACCGAGATTAAATCATTTCTGCGCCGCCTGCTTACAGGCAGTTTCTTGCCGTTTGTCAGCACAATATCATTTTTCATAATCTCATAAACCTTTCCGATATTGACGATTAAATCAGTATGTATTCTGCAAAATCCGGTTAAATCATAACGCTGTTCAAGCTGCTTCATACTGCGAACTGTAAGCAGAAATTGCTCGGTTTTCGTGTAAAGATAAATATGCTCAAATCTGTTTTGAAAATAGAAAATATCATCGTTGTTTATTCTAATCAGCTCGGCTGACTTGTCCTTAATTATCTCAAAAACACGATACCTCGGATTTTGCACAGAATAGTCCTTGAACAGCTTTTCAAGTGCTTCCAACATTCTTTCCCCGGAAACATCTTTCGGTATAAACGATTTTATCGAGTATGGAATTGTGCTGATTGCTTCGTTAGAAAGTGCAGTAATAAATGCAAGCGTAAACTCGCTGTTCATCATTCTCAACTGTTCCGCAACGGCTTTTCCGTTCGTTTTCGGCATATCAATGTCCAGTATCACAATATCGAAATCCCGATGCTCTTGAAACTCCTTCACCAGTTCGTTCCCGTCTGTGAAAAAGCACACTTCCGCTTGTATTTCGGCTTTTTTCAATGCCTGCGAAACAAGCGGCTTTAATACGGAATTAATGTAAACCAAATCATCATCGCATAACGCAATTTTTATCATAAATATTCTCCTAAATTAGATTACATATAAATTATAAGCCAAATCAGATACATTGTCAAGATAATATACAATTGTTAATTGCCACTTTTCCTAGATTCTGGACCAGTTTTCTATATCTTATTGACTTTATGGTATATGAGTGATAAAATCTAATCATAGGTCGACCTACATAACTCTTTGAAGACATTCTAATAATTCAGAGAGAGGAGGAAGAAACCAGTATGAAAAAGGTAGCAAGAAATGTTTTTACAGCATGTGTATCCGCAACCGTAATAGGGAGTCTTGCGATAGTTGCTCATGCAGCTCAGACTACAACTGGATGGGGTAAATATGTCGATTTCTGGACCGATACTTTGTCCACTGGCATAGTTGAGCAGGACAACGATTCCGTATCTCATGTAACATGGACCGGAAAGGAAGTAAACGGTGATTTCAACCTGAAATTTACTATTCAGTCAATGGACAATGTCGATGTATGCACCCAGACTAATGTCAATAGTGCGACAGACCTTGGAAAAGTTAAGACTATCACATCCAGCTGTATAAAGGACAGAGCATATAATCTTGTTGCTGCTCGCGAAAACATTTTTGACCCCGCAGTCTACTGTAGTGGAAATTGGGAACCGTAAGTAAAAATTTCTACTGTTGACTTGATAAGGCAATACCGTGCAAAGTGCGGAGTGCAGTCTTTGCACGGTATAGTCATAATAGCGGTGTTTTGGTGATGAAAATGAAAAAATATCTTAATCTTTATTCTTTTATCGGAGCGTTGAGCTGTCCGCTTATGCTGTTTCTCTCGTGGGGCTTATCATCAAGAGTGTTTGAATATCTGATAAAGAACACACGGACAGAGCTTGGCGGCTCACAAGCGGAATTTGTTATGAGTTGGGGCTTTTCAAACTGTATGATAAACGGATTTGCAATAATGCAGCTGGTTCTTCCGCTGCTTGCAATTTTGTTTTCTTTTGGGTTTATTCGGCTTTGCGATGGATATTACAGCAACGCAAAGTCCAAAGCAAAGCGTTTTTCAACGCTTATTTGCAAGGACATTCTTCTTATTTCACTGTCAGCGGCAGC
>CANQKW010000077.1 GCA_947624555.1 uncultured Clostridia bacterium
CTTCCAAAGCCTCAGCGTTCGAGTTGTACCTCACAACGTGTTTCAGCAGCTTTTCCGCTTCACTAAGCCTTTCATTCAAAGCAAACCGCCCTATATACTCGTAAAGTGCGCATCTTGTTATTGAAAGTCTATCCGTCCCCGTAAACTCCCTCAGCATTTCGGCAAACTCTTTCAGCGCTTCGCTGCCCGCAGAGCTTATGATCTCCCTTATTTTGTCAGCTTTTAAGGAACTCTCCGACTGTTCATAATAAAGAATACGCTCAATTTTCTCAGCTGATTTTCTTAATTCCGCTCCAACATCTCCTCTTTCACGCACCCTGTTTACGGCATATTCGCCGTAAGAAAGCACAAATTCGCTGTTCTCGCCATATATTTTTTCCGTTACATTTTCCTTTGACGAGGAGTTATGTTCACTGTAAATCTCGGCAAATTCCGCATTTTCAAACAGCTTTTCCCGCGAATAGTCTGAAAGCTCCGCATTTTGACCTATCATCTCCACAGTCCTCTGCAAAAGCTCAGACAGCCTGCGTGTTAGGCTTATATATTCATCCAGCGCATTTTGCATAATTTCAGATTCCTGCTCCTGTACGGAATTTGACTTCAAATACTCCGCAAAGCTTTCAAGCTGAGGAATGTCAGCAGACTTGAAAAACTCGCGCATCTCACTGGCAGATGAAAACACCTTGCTGCACTCGGTATTATAATGTCTTTCACTGCTTATTCTGCGTTCAAACGTGCTGAAAAATCTTTCAAGTTCATTAAAAGACGAGCGATTTGCTATAAACTCTAAAATTGACTTTGAATTATTCAATTCGTTAGTGTTTTCGCCCGCTTCGATTGTCTTTGAAAACAGTCCGTTTTCCAAAATAAAGTTGCGCAAGAATTCGGTTTGACGTTCGCTTAGTTCATCTACAAGCATCGAAAACCTGCGGCGAAGTTTAAAGCCCCGCCGCTGCTTTTCTTCGCATTTTAACGCAAGTTCCAAAAACGCACGGTTTGACCTCACCGACTTAAAAAGTTCGGGATTTCTTGCCGTCATTCGCAGAACTCCAACACTTGCCGCACCAAATGCTTTTGCCGAAATAACGTCCGTTTTCAAGGCGTTAGAGCGATTACTTTTGATTTGGGTCAAATGCTCGGTTTTTGATGATTTAATGCTGTTAACAGCTTCGGTAACTTTTTCTTTTAAGATGTCAAGTTCATAAGTTGAAGTTTTATCGGAAAAACTATACAGCTTTTCTTTTAGTTCATTATAAATATCGACTGCGCAGCGGTATTCTTCCGAAACCCCGCCGCGCTGCAAAATATTTTCCGCAAGGTTAAGAACACCGCGTGCATACACAAAAATACTGCGTCCTCCACGGAAACCGATACCGTTTTTCAGCACGCCGAGCAGTGTATCAAGAAGTTCCAGAACAGACAAAACACTGTCTTGCTCCGTCGATTTTCCGAGTGCGAAAACAAGTTCAGCCTCGGAAAAATCGTACAGACCTTCCATAGCTTTCCGTTCAAGAATTTTCCGTGCGAACTTAAGTCCCGTATCTCCCGCTATGTACTTTTTCGGTTTTATAGGTTTAAGCATCTGTTATCCACACCCCGAACCGTTCGCAGTCTAAGATATCCTTATTCCCGTATGCGCAACGGTGAATTTCTTGATAAGCACGCCGCCGCCCAAAGCGTTAAGCTCGCCGACTTCCCAAGCAGTGACAATGCCGCTGTCTATTGAGTATCTTTCGGCGGGAATACCGTTTTTAATCAGCGTTATGGTTATATCCTTAAGCTTCACTCCGAGAGAAAAGCAAGCTGACGCTGCCCATTTCGGAGAGGTAATGCCTTTTTCAAACGTAACCGTCCCCGCCGATGAGGAAGGCTTCGGCATAATAACTATACCGCCGCCGCCTTCGGGATAAGAGTCGTATTCCACAGATTGATTGAGTCCCGAAACCTTTGAAAAGTTAAGCTCCATACCGTACAGCGTAACGCTGAACACCCCGTTGTTGAGATAATTCTTCGATTCCACAGGCTGCCCTTTCCGCCACAAGGGTCACACTGAAAAGATGTTTTTCTTCTCCTCGTTTCCCGAAGCGGCATTGATTTTAGAGTTTATCTTCGATATTTCACCGCACCACTTTATTCTGTCGATATGCGAAAGCCGCATTATCTCCTCGTGACTCCAATGAGTATAATACGCCAAAAAAGCGCTTTCCTCGTACAGCCGTTCCTTTGGATACAGCCTCAATCTGCGGTTTCCATAAAATTTACGGGTACATCCACCTCTTGCCCGCAATTTGGACAAACGCATCTGTACCTAGGCATTTCCATTGAGTTTATACGCTCGTAAAAGTCCTGCAAATATGCCAGATCCATCGTAAACAAACCCTCAATGGTTTTGGTGGTTATCATAGGCAAAGTGCCAAGTTTCGTAATAACTCTGGTAAGCAGGATAATAGTCAGATACCCCGGATTTTGCTGTACCTTGGGGTCGCGCAGCGGCAATATCTCGTCTGCCGCATTTGCAAGCCTCATCACGCCTTCCTTGTGGAGCGTCCCGTTTTGGTCGACATAACCCCTCGGAAGAACAAAATTAAATTCCGTTTCAAATGCCATTTCAATGCCTCCACTTATAATGCCTTTACGCCCGCCGCAAACGGCATAACGTAAAACTGCCCGCCCTTTGCAGGACGGGCAAGCCATAAAGCAAGTTAATCTTTACGACAAAAATGCCGATTACAAAATTCTTGTCATACCCTCATGAGCAAGCTCTATGGTTTCAAGAGCCGCCTCTGATGCGGTAGCGTTGAAATCGGGAGCGGTGTACTTTACAGGCCATGCTTCTTCTACCTGCCAAGTGGCTACATCGTTGCCGTCGTTGTCCATAAGCGTAATCGCCAGAGTTTTTCTCTCAGGCTCTTTATCATAAGCTATCGTCCACCAATCCCAAAGTTCGGTGGCATTCTGCTCGGAAACAGCTCTTTTAAGGGTTATGTTGCCGTATTTGCGCAAACCCGAAACCTTGAGGGGAGTTGTTTTCTGATTGCCTTCGCGGTATTCGTAAACATCAACGTTTGCGTCAAAACCCGTAACTTCCGAAAAAAACTCCGACAAGCCGTCACATTCGACTCTAAATCTAAATTTTCCGTAAGGATAAATTCCGGCCATAATCTTATGTATCCTTTCCTGTTATCATTCCGAATCGCCCGTCTTCTGAGTAATTCTGAAGATAACAAATTCAGCGGGTTTCACGGGCGCAACACCGATAACGCAGATAAGTCTGCCGTTGTCTATATCCGCCTGTGACATTGTAGAAGGTCCTATTTCGCAGTAGAAAGCGTCTGCCTCGGTCGTTCCCGCAAGAGCGCCGTCTCTCCAAACGCTGCGCAGGAAACCGTCTATCGTTCTCTTAACGCGCGACCAAAGCTTTTCATCATTCGGCTCAAATACAACCCAGTTGGTGTTGGCTTTAATAGATTCTTCGAGGAAGATAAACAGCCTGCGAACGTTTACATACTTCCAGCTTGGATCAGAGGACGCCGTCCTTGCGCCCCATACTCTTATTCCCTGACCCGGGAAAGAACGTATAAGGTTTACACCCTTGGGATTGAGTATATCCTGCTCGCCTTTGTTAAACGGAACAGAAAGTCCCGTACAGCCGCGTACAACTTCGTTTGCAGGAGCTTTATGAACGCCGCGGGAATTGTCGCTTCTTGCATAAATACCGATAACCGAACCCGAAGGCGGGATATTTATGTTCTTTTTGTCAAGCGGATCGTAAACCGTAAGCCACGGGTGATACATCGCAGCGTAAGTGCTGTCTATCACGTTGCGTGCGGTTATTATCTCGTCCGTCTTTGAAAGTTCGGCGGGCATATCAAGAACCGCAAATCTGCTGCCCAAATTTTCACAGTGAGCAACCAGCGTAAGCTGAACATTCGGATCTGTAATACCCGGAACAGCCATAATGGAAACCACGTCGTTGTCCAAAAAGGCCTGAATACCCGTGCGTTTTCCCGGACCGTTGTCGACTCCCATAAACGTATCGGGCAACACCTGCGCATTCGAGCCGTTTGAGCCGCCTTTCAGTTCTACCGAAACAACGTCCGTACCGCCCGAAAGCGCCGTGAACGGGTCATCGGCAGGCGTCGATTCAACGCTTACCCTTATAATAGAAGATTTTGCCGTTTTGTTTTCAATATAATTAGGAGAGGAGATATTAAACGACGCCTCCGAATAATATTCGTCAGTATCGTCATATTTAGCCTCAAGGTTAAATTCACAGGTCGAAAGCGTAATTTTGGGAACGAGGTTGGTATCAACTGCGTTTGTTTCAAACTCTGTTTCAAACTCAATTACATTATCTTGACTTTTAACGACCTTGTTGTAAACCATGCTGCTGCCGTCATTCAGCGCAACAACATCTCCCGCGTCAAAGCCCAGCGACTTTTTGACCCTGTACTTGCCTTCTCCCAAATCCTCCAAAATCTGTGTTTTAGCTTTAGAGGCGGGCGTTATGATGATTTTAATATCATCGCCCCAAGCGCCGACATCAGCAGCCGTGATATTAAGCAACGGTGCGTCCGCAGGCACAGCGCCCTTCGACGCATTAGCGTCCGCAGGGGCAACACGGGAAATAAACGCCCTTGAACCGCCGTTCAGGAAAAAGTGTTCTACGGCGTAAGCAAGGAAACGATTCTCACCGAACTCAGCTGCAGACAAATAACCGCCGTACTTTCTCTTAAAGTCCGCAAAGTTTGTGACAAGCTGAGGCACGCCGCCGACAGGTCCGCGCAAAGCAAGACCCACAAAACCCGCCGTACTCGTTCCGACGCCCTCCATCGGCTTGCCGCCCGATTCAAATTCTTCAACATATACACCGGGTGATAAGTATTCTGCCATAATCGTCAATCCGTCCGCC
>CANQKW010000078.1 GCA_947624555.1 uncultured Clostridia bacterium
AGCGAAAAATACGCTTACCGAGGGCTTCTGCAAAAAGGCTTCAACACAATCAATGAGGCGATAAACCGCACCTACAATCTCCAGACCATACCCGTATATCCGTGCAGAAATGTGTACGCTTACGGCGAGATCGTGCTGGAAAATGAAATGCTCGAGGAACTCGACGACGTTCCCGACGAGGTGTATGAGCTGCTTGATCCGGACAAGGTCGGGCGAGCTATGGCGGATCGTGAGGGCGGCGTTTTTATCGACGGATATTATGCTGTCGCGAGTGGTTACGAGCCTGCTCTTGTGTATGACGAGGCGCTTCCGGAGTCGCTTGAGGACTGGGTTTTCAGGCTTGAAATTTCGGGAGTTCCCGAAAGACCGGAGGATATCTCAAAAATGAAAACAGAAATATTAACGCTCCCCGCCGATGAAAAATATATGCAAAAAATCGCCGAACAGCTTGGCGAAAAGTGCATCGGCGACTGCAATATTACGAAATTCGAATCGGCGCTTCCGCAGATAGACGATTCGGCTGTGGAAAGCTCGGAAGATATCTATTCGCTGAATGAGATCGCGAAAAAATATTCGGAATTAAGCCGTGAGAACGCAGTGAAATTCAAGGCTGTTCTGCAGAACGAAAATTGGAGCAGCATTGATGAAGCGGAGGATATTTTGAGGAATCTCGGCGGCTACGATTTTGATTTCGGGATCGAAGATATAGGTGATTACGGCGAAAAATATCTCGCAAAGCAACTGCCTCCAGAGTTTGACAAAGATCTGCTGTCGGGCATCGGCAGCGTGGAATTTACGAGAAATCTGCTTGCCGCAAACGGCTGTAAATTCACGGAATACGGCGTTGTATCGGGCTACGGCGGTCACTTATATTCTCCTATAATCGCTCCCGAGCAGGAGCAAAAAAACGATTTTGAGATGGGGGGAATTACATGAAAATTCAAATAAAATGTGCAAACGCAGAGCAAAAATCCATGTTCTATTCAAGCTGCGAACCCGCTCTGCGAAACGCCTGCGTAGGTCACTTGCGAATGGATTTCGGCAGCGGAAATGAGTTCTGGTCAACATGGTGGGGTAACCGCGAGGACTTGAACGACAGTGCCTTCAAAACAGAGCTGGACGATATTGTGAATGGTCTTCGCAAGGACGGCTTGCTGAAAAACAGAAGCGGTATGCAGAAATATTGCAGCAATCATCAGAGTCTTAATTTGAATGAAAGCTACGGCTTTTCTGTGGAAACAGATAACCACATTTTCCTCCTTCGATGTCGCCCCGAGCAAGGCAATTACGACTGCTATTGCTACTGCTATAACAAGCGGGAGCTGCAGCTTGCGCAGTCACAGGAACAAGGCGAAAGCCACTCGCCGGTGATGTCGTTATGAGCAAGCGCGGACAAAGAACAGACTACGCCGCGGAGCTTGAAAAGAGCTATGCGCGGTGGGATGAGGTGTTCACAAAGGGCGGCTCAGACCCGTTCTGGACGGACGGGGTCAACCTGGAACTCGTGAGAAACAGAATTATTTCTTGCAAGCAGCAGCTTGAAAAACAGGAGAATTCTCTGTTCGGCTTGCCAGATATTTATTATCGTGAACTGCCGCCCGAGGTCGATTGCAATTACATGGCTCGTCCCGATGAAATCCGCGAGAACGCTCGGAAAGCTATGGAGATAATCGACGCGGACGAGAATTTGAAATTTGTCCGGGAGCAAGCGCCAAGCCTTTCGGACGCGCAATATAAGCAATTTTGTATCGCCGCTGTCATCAATTACGCGGAGAATCTGCGCCGAGCAATAGCGGCAGATGACCTCGTAATTATGCGGCGATACGAACACCTTGATAGCTATCTCGAGAGCTTTGAGGCAGCCGCGCAGAAGATAAAAAATCCCGAATGCACGCGGAGGATAAACGATAATCTGACTATCTGTGATCCCGAAGATGATGAGGATTTCGAAGAAGAATGTTCCGAAACGGAACAGGACGAGGGCGAAGAAATCTCAGAATCCGAGAGTGAGCCGGAGGAAGATTTTCAGCTAAGATTATTTTGATTTGGAAAGGAGTTCCAACATGAAAGTTGTGATGGTAGAGCCGAACAAGCCTGCATATGTGACCGAGATCGGGAGCGATTACGAGTCGCTTCGCAAGGCGGTCGGCGGCTTGATTGAACCGATTTACTTCCTCCATGATCCCGACGCTGTGATGGTCGGGAACGAGGAATCCAAACTCCTCGGTATGGAAGGCAACAGGCGTTTTCCCGAGGGAATAGTTGCCGGACCGTTCTTCATTTGCGGCGAGGAAATGACTGAAGATGGAATGGACTTCTGCTCTCTGTCGGACGAATTGTGTGAGAAATATGTCCGCCAGTTTGCCCAGCCGCAGGAGATAACTCAGGACGAGGTAGAGCAGGACATGAAGATCGAGATAACATTTTTTTAAGGGGGCAGCAGACATGAAAAACACAGTAACGATTGCGTTGGACGATGCGAAAGTATCTGCGCTGAAAATGTATCTGGCGCAGAAAAACAGTACCCTTGACAATGAAATCACAAGGTTTGCGGAGCAGCTTTACGGCAAGATAGTGCCGCAGAACGTGCGGGATTTCATTGATATGACGGCAAAGCAGCGCAGCACAGAAAAGCCGAAACCTGCCGCCGCAAAACCGACCGATAAGCCGTGACCGATTTTGAGGCGGCTGTGTCGAGCCGTGTGCGGCTTTCGCACAAAGGTAGGGTAACGATACCCCCGAACAGCTCTCGCGCCGATTTGGGCGAATGTCGCAGAGTTCGCGAAACAGCTCTGCGACTGGCACGGGGAGTGTACGGGGGTATGATTTTGATGCAGGAAAAAGGGCTTATGCCACCGCTGGCGGCATAAGCCCGTAAACACCGTCGGGCAAAGCCCGCCGGAGATTTGAAAAGTGATTAAAAAACGGGAATTGGCTCGGATTTCTGATTAAGTCTTCGGCGGGAATGCGGCGGTTAAGCCAAATAAAGTGATTAAAGGAGCTGAAATGAGCGATAACGCAAACAAAATCCGCACGGGATTTTACCTTGAAAAAGAGCTGTTGGACGAGTGCGACTGCTTTTTGGAGCAGTCCAATTCCCGTTCGAGAAACGAGCTTGTCCGAAAGGCTATCGAGTTTTATCTCGGACATCTGAAAGCGGACGATAACGTGGAGTACCTTGCTCCGGCAATTAAAAAATTAGTTTCGGCAGCGGTCACGGCCTCGGAGGAAAAAACCTCGCGTCTGCTGTTTAAAATCGCAGTGGAGCTCGGAAAAATTTCAAATATGCTTGCTGCGGCAAATCAGGTTGACGATGAAACTCTGCGAGAGTTGCATATCATGTGCATTGACGAGGTGCGGAAAATCAACGGGATCATTACCTATGACAGTGCCGCGAGATTTCAGAGGAACGATTGATCATGCCGAAAATAATTGTGGCGAGCAGATATCTCAAACCTGCTTCGCATGGCACTCGCAGCAACCTCGTGAAATATATTGCCACTCGCGAAACGGTTCAGAAATATTCTCCGAAGCAAAAAGATACTTCCGCTACGGAAAACCAGCAGCAGTTGATTTTTGAATTGTTGAAAATAAATTCGGATGGAAAAAAGCTACCGGAGTATTCGGACTATCTGAAAAAACCGTCAAAGGAAAACGCTTCGGAATTGCTCTCCGAGCTGCTTGAACAGAGTGCGGATATGATTGCCGACAAAGAAATTCTGGTGAAATATGTCGCGGAGCGCCCCGGGGTTGAGAAAATCGGAAAGCATGGATTATTTTCCGACGGCGACGATAAAATAATTCTGTCGCAGGTGCAGAAAAAT
>CANQKW010000079.1 GCA_947624555.1 uncultured Clostridia bacterium
AAAGTTTTTTGAAGAGTCCTGAGAAACTTTTTTTCAAAAAAGTTTCTCAGGTGGGGTGTGGGGCGACGCCCCACAAAAACGATTTAAAAGCGCTAAAGGGGCATGGGGGAAAACAAGAGTTTTCCCCCATTTTTTTGCGTTCAAAGAACGCAAAAAAACAAAAAGAGAAAAAATTTGATTTTCACCATTTTAGTATAGCAGATATTTTCGGGAAAAATATAACTTTTTTGCTTTTTCGTCAATTTGCACAAAAAATAACACCTTTAGCGACGGGTCTTGCAACGGATGTGAAATATTCGGGGAAAAATCTTGCACAGTTTGCCGCATTCTCAGGCGAGGAGAATACGCCGAAAACCGCCGAACCGCTCCCCGTAAGACTTGCGCCAAGCGCTCCGTTGCCCAGAAGAGTTTCCTTTATCCGTGCAATTTCGGGGTTGCGGTAAATCTCCTCAAAAACGTTGTAAAGCCGTTCTGGATAGCCAAAACCTGCGCTGATAAAGTCCTCTGCACCGTTTTTCGGCTCTTTCGGAGAGCAGTCGTAGGACTTGTAAGCGTCGGCTGTCGGACAGGAAAAATTCGGCTTTACAACAAGAAAAACCCTCTCAGGAAAGGGTCGCAGCGAGCGTATATCGCCGCCTGTCCCCTTGCAGAGCGAAATTCCTCCCGAAAGACAAAACGGCACGTCTGCACCGACCTGTCCGCTGAGAGCGGAAAGCTCTTCGGGGCGCAGCGGAAATCCGCACAGGGCATTAAGCGAGGCAAGAACCGCCGCTGCGTCTGCACTGCCGCCGCCCAGACCTGCTCCGTCGGGAATTCGCTTTTCAATGCGGATCTCTGCGCCCGATTTTTTGCCTGTCTGCTCAAAAAAAAGCGCAGCAGCCTTGTGGCAGATATTTTTCTCGCCTTGCGGTATATTCGGATTTGTGCAAAACACAGAAATTTCGTTATTGGTCAGGGAGGTTTCGACGATATCTGAGAGGTCAATGCTCTGCATAACGGTTTCGAGGAGGTGATAGCCGTCGGATTTTACGCCGATGATATCGAAATAGAGGTTGAGTTTTGCGTTTGCGAGGGCGGTAATTTTGTGGTTGGGCATAGTTGACTCCAAAATCAAGGAAAAGTGATTTCAAAAAAGTTTTTTGAAGAGTCCGGAGAAACTTTTTTTCAAAAAAGTTTCTCCGGTAGGGTGTGGGGCAAAGCCCCACGAAGGGGTGTGGGGCAACGCCCCACAAAAACGTTTCAAAAGCGCTAAAGGGGCATGGGGGAAAACAAGAGTTTTCCCCCATTTTTTGCGTTCAAAGAACGCAAAAACGAGCCGCAAACTAAGAATTTTTTCAAAAAAGAAATAAAATCGCTAAAAGTGCGGCAAAATGGCTAAAGCGTACATCCTATCTGCCGATAAAATCAGCTATTCTCGAAAGAGCAGTTTCAATATGACTAACAGAGTACGCATAGGAAACACGCACAAAGCCCTCTCCGCTGTCGCCGAACGCACTGCCGGGAACTACAGCAACCTTCTTGTCAAAAACCAACTTCTGGCAAAATTCCTCGCTTGTCATTCCCGTGGATCTGATGCACGGAAACACGTAAAAAGCTCCTTCGGGTTCAAAACAGTCAAGTCCCATATCGTTGAAACCCTTGACGCAGAGCCGTCTGCGCATATCGTACTCCGAAATCATACGGTCAACATCGTCACGGCATTTCCTGATAGCAGTTATCGCCGCATACTGGCTCACGGTAGGACTTGACATAATGCAGTACTGGTGCAGTTTAAGCATTTGCTTTATGATAGGTTCCGGTCCTGCCACATAGCCTAACCGCCAGCCTGTCATAGCATATGCTTTGGAAAATCCGCTTATAACCAGCGTCCTCTCCTTCATACCGTCTATTTCGGCAATAGAAACGTGCTTTTCACCGTTATAGGTCATCTCAGCGTATATCTCGTCAGACGCCACGATTATGTCCGTGTCCTTCAGGACATCTGCAATCGCCTCAAGATCGGCTCTACGCATAACAGCTCCCGTGGGATTGTTCGGATAAGGCAGAAAAAGCAGCTTTGTCTTTGGCGTTATCTTCTCACGAAGAGCCTCTGCGGTAAGCCTGAATTTATCTTCGGCTTTTGTCACAATGGGAACAGCTTTTCCGCCCATCATACGCACGATAGGCGAATAACACACAAACGAGGGTTCGGGTACAAGCACCTCGTCGCCGTCCTCGATAAGCGTTCGTACAGCAAGGTCGATAGCCTCGCTGCCGCCGACTGTTATTATTATCTCCTTTTCGGGCAGATATTCCGTGCGAATAAAGTCCTTGAGATAGCCGCAGACCGCTTTTCTGAGCTCCATAAGACCGCTGTTTGCGGTATAGGCGGTCTTTCCCTTTTCAAGGATATTTATAGCCTCCTTGCGAGCCTCCCAGGGAGTTTTAAAATCAGGCTCTCCTATCGACAGCGAAATTACCCCGTCAACATTCTGAGCTATATCGAAAAATCTTCTTATTCCCGAAGGCTTTATACTGCTGATTTTTTCGGGAATGAGCTTGTTGTAATCCACTTTTGTTTACTCCTTTGCAGACAATTTGCGTCAGTTTCAGGGACTTACCATATCATCTCTGTCGTCGCAAAACTCCTGATTGAATATGTGATGCTTTTCCTTATAGCGGCGGAGAATGAAGTGAGTTGTGGTAGAAATAACGCCGTCAAGCACGGCGAGCCGTTCGCTGACGAACAAAGCGACATTTCTGAGGCTTGTGCCGCTTATCGTTACCATAAGGTCATACGGACCCGAAAGCAAAAAAACGCTGTCTATCTCGTCATAGGACATGATCGTATGAGCAAGGTCATCAAAACCTCTGTCCTTGATAGGCGTCATTTTAAGCTCGATCATGGCGGTAACGGCGTTGTCGTCGGCTTTTTCCTCGTCAATTATCGCAGAATAGCCTCTGATAATGCCGTCACGTTCAAGGCGTGAAATCTCGTCGGCGACAGCCTTTTCGCTCTCGTTAAGCATTGCGGCAATATCGGCGTTGGAAAGTCTGGCATTCTCCCGAAGAATTTGCAAAAGTTTATTTGTGTTCATAAATAACCCCCTGTTGGCAGTTAATAGTGTACAGTTTACAGTGAACAGTAAAATGTTCCGTGAAAAAACACCTCTTTTTCTATTATACTATTTTTTTTTCGATTTGTAAATAAGTTCTTTACAAATATTTTTTTTTATGATATAATGGTCATATAATGCAGTGTATTGTACACTGTAAAAATCAGGAGGTTTTTATGAGAGCTGTAGTGGCTGTTATCGGTAAAGACACGGTAGGTATTCTGGCAAAGGTGACGGCGATTTGCGCCGAACACCGCGCTAACGTTATGGACGTAACGCAGACCGTTATGCAGGACTTGTTTGCAATGACAATGCTTATCGAAATTTCGGACTTGAGCGTTGAGTTTTCCGACTTCTCAGACGAGCTGAAAAAAGCAGGCGAACAAATGAACCTGCAAATCCACGTTATGCACGAGGATATTTTCAATTCTATGCACAAAATCTAGTGTAAAATAAAACCGCAGCGCAGGTGCGTAACATCATATGGCTTGTTTTGCGCTTTTCAAGCGCAAAATGGGGGAAAACTCTTGTTTTCCCCCATGCCCCTTTAGCGCTTTTGAACGTATTTGTGGGGCGTCGCCCCACACCCCACCGGAGAAACTTTTTTGAAAAAAAGTTTCTCCGGACTCTTCAAAAAACTTTTTTTAATAACTGC
>CANQKW010000080.1 GCA_947624555.1 uncultured Clostridia bacterium
CCGACAGGCAGCTACAACAATACTCCCGTTGCGATTTATCAGCAGCCGTTTAATATTGCGGTGTTTTATTTGATGTACTTTGCAATTCAGACGGATTTCTTTTACGAGCACTCTATGTTTGACATCAGATGCAAAACGATTTTCCGTGCAAAACTGCTTTGTATCTCACGAACAGAGCTTTTTTCCTTGCTGTATATTTTAGTGTATTATTTCGTGTCCTGCGCTGTTTCATTGTTGATTTCACCGGATAATTCCGCATTGTGTTTTAGTCCGTTCTCGCTTGTGATTTGGCTGACTTCTTCCGTTATCAACTTATCAATTCTAAACATATTATCGGTAAATCTAAACTATCTGATAAAAAAGAGCGCTATAATTCTCATTGAAATAATGATAATTTTAAGCGGACTTGCAATGTGCTTTGCCGCGCCAAACCTTGTGCCGTTTATCTGCGTGTGGTTTTATGGAGTGTATCCTGAGCCTGTGATAAGCCCTGCTGTTTCGCTGTTTGTATATCTAATATGGGGTGGGATTGCCCTGCTTGTAGGTCTTATTCCAATAAAAGATGCATTGCGAAGGGAGCGGCAATGAAGTGGTATTCTTATCTTATTCTTACCTCAATTTGTGAGCTGTTGAGCATTTTCAGCATTATCAGATATTCGGACAATTCAGCGGATTTGGTGAGGATAGCTTATCTGGAAAAAACAGCTCTGCAAGATTTCTCCTTTAATCCGTTTCCGCTTTTTGTGATGCTTTGCAGCTTGATGAATATTATTCTTGCCATCATTTTTATAACATCAAATATTCCGAAAAAAGAGTTTATTATCTCACAGTTCAATTCCCGACAACAATACTTTGGATATCTGATAAAAAAGCAGGCAACAAATATCTTGATTGCCTCTGCCGCAATGACGATTGCTCCTTTTTTGTTTGCGGTTTTGTTATGCGGCTTTTCCGACATTGCCAAGCTAGCTGCATTATATTTTCTAAGGCAATTTGTGTTGTTGTATCTTTCTTCGGGTATAAGTCTGATTCTGCGGAGAAGTCTTAATGCGGGCGCATCCGATATAGCGGGTGCTGTGTTGATGATTGTGCTGATTATGATTGATGTGTTTACAAATATTCCAACCGCATTGATTGATTTATCGGGACAAAATCTTGTTTCAACCGGCTGTGAAGCGGTTGTCTGTTTGATTGCTACATTTGGCTGCTTTAAGCTGTTCGGAAACGAAAAAGAAATCTGAAAGGGGTTCATTATGATTGAGCTAAAGAATATCTCAAAGGAATTCAAGAACAAACGCATATTTGCCGGAGTAAATTTTACTGTTGAAACAGGAAAATGTGTTGGAATAATCGGTGAAAATGGCTGTGGCAAGAGTGTACTGATGAAGCTGATTTGCGGTTTCTCCAAGCCCGACAGCGGCGAGGTTATCATTGACGGCGAGAAGCTGGGAGAGCGTCGGGATTTTATCCAAAACTGCGGTGTAATAATCAATTCTCCTGAATTTATAGGACATTACACAGGCTTTGAAAATCTAATGTTGTTGGCTTCTATACGAAAGAAAATCGGAAAGCGGGAGGTTTTAGATGTGCTGAAAAAAGTGGGATTGGAAACGGCGGTTAAAATCAAATACAAAAATTATTCTCTTGGTATGAAACAGCGCCTGCGTCTTGCGCAAGCCATTATGGAAAACCCCGATTACCTGATTCTTGATGAGCCGATGAATGCTCTCGACACCGAGGGAATTGCGATTGCGGACAGCATTATCGACGAATATCACAACCTCGGTAGGACTATTCTTATGACGAGCCATAATGCCAATGACATTGAGCGTCATTGTGATTATGTATTAAAAGTGGATAAGCTTTCTGTTCACTGCGTATGAGGAAGGTATGCACTATAACAGAAAATGATGATTGAAAATAGCTAAAACCGCCATATTCACGGCGGTTTTGCTGTTTGTCGAATTATAGGATGTCCCTTGTTACGTTTGGTGTGTTCAATATCTGAAGTGTGGCTTACCCCTCTATGCTTGCGTGGATAACGATGAAGCAGGCACACGGTTTATCTCGGAGAACAACCTCGTTCCGTGTAACAAGGTCTTGGATGACAGCGTAGGAGTAAAGGACTTTAACGAGCTGCTCCAAAAGACCATTAGCGCCCGTGAGCTGATAGATAAATCTCAATCGACTCAAAAATTACCCACCGATACAAGCAAGGTAAAACCGCCGCCGCACTTTCACAAAGTTCGGCGATAGAGAAGATAAATTTCCGAGGTCGGGAATTCTATCTCTCTGCTCTGACGCAGGTAAATTTTAACAGCAAGGAATTATACCTTGTCTGTGTTACCACATAAAAAAGATGAGCGGAAGATTTTATCTTCCCAACGCTCCGCAAATCCATTTTGGAGTCGCGGAGTTTAAGTCGCTGATAGTGTGAGTAAGCGCACGGGGTTTTAGGGGTTTAACCCCTGACTCAATGCCTTATTGTGAAGCTGTGCGTAACAATATGGCTATTGAGTATAGCCTTATTGATTGAAACCGAAAAAATAGCCAAAAATCAAACACAAAAAAATATCCGCACCGCAGAGGTAAATGGCGGCAACGAAAGAAGGAGGTATCAGACTATGAGTGAGGTAAACGGCAAGACGCTCTCCATTTCCTTTAGAATAGACGAGGGGGTAATCGAACACAACAACAGAATTTTCATCGCCAAGAATGTGGACGGCGAACGGGTACAGGATAACATTACCTACTGCCGACAGGACATCAGAGAAAAGTATGACGAGCTTTTTGGACAGGCTCTCGCAGAGTACAATGCTCGGCAGAAACAGTCAAGCCGCAGAATACCCGACTACTACGAACATCTGAAGAAGTCCTCAAAGGGCAAGCCTTATTATGAGATTGTAGTTCAGTTCGGTGATATGGAAAGCTGCGGTCAAGGGTCGGGTAAGTGGGAAGAAGCAAAGTTGATGTTGGACGATTATATGCGTGGGTTTGAAAAGCGAAATCCTAACCTCAAAGTATTCAACGCTGTTATGCACCTTGATGAAGCTACCCCACATCTACACATTGACTTTATCCCGATAGCTCACAAGGTCGAGCGTGGATTGTCCGTTAAGGTGTCGATGAAAGGTGCGCTCAAAGAACAGGGCTTCACCTCGGCGAACAGATTGCAGAACGAATGGGCGGCTTGGGAAGAACAGGAGCGCAGTGTTATGACCGACATTCTCCACGCTCACGAATTGAGCCATGATGTTAAGAACGTTCGCCGTGAACACTTAACTGTTGATGAGTACAAACATCACGCCGCACAGGTAGCCGAGATTAAAAAGGTCAACGCTCACATTAACGAGCTGAAAAAGAAAAATCCCACCGACCTGACGGAGAGTGAAATCGAGCTTATCAGAAATCAGAACGATGTTATGCGTTCCGAGATACAGAAGCGTGACAAGGAGATTTTCACGCTCTCCCGAAAGCTCGGCGCAGAATTTATCCCCGTTGAAATCTACTCCGAGGACAAGCTGCAGTTTGTGGCAACCGAACTCTCAAAGGCAGGTGTTCCTTTTGTCGAGGAAGGAACAACGCTCCACATTCCCGACTATGCACAGAAAACCGCAGCAACGATTGCGGCTTCTTACCACCCGATTAAGTCCGAGGGTGTCCGTGAGAAAATCAAGCTGGA
>CANQKW010000081.1 GCA_947624555.1 uncultured Clostridia bacterium
GCTGCGACTACCACGCTGCCGTAGCTTATAACCGCACGGTCCTTGCTTATCTCCGACACCGTATGTACTCTCGGATACACAAATGCCGCAAGGTTTTTGCCGTCGTAGGTTTTTGCACCCTGTTTTAACTTGACTTTACTGCCAACCTTGATTGCAGATGTGGAGTTTTTCTGCTGTTCCGCAATCTGCTTTTCAATGATATCCTGCACGGCGTAATAATCATATCCTGCCGCTGTGAGGTCGTCATAACGCTGCTGTCCGCAGCCCCACTTGCCGTCCCACACCTCGGCGGCAATTTCTTCAAGGGTTTTCTTTTTCGCATTCGCAGCGGCGATACCGTGCGCCTTGTACCACGCCGCTGTTTCGGCAGGGTAGTCCACATAGCACACGTCGGAGTCAATTTGCATACCTGCCGAGTAGCGCAATCCGCTCTGCCAGAGTTTTTGCCCGTACTGTTTAGGATTGGTCACCCAATGTGCAAGCCATAGATCCTTTTTGCCGAGTATGCGTGTTTTGTCAAGATAAGTCTCTATCCAGCTCGGACTTGCATAGATGCCGCCGGGGTAGCCGAGCCGTTCCACCTCGTCCACAAACGCAAGTGCGATTTCGGTCGCAACTACCCGTCCGAGATTTGCTATCTGCATTTCCTCGGCGTCAAAAAATACGGGGTAAGCAGGCAGGGGGTACTTTTTGATTTGCTCTACGCAATACTGTGCCTCTTTCTTTGCCTCCTCGACGCTCCTTGCACAGGAGTAGTGATAATACCCATAGTCAATGCCATAAGATATACAGCCGTTAATGTGCCTGTTTAAAAGCGTGTCCGTTGACTGCTTATGTGCACCCGTACCTGTCACGCTCGCACGGATAATCGCAAATTTAATGCCGTCCGCTTTGAGCTTAGAGTAGTCAAGTCCGCTCTGGCAGTAGCTGATGTCTACGCCTTTTACTTCTTTTGCCATAGTTATCCTCCTTTTTACGAGATAATTATTCCTGCGCTGTTGAGCTGCTTTACAGCCGCTTCGATAGCCGCATTTACGGACTCCTCGTCGACGACAAGCCCGTGTTCCGCTAGAAAATCGAGTACGTATTGCTTTTTCTCCTTGCCTCGACCTGCGCCGCTGTAAATCTGCTCTGCGGCAGACACGGCGATTTTTGCCCACGCGACAAGTTCCTCGCGCTGCTGTGCGGTGGTTTTCGATTTAATCCACGGGATTACAAATGCCGATATAATTGCCGCTACAACTGCAATTACAGCGTTTACGACTGCAGTAATATCAATCATCATACTACACCTCCAAGTGCGGCGATAACAGCCGCAATTTTTTCCGACAGTTCGGGGTTGTCCTTTACGCTCCCGATAGCGATTTTCATCACGTTCTCCTTTTTGGCTTTCCAAAAGTAAAACGCGTTCGCCGCGGAAACCTCCACCCACGCCGACGTTGCAAGAACGCTGACGGCGGTGGTATCAAAGCCGAGGACAACTCCCACCGCCACGCAAAGCGTGAGAACGCACGCTATGACGTAGGACGCAACAATAATCCTTTTGCTTGTTGTCATTTTTACTCCCTCACTTTAGCCCCAGAAAAGCCAACATATAAGTTACAGCGGCGGTCAAGATCACCGTAATGACGGTTTTCACTGCGCCTCTCCATTTCTCGCCGTCACGTGCCTCCAACGTCTGTATGCGTGTGTTTTGCAGCGCAAGTTCGCCGACCATATTTTTAACTTCAACCGCCAGTTCCTTGACGGAAATCGTAAGTTCCGTGATATGCTCCTGCTGCTTTTCCAACTTATCAATTCGGTTGTTCTGGCGCTTGTCCTCGTCTGCAAGACGTTTTATTTCGATGCCCATACGAGCCTCATACTCGTCGTGTACCGACTGCAAAAGATACTCATCAGCCATTATTCGCACCGTCCTCGCCTATAATACGCTCGAAATCCTCAGCCGTGATTTTACCGCTGGCGACTTTTTCCTGCAAAATAGTTTTAACCGCATCCGCACGCCCCGTTTTTACACATTTATCCCACGTTTGCGTGCCTGCAATCAGTCTGTTTGCCCAAATTTCATTCATACCGTTGTACCTCCTGCATCAATCTCGCAGAGTGCGTCTTCGATAGCCGCCATACGCTCTGCATTTGCCTCGTCCATTTCGCACAATGCGTTTTCCAGTTGTGTGATTTGTGCATTTAATTCGATGTTTTCCGTTTCAAGCGCCGAAATCTTTTCCTTGTCGGAAATTTCGGGGTAAATCCTCACGCCGTCACGCATAAAAATGCCTGCCTGTGGGTCGTATGTATCGCCGACCTGCACGCTTTCATCGACGGGGATAATATACTCGTAATCAAATGCAGCCTTAATCGCAGGAATAGCCGCTGTGCTGTCAAGCACGATAATGTTTTCAACTTTGTTTGTATTTACAACTGCCGCTATCATTTATGTACCCTCACTTTCTCTCCAAACGAGTATAATACAGCCTTGTTTTCCTGCGCCGCCATCATATGGGTCGTAGTCCCCACCTCCGCCGCCTCCGCCGCAGCCATAATTAGTTGCAGGGTTACCTTTGTAACTACTTCCATTTCCTGCACCTGTTCCCCCGTTGGCACTATTGTGATTCAGAGACCCACCACCGCCACCCGAACTTCCGATGTATCCATATGGAGTAAGTACGCCGTTTTGTCCGGTACTTCCTTCGTGGCAACTATAATGATTATAATGTCCATATTTTCTGGTGTATTCACAATATGAACGTGAACCTTGCCCACCTAGTTTATAAGGCTCGCCTTTTGTTGTATACTTTGTACTATCAGCTTGTAAAGTAGTTTCATTTGTACCACCGTAGTCGGCTGCCGCACCTATAGAAGAAACGCAACTCAACTCTTCAAGTGCATTTAATTCAAAACTCTTGACAGAACCGCCTCTTCCGCCTATTCCACCTCCGCCATCTACTTCCCAACCTTCGTCCGTATCAGTATCGCTTGTAGTATATCCACTACCGCCATTCGCTCCTCCGCCAACCATATAAACAGTTAAATCTCCGCCTACCAGAGTAAAACTGCCTGACTGGTCGATTACCATATAATTCTCGCCAACAATCGCAGGGGTAATGCCCGTTACCACTACAGCGGTAGGGAATACGCTTATTTTAGCGTTTGTGGGGTCAGTCTGATAATATTTGACGCCGTCAATTTCTCGGTACAAAAATACACGGATATAGTGCGTAATACTGTTTGCGAGTCCCGAAATACTTATAGAAGTTTCTGTGCCCGAAACAGTTAAGCCATTTCCGTCAAAAGGGTTTTCGGGGTAATCTCCTGTTTTATAGCGCACTTCTACGCCGCTTACGTTTTCGGTGTTGCTGTATGTGAGGGATAAGACTGCACATTTATTGCCTGCCTGCACGGAAATAGCCTCAGGGCAGGTCGGCAAATCTACCGTGGTAACGCCACCGGAGCTACC
>CANQKW010000082.1 GCA_947624555.1 uncultured Clostridia bacterium
GGGTAGTTTTGCGCTTTTCAAGCGCAAAAATGGGGGAAAACTCTTGTTTTCCCCCATACCCCTTTAGCGCTTTTGAAACGTTTTTGTGGGGCGTCGCCCCACGCCCCACCTGAGAAACTTTTTTGAAAAAAAGTTTCTCAGGACTCTTCAAAAAACTTTTTTTCCGCAGGTGCGCACTTCTTGCTGTTCACTGTGCACTGTACACTGTGCACTGTTATTCCCCTCTGCGATTAGCCGTCATTACAACGCCCAATGCGCCGAGCACAGCCGCTGCCGCCGTAAATCCAAACGAAATACCCGTCGAAGGGTTTCCTCCCGAGCTGCCCTGATTTGTTTCATAACTGCTGTCTGAGCCGTTGTCGCTGTCCGTTACATCGGATACATCTTCACTCGTACTGCTGTCAACCGAACTATCGCTTGAACCGCTGTCCGACGAACTTCCCGAAGAACCGCTGCCTGCGCTGTCGCCCGTGCTGCCCGAACCTGCTCCGTCATCAGAACCCGTTCTGCCGCCGTTCATAATTCCGTCCAATGCATTTTCTCCTGCGTCTACCACGTCGTCAATTATATTTTCACCTGCGTCCGCTGCTCTGTCTACCGCTCTTCCGACAGTATTTGCGCCTGCAAATGTCGTTACTGCCGCAAAGCATACAGCCGCAGCCGCAGCTGCCGATATCTTTTTCAACATAGCTTTTTCTCCTATCTTTGCATTTTGCGTGAGTATCACGCAGATTTATTATTCGCAAATCAGAGAATTATATTTTAGGTGAATTTTAGCAGCCGACTATTAACGGAAATTTTTCCCGATTTTAATTCAAAATCATTTTTTGTCTTTTTTTGGTTGCCTTATTTTCTTTTTAGTAAGCTCAAAGCTGGAGAGCGTCATTCTTTCGATTTCCTCACGAGGCACGTCTGATTCAAGATACACCGAATTCCAGTGCGTTTTATTCATATGATATGCAGGTATAACGCCCTCAAACGCTTTTCTCAGAAAATCCGCCTCGATCGGGTCGCATTTAAGATTGACGATCCACTTTCCGTTATACATCATCACAAGTGCAAACCATTTTCTTCCAACGGTATGACGAGCGACAGTGCTTTCAAAATCCTCATCGAACGGGCAGTCGAGTTCTGCTCCGCCTATACTTTTGCAAAAATCGAGATATTCGTCTTTTGTCATTTTGATCTCCTTTGAAGTAAAAAGCAAAGCCGTGATTTTCTCATCGAAAAACACGGCGGATAAGCTTTACCGCTTAAACTGCGCCCACTTTTGCGGACACAGTTTTGATAAAAAGAGTTTTGGGAATATAGCTGCATTCCCTCGCCTCCTTGAATTATTTATCGGCAGAATTTTATAAAAATTTAGTTATTTTTTCGCAGACAGCAATTTAAGTTTACAGTGCACTGTGCACAGTGAATAGTAAGATGTTCCGCAACTGCGTTGCGGTTATTAAAAAGTTTTTTGAAGAGTCCTGAGAAACTTTTTTTCAAAAAAGTTTCTCAGGTGGGGTGTGGGGCAAAGCCCCACAAACACGTTCAAAAGCGCTAAAGGGGTATGGGGGAAAACAAGAGTTTTCCCCCATTTTTTTGCGTTCAAAGAACGCAAAAAAACGAGCCGCAAGCTAAGAATTTCTTTCAATAAAGATAGTAGAAACAAAGTGATTTTTCCGCAAAAAACCAGCCGATTTGGCAGTTTACAGTGCACAGTGAATAGTGAACAGTAAGAAGTGCGGAAAAAAGTTTTTTGAAGAGTCCTGAGAAACTTTTTTTCAAAAAAGTTTCTCAGGTGGGGTGTGGGGCAAAGCCCCACAAACACGTTCAAAAGCGCTAAAGGGGTATGGGGGAAAACAAGAGTTTTCCCCCATTTTTTTGCGTTCAAAGAACGCAAAAAAACGAGCCGCAAGCTAAGAATTTCTTTCAATAAAGATAGTAGAAACAAAGTGATTTTTCCGCAAAAAACCAGCCGATTTGGCAGTTTACAGTGTATATGTACAGTGAATAGTAAGATGTGCCGCACCTGCGGTGCGGTTGCAGTTTACAGCGTCTTTTGAGTAGTTTTGCGCTTTTCAAGCGCAAAAATGGGGGAAAACTCTTGTTTTCCCCCATACCCCTTTAGCGCCTTAGAACCGTGCCTTCGGCGACCGGAGAAACTTTTTTGAAAAAAAGTTTCTCCGGACTCTTCAAAAAACTTTTTTAATAACCGCACCGCAGGTGCGGCACTTCTTACTGTGCACTGTGCACTGTAAACTGCCAACAGCGCTTTCAATTTCACACCTTCAAATTCATCTTATAAATATACGAAACGCCTTCGGGAGATGTTGTCCCCGTGTTTCGCCTTCGTGATGCAAGCACTTTCCTCGCCGTCGGACTTGCCATAACCTGCGCCACCGTCTGCTTTCCGTCACCCGGAGTTTTTTCGGCTTTCTTACTCTTATTACGGGATTTTCTCCGCTTTTCAATAATCTCCCTGCGCTTTGCCGCAAGCTTTTCACGCTCAAATTTCTTCGCTTTCGCAAGGTCACGGTCAAATTTTCCGCATTCCGCATCGCTCGGCAGACGTTTGAAATCGGGAGATCTCACAAAATCTTTCAGCTCACGCTCCATAGCGGCATTCATACCTGCAACCGGACTCTGACCTCCGTTTTTCGCAGACTTCCTGAACTCTGACAACGCAGAAAGCGCATTAGACAGCCGCATCGCATTAACCTGATCTCGGGTGCGGCAATTTTTCAGCATCGCACGGTACATTTTCGCCGCAAGCTTATTCTGGCAATAATTCGAGTATGAATTCGGGTCTTTTTTCTCAAGATAAGCCTCTTCTTCGGGAGTAAGATTTTTACCGTTATAGATTTTGAACCGCAGAGAACTAAGCTTTGCCCTGTCACGTTCTTCTTCGGTATCGCCGAACATCTTTCTTATCCTTTCGGTCTGCTCGTTGAGCATCTCGGAAAACGACTTTTTCTCCTCTTTTTCGGCGTCCGTGCTTTTCCGTGACGAAAACTCGGCTCGGTCTGTATTTTTTTGCTTTACATTTTCAAAATAATTACAGACTTTTTTTCCGCTTTCGTAAGATTTTACATAGCTGTTTACAGTGCCTATCGTTGAAATATCCACAAAATCACCCCCAATATACACCACCGCACATATTATATCGGCAGACATGAGGAAATCTTTAGCAAAAAAACGCTGCACCTTAAAAAAGTGCAGCGTACAAATTTTGGAGCGGATTACGAGGCTCGAACTCGCTACCTCCACCTTGGCAAGGTGGCGCTCTACCGGATGAGCTAAATCCGCT
>CANQKW010000083.1 GCA_947624555.1 uncultured Clostridia bacterium
CGGACTCGCCTTTCTTGGCGTCATAGAACTTGCCCAAAATGCCGTACTCATCGACGCTGCCCTTCTTAATCTTCTCCCAATAGAACACGCCCATAACCGGCGGGTCGACCGGCCAGTCGCCGATGTGCCCGCTCAAGTCGTTTGCATAAGGATACTTTTTCTCAAGCGTCGTATCATAAGGCTCGGCAACAACCTGTTCGTCATAGGCTTTCTGAATATCAGAGTCGGCACTTGAAAGAATATTACTGCTCTTTGATTTCAATCCGACTATTTTTGCATTGGAATATGTTTTCGAAGCTTCGTCATAATCGGCGGACATAATGCGTCCCGCGCTGTATGTGCGCCTACCGGTTTTTTCTCCGTAATCACGGTTATTTACATCGGGAACACTGCCGAAAATAGTATCGGTGTTCTGAATATTGCTCTCTGCGCTTCCGACGGAGCAGGTTGTATATATTCCGGTGCTGCCGAGTTCGGGATAGCTGGTGCAATACCCGACAAGACCCCCCGCGCCCTTAAATCCGTAGACATTTATAAGCGGGAAGTTTCCGATATCATCACATATATAACTGCCGTCATAGGTGTGTCCGCCGACATAGCATGTATTAAAACCGCCGTCCGGCATATATCCGACTAAACCGCCGGCATATCCCACCGATTCAACTCTGATAGCGGCATAGCAGAACTGAAGTTTATCATGGTTATATCCTGTATATCCTACAAGACCGCCGACAAAAGGACCGGAATCGGGGTTCGACGCGTCATAGCCGCCGATAAGCGGAATATCCGTGTTTCTCCTTTTTACCTCTTCAATTCCGTTTTTACCGGTTTTATAGTCGCTCGTTCCCCTTATTACAAACCTCTGATACGGGTCTTTTGTGGGGTCGCCCCATTTATAAGAAGCCGTTGCGGCAATTCCGTCGACGTTGTTGTTAGCATAGCTATAGTCATAGTTGTCGAAATAATCGTCAACCTCTTTAACATAGATTTCCCAATTAAGTAAAGTGCCGCCGCCCGTCTGTACTCCGACAAATCCGCCGACATATCCGGGACCCTCGACAATCGGGTTTATTACCGTCATACCGGGAAAGTTAGAGCCGCCATCGTTGAATCCGTAAAACAGACCCGTATATTCTCCCTTGCCGATAACTACCGGACAATAGAAGCAAATGTTTTTAACATCTCCGCTGTTTTTAAGGTTTACAAAGAAGCCGGTATAATTATATAAATCTGCCCCTGAATTCTTATACTCGGGATGAACATCCGGGTCGGTGTTTATCCTGAGGTACTTAATCATATAACCCTTGTCGCTGTGACCGTCAAAGCTTTTCAAAAATGTTGAGGCGTCTACAAACTGACTGCCGACCGGCTTGAAGTCATAGAGGTTCTTTGCTCTTGTCTTCATATTTTCGTCGCCGTCATAGCTGCCGTTGCCCTTATAAGTCTCGGCGGAGTTCCAAGCGCTGTAGCAGTCAGCGGTACCGGTCTTATCAAGGCTGAAATCAATCGTTGCGTTAAGCTCGGCAGACATGACAAGATTACCGTCGACGTAGTTTGCGAGATTCTGCAAATGTCTGCCCGCGGTGATGCTGGCGCGGCTGCCGTCCAACCTTTCAAAATAGCTGTTGACTTGGTTGCCGGAATTGTCGCCGTAAATCAGCGTATATTCGTCCTTAATTCCCGTAGGGTCATAGAAGTCTATTTCAACAATGATATTGGCACCGGGGTTGATTAAATAGTACCTGCCCATTTCATTAGGATAGCTGTTATTTGCCCACATTGTGTTGTCGCTGACAGGATTTCCAGACGGGTCACGGTAAACCCAGCCCTTGAAATCGCGTTCAAGGACATATCCGGTCATATCCTTTGTATCGGTGGGAGGATTCCATTTTCCTTTGTCGGAACCCATTCCGGGGGCAAGCGAGTCGAGAATTATTGTCGCCGCACCGCCCTTGGTGACATAGTATGAATCCGATATAACATCGGCTTTCGGGACAATTATGACTTCGGTGCTGGGTTTTCTCTTAAAGCTTTCGTCAGCCTCCCAAATCGTGAAGCTGAAATAATACTTATCCTCGGTGCCGGATGCGGGATATTCCACCGTAAATACAAGCTTTTCGAGGTTGCCCTTATTCGCCACAGGCTGCGCAACCTCCGCGCCCCTCGGTATATTCACCAATGTTCCGCCGCCGTAGTAGCCGACGGTGCCGCCGTCTTTAAGACGGTCCTCGAAGTCGCGGGGGGACGTTTCGGTGTTATAGCCGTCGAGTCCGCCGTCCGTCTCGGAATAGAACACGCCGAAGACAAAGCCGGTCGAGGCGTCGTATTCAATAATAAAGTAATTTTGATAAAGCTGGTCCTCAATCGAGGTCGTGCCGCCGCTGCTGAGCCCGACTATAATTGAGTGGTCGCTGTCGGCAATATCCTTGATTTTCTTGGACGTAATATACCTGAAATCCGGCTGATAATACCCCTCGGCGGTATAATCATAGTATTCCTTTTCGTTTCCGTGCTCGTCCTTGACCTTTGTGAAACAGTCGGGGACTTCGTCTATTTTTACAGATTGAGAGCCGGCAAAATCAATATCCGCCCCCGAGGTGTGAAGGGACATGAGTCTGTTCTGTGCGGCCATGAAGATTGTGCGCGCAGAGTCGTCGAGCTCCATAAGCTTTATCCGCTTGGAGTATGACGCAAATCCGGGCACGGCAAAGGCGAGTATCACCGCCAAAATTGCGATGACCATCATCATCTCGACAAATGTAAAGCCTTTCCTTTCGTTTATTCGTCGCAATAATTTCATCAGAACACACCTCAGTAATTCTTAAAATTATTTTACAAGCTCATAGAATACAATGCTCCCCGAGACGCGCAGCTCGTTGTGCGCGATGTCGCCCTCGGTCGGCGAAA
>CANQKW010000084.1 GCA_947624555.1 uncultured Clostridia bacterium
CAGCTCCGCTGCCCCGCTTTCGGCTCCCTCCACACCTGATTTTAGCACACCTGTCAAGGGTCGAGATGAACGCCGCCGAATGGCGGCGCCCTTGACATGGCGTGCTGTTTCGCTGGTAGGCGGGAGCCGGAAAGGAGATTTAAAAGCATGAAACCAATCAATCACGCATTCAACTCGGTCTGGTGGGCGCGCGGCGCTCTTACCGGAAACTGGGATGATCAAGACATCAAAAAGGCCGCAGCAGCAGTCTTGAAAGCTTATCCGGAATACGGCGTATCTTTCAATGATCCAGAGCTTGTTACAGCTTACGAGCTTCTTGCAGAGCGCGACTTGATCGAAGAGCTTGCGAACATGAAAAAAGGGCGTTAATACGCCCTTTTTTCTGTTGCTCATTGTGTGGCTTCATTCCATGAGAATAACTTTAACCGGCGTACACCTGATTATACCACAGAGCCGCCGCCGCTGTCAAGCCCCACGATCTTTATTATTTCGTCGACTATGCGGACGATGTCGCCGCGCTTCAACGGCTTCTCGGCGTTCTCTCCGGTTATCCAATCGCTCAAAGCGTATATCTCGGTATCTTCTATGTGAGTATGCTGCAATGCTTCCTGCGCGGCCCTGATGCCGCGCTCCTGCGTCACGTCGACTGCATACACCTTGCGAAGGCTGTGCGGCGATACGCCGGCCGCGTCGATCGCGGCCGCCTGCGCCGCCGCCTTCATGCGCGCCCACAACGCTTGACGCGTTATGGGCTTTCCCCATTCGCGGCCCTCGAATACGTATGCAGCGCCTGCGCGCCTGTGAGCGCGCAGCGCTGCCATTACGGCGGGAGAGACGAACGTCTCCCCCGCCTTGCCCGTCTTATGCGCTACGAACGATATATGGCCATCGTCGTCGATGTCCGCCCATTTGAGGGCGGCCACGTCGCCGATCCGTAGGCCGGTCTCGAGCGCTACTGCAAATGGCAGCCATGCCACGGTTCCCATTGCCGTCGCCAATTGCAGCAGCTCCCGCCGATCTAAATATTTACTTTTCAATGGCTCCTCTCTTTACAAACCGAAATTGTCAAAAAAAGAACAATTGTTTTAAGCCTGCTTATTTGTTCAAATGAACGATTGTTTATGATATACCAGTTGCCCGATCTCCTTGTAGCTGCTGTATACTGGCTCATCTTCGATCTTCAATTCGTCGAACGATCCGTATGCGTATGACGGATGCAGCAGCTCACCGCCCTTGAGGAAGTACCGGCCGCCGATCTTCTGCCCGTTCTGCTTCTTCATGTACTTGAAAAGGTACTTCGCTACAGCGATTCTGTCCTCTTCCGTGTCGCCGATCTTCATCGCGGTTGAATATCCATGCCGCCACGCTGTGATATTATATACCCGCTTATGATTACGGTATATTGCGCGCCCTTGCGGGTTCTCTGCCGGAGCCAGATCGAGCGCATATTTCCATTCGATTACGCTGCCTTTCGGTACTTCGATCGAAGGATTATTGCTTATCATATGAAAGTGTATGCGGCCGCTCTTGTGGTATTCCGGTACTATGAGATATTTGAAGCCGTAGCGCTGCACGCGGTTCGATAGCCATATTTTCAATGCCGTGTATACGTCTACGTATCGGCTCGCTTCATCGAAGTCCCAGCCATATGTGAGTGTGCCAAACCAATTCATGTCATAATTGCACATGATCACATCGAATGCAGCCAGCTGCGCGCGCCGGATCGCGCGCTCGATATTGTGCCAGTCACGCTCATCAGCGGCCGTGAAGATATCGTCCGGCGGCGCGTCGCCGTCCTCATCTTCGGCCGGTGATGATCGACTGCTCTGATCGAGCAGCTTCAGATCGGGAAATTCGCCCCGAGGGATCGGCGCGAATTTCGCCGTCGAGAATGTCTCGAGCATCGCGAGTTTGAATTTCCCGTCCTTGGTCGGGTAGTATTTAGCCCGTGCCGGATACTGAATATATCCTCGTATGAATCGATTTTTGTCTGCTGTTTCTTTGCTGGGCTTGCTTATTTCACCAGTGTTCGTGGCTTGGCTTGATGACATACTGTCCTATATATCAAGTAGAAAACGCTGGTTGCAGTACGTTCGCTCGGACGACCACCACCCCCCCGCCCCGCCTCAAGGCGGGGAGCAGCCGGACACCAGCTTATGTGGATTTCCACAGCTGATCCGTTTCCTTGTGCAAAGCAAAAATCTCCGTTGATGGCCACTCGCATGGCTCTCTGAACGGAGATTTCTGTTGTACATAAGCTGTACATCCGGTATCTACCATTATACAGGATCAGATCGATCTTGTCAACAGAATTTCACGATTTTTTTGCATCACAAAAAAATGTGAAATTCTGTTTGCTCCGATATAATCGCTTGCCCGTCGCCCGGGATCCTCTGCGAATCGCTTGCCCCTTCGCCCGGGATCCTCTGCGTTATCGTTTGCACAGCTTCTGCAAGGCCGCGCGCGCTTAAAACCAATTAACCGCCGGCGCGCCAAATCGCTTACGCGCGTTGCGCCGGCTTACAAAATGAGGGTTTTGTATGGTTCGCTTCTAAGGTTGAA
This sequence comes from uncultured Clostridia bacterium, assembly GCA_947624555.1. Lineage (GTDB taxonomy): Bacteria > Bacillota > Clostridia > Oscillospirales > Ruminococcaceae > CAG-115. The sequence continues at coordinate 2,563 of CANQKW010000084.1, forward strand.
AAGCTCTGCTTTTCTTCGTTGCGAGTCAAACAAAACCCGCATTTTGTATAATTGGTTTTTCAGCTGCGCTTTGCTGGTCGTTCTCGCGCTCGCGCCGTTGCACCGCGCTAACGCTTGAACTCCTTTCCGTTCGTTTGGCTCCGCCGTTAACAGCTCCGCTGCCCCGCTTTCGGCTCCCTCCACACCTGATTTTAGCACACCTGTCAAGGGTCGAGATGAACGCCGCC
>CANQKW010000085.1 GCA_947624555.1 uncultured Clostridia bacterium
TTAAGCTGTCGCAAAGCAAAAAAGCACTTTTACCTATACTTGTAACGCTGTTTGGTATTGTTACGCTTGTTAAGCTGCCGCAATATGCAAATGCTTTGGTACTAATTACCTCTGTATTTTGAGACATTATAACGCTTTGTAAATTGAAGCAATCTTCAAAAGCGCTAACATTTATAAATCTAACTGTGTTTGGTATGACAACCCGTTGAACTGAGCAACCGAAAAAACAGCAGTTTGCTATGAGAGTAACGGGCTTGTTGTTAATATACGCCGGAATTTTCACTACTTTGGAATGACCGATATATTCCTCTACAAAGACAGTATCATCGTTTTCCTCAAATCTGAAATCTTTAAGCACTGTCGAACCTCCATCATATTTTCTCAAACTTATTACCGTTTTTATTTGCATAAGCTTCGGTAGTAGAACCTATATATCCGTGAATCACCGTGTAATTCGGAATATCCTGAAACTCTAAAAAACAGTCCTTATTTAAGATTGTTATATCGGTTAAGCTGTCGCAACTGTAAAAGGCATAATAACCTATACTTGTAACACTTTCGGGGATTATTACGCTTTTTAAGCTGTCGCAAAGCAAAAAAGCCCTCTTACCTATGCTTTTAACGCCGTCAGGTATTGTTACGCTTGTTAAGCTGTTGCAAAATGCAAATGTACTAATACCTATGCTTGTAACGCTGTCGGGGATTTTTACGCTTGTTAAATTGGCGCAACCGCAAAATGCAGACTTCGCAATAAAATTGATTGTATTCGGAATTATGACCGTTTTTATTTTTTGGTCTTTAAAGCATTTTTCACCTATTCCGACAATCTTCTTGTCATTTACATACGCCGGTATTTTTACTATTTCGGAAACGCCAAAATACTTTTCTATGAACATATTATCATTAACGGTTTCAAACTTGAAATCTTTAAACATTATTTTATCTCCTTGAATTTGTTACCAAACATTTTGGAGTAAATTTCGGCTGTCGAGCTTTTATGACCGTGAATCACTGTATCTTTCGGTATCGAGTAGTTGTTTAAAATGCAAATTTCATTGTCAATATGAATATCGGTTAAATTTGCACAACCCCAAAAAGCCCAAGGACTTATACTCACAATACTTTTAGGGATATTTACAAACCTCAGATTTTTACATAAGAAAAATGCGTCGCCGCCAATATACCTAACTGTGTTTGGAATTGTAACCGATACAATTCGATGATTGTTTTCAAAACACGAATTACCTATTTCTCTAACTTTTACACGGCGCTTTCCGATAGTTACAGATTCAGGTATGTTTACCGATTCGGAACAACCGAAGTATTTTACTAATGCCACGCCGTCTCTGTATTTAATATATTCAAAATCCATAATTAACCAGCCTTTCTGAATTTATTATAGTGTTTTTTAGCGTATTCTTCAGCAACGGTACTAACACAGCCGTGAAATATTGTTTTAAAATTGAACGGAATGTTTAAGCCCGTTAAATTTTTACAATCATCAAAGGCTCCGGAACCTATGTATCTAACGCCATTTGACATCTTTATGCTCACTAAATTGTGACAATTTGCAAAAGCGCCTATATTTAGCGTCTCTACGCTATTAGGAATTTCATATGTTTTTCTGGTGTTTTTTGCAGGATAGCGAATGAGCAAGGTTTTATTTTTGTTGAACAAAACGCCGCCTTGTGAGGAATAATTTTTGTTTTCATCACTAACTTTTATTTCTTTTAAACCGGCGCAACCGCAAAATGCAAAAGTATTTATAAAAATAACGCTTTTAGGAATAGTTATGCTTTTTAAATTATTACAATTGTAAAAGGCCCAAGCATCTATGCTTAAAACGCCGTTCGAGATTACAACTTTTTTTAACCCGGAACATTCATTAAACGCCCAAGCTTCTATGTGCTTAACTGTTTTGGGAATCGTAATCTTTTTTATGAATTTGTTTCCCGAAAAACAACCTGTCCCTATTCCGACAACAGGATTATTATTTATGATTTCAGGTATTTCCACTTCCTCTAAGTCGTGAAGATACTTCGTTATGATTACACCATCGCTACATCTTTTTGTTTTGAATTTTTTAACCATTATTTTATCTCCTCAAATTTGTTGCCGTTTTCTTTTGCAAATGTTTCTGCGGTTGAACCTGTATAACCGTGGATTGTGGTTTCAGTAGGTATTGCATCTGATGAAGCAATAGAACAATTCTTATTTAATATATAAATATCGGTTAAGCTATCACACCAATAAAATGCCCAATCGCCTATGCTTGTTACACTATCAGATATTGTTATGCTTGTCAACTTGGAGCAATATGCAAATGCATCATCGCCTATGTTTGTTACGCCTTTGGGAATATCATATGTTTTTCTTTCATTTCCTATAGGATATTGTATAAGCTCTGTTTTATTCTTATTAAACAATACTCCGTCCTGTGAGGAATAGTTTTTATTGTTTGTATCAACCTTTATTTCCGTCAAGCTGTCGCAACCTTCAAATGCACCAGCGCCTATACTTGTAACACCGTTGCCTATGGTTACGCTTGTTAAGCCGGAGCTATATGCAAATGCATAATTACCTATCCTTGTAACGCTGTCGGGTATTGCTATGCTTTCTAATTTGTTGCACCCGTCAAATGCTTCATCACCTATGCTTATAACGCTTTCCGGTATTGTTATGCTTATTAAGCTGCTACAATTGGAAAATGTATAATTATTTATT
>CANQKW010000086.1 GCA_947624555.1 uncultured Clostridia bacterium
AGGGAACGGCCTTCGCGGTTTATCTAAAATTACGCTTGGTTTATCGTTTGCAGGCTGCGAATAAAAGCAATCCTGTCTGCACCGACACGCGCCTGCTTTTGTATATGGGATATTTATTCCTCGGCAGGCGGTAGTTCTGAAATGAAGGAAACACCCAGCGCCTTGAATATCGCTTGAAAAATCATGGCTTTTTCTTGCAGCATTGCAGGGTCAGAAGCGTAAACTTCCTCAAAGATCGACCACGATTTCTGCAAATACATCACCCCGGTCTGACGCTGCTTGGTTGCAATGTACAGCAAGCCGAGAACACGCAAGGTGTCGGCATAATCACTGTTGTCGGTCCGCTCTGCAAGCCGGAAACCGTATTCCTGCTGCTGTACCGGGCCGAGCGCCATTGCGGCTTTCCCCGTACTAAGCATGAGCGTCGCCCAGTTCAGGGTCTGCGCTACTACGTTTCGATCACTTGGCAGCTTGTACTTTGCGGCAACATCCATCGCGGCGGTAAAACTGCGGGCGGCGTTTTCATATTCATGGATTCCCGTCTGCCAAAGCGCAAGATTGGCATACAGGGTATTCATAACATGAGCGTCCAACTGCTTTTCTATGGTCAGCCCTGCGATAGCCTGCTTATCCAACTTTACCGCTTTTTCATAATTCCGATGATAATTGCCGGCAATGCCGGCTTTGGCATCCAACAGCAAAGCCCGGTCTTTCGGTCTGCCCACGTTTTCATCTTGCAGTACACGCTCCAGTTCTTGAATGATCAGAAGCAGCCTTGGCTCATCGGAGTAATTGTCCACATACGGGTAAGCATCTTCCAAAAAGGTGATATAGTATTCTATATCGTCCTTTTCTGTGTAACGGATAATGTTTTCTATTGTTTGGAACAATAGCCCCGAATAGCTGATATTGTCACCCGAACGGATGCACAGCCACCATATACTTCTCAGGAACACTTTGCAGTTGGTCAACGAAGGCTTCCCATCGGCTACCGTGATTTCCTGTATGATCGGATGCAAAGAAAGCGCGTGGTGGTTTGGCGTCTGGATAAAGCCTGTTTCGATCAGGCTGTCCACCGTATTCATGTCAGAGAGTTCCAGCCAGTTTGCGAAGCGGCGTCTGTCAATGCCACCAGCCGGGATAAGGGACATTGCCCGCATAACGGTAAGCGCTTTCTCGTCCAGTCTATACAAGGCAAACAGCGTGTGGATATGTTCATAATAGGTGGCTTTCCGACTGCGCCCGTCTTTTGTGCTGCGTACCTTGTCGGGGTCATCCAACGCCACGTTTTGTTCCTGCAACTTGTTCAGAAGCTGCTCCGGCTCCAAAATGCTGCTTTCCAAAAGCCGTGCGGCCAATTCTACGGCCAACGTATGCCGATGCACCGTGTTGATGATTTGTTCTACCAGCGGGCGGTTGGCGTCTGTTTCTGAATAAAACTTGCCGGCCAATTCCACCAACTTGCCCATATCCTCAATTTCACGCAATTCCAGCGTGGCTGCCTGTTCAAAGCGGCTGCGGGTGGTGAAAAGGATATGGCAGCGATAATTCAGCAGCACGTCCAGCAGTTCCTCTTGGTCGGCGGTCGTGTTGAAGTTATCTATAATGAATAAGGTGTCAGGTTTCAGACTGCGCAAAAAACGGTTATGCTTTCTGAACCGGGCACGCTCATCTTCGCTGGGCAGGTCATCAGAAAAATCCATATCTGCAATATCTTTTATCAGGCTGCCGCTGTAAGCCAGATAAAGAATGTTCGTATATTCTTTTTTGTATTTTCGGGCATACGCCTTGGCAAATTCGCTTTTTCCGATACCGGGGATGCCGCGCACAAAAACCTTGCCATTCTCAACCAGCAGAGCATGGAACTGTTCTAATTCTTCTTCCCGGCCGCAGAAGGTTTTGCAGGGTGACGGGGGATCGTTGCCCATAACATAGTCCATCAGGACAGGAGAAAGTGACCCGCTGGCCAGCAGCTTTCGGGTCTGCGTATCCCGTTTGACAAAGGGACGTTTGAGAGCAAACAGCAGTACACGGGTTAGAAAAGCAGCCTGCCCCTTGATATCGGAGGGGTCGTATCCTTTAAGGCGCTCTGCCTTTTCCTGCTCGGAAACGGACGGGTCTTGGATAAAAAGGGTATAGACATCCTGACACGCTGCGCCCGTATCGGCCAGCTTGGGCAGAATATTATTCTCGATGCTCTCTTGCAGTTTATCGCCGTTTTCGGGTGCTCCATAGTATTGAAGAATGAGGGGGCTGACCTTGGCTTGACCGTTCAGCCAGCGGCACACCTGCCCGTTGTCAAAGGCAAAATCAGCAGGCGCGGCGTCCGACATATAGCCGTCAAAGAGACAATACAGCAAATCGATCTGGTCAACATTTTCCGCCTCGCTGATGTGCTGGCGGATAATGCTCATTATGGAACTGAAATCACATCTTTCCATACCTTTGTACCCATGCTCCCTGTCAATTTTCGCACAATCCGTACTCAATGTGTTTTTCCTGTTCTTTTCGTACAATGGCCCTGTAAGAATACGGTACGGACCGACAGCTTCATTATAGCACGTCAGCCGTACCATTAACAGGACCACGATTCGGGAATTTTGCCAAAAACCTCTACACAATCCCTGCAAACAGAGTTATAATAGGGGCAGCAAACATCCTGAATCCGCTGTTTGGAAAGGACGGTTATGAAACAGAAAAAACAGCAAAACAGGATCACCG
>CANQKW010000087.1 GCA_947624555.1 uncultured Clostridia bacterium
TCAGATGACGAGATTCTATTTCTCAGATGACGAGATTCTATTTCTCAGATGACGAGATTCTATTTCTCAGATGACGAGATTCTATTTCTCAGATAACAAAATTTTATTGACATTATTTGTTATGTATGGTATACTATTATTGAAAATAATTTTTAAGGAGTTTTATTATGGCAATAAAAGAAAATTATATAATAGAAAAAAGTAATATTCTTGTTGAATTAAAAAATACTAAAATGACTTTACAGGAACTTCGTTTTTTCTGTGTTTATCTTTCCAAAATAAACCCTCGTGATATTTCTACACGCCGTGTTTGTTTTTCCTTGTCCGACTTTCAAAAAATAATGGGTTTTGGCAAGTTTAATATTAAACAGATTAAGCAAGCCACAAATAATCTTTTGTGTAAGCCTGTTAATATTTCTAATGATGACGGCGGTTACACTGGTTTTACTCTTTTTAATCTTGTTCGTGTCTTTAAAGATGATTTTGAAAATTGGAATTTGGAAATTGATGTTTCTGATAATGCTTTATCTCTTTTCTTCAATCTTAAAGGCAATTATCTTTCTTATCAACTTTGGAACGTTCTTAATCTAAATTCTGTTAATCAGATTCGCATTTATGAACTTTTAAAGCGATATGAAAAATTAGGCATATATGAAATAAAAATTTCTGATTTGCGTGAATATCTTTGTATTTCTGATAAATATTCTCGATTATTAGATTTTAAAACTTTTGTCCTTGATAATTGTCAAAAGGCATTAGCCGAAAACACGGATATATGCTATACATACGAATGCGGAAAGCGTGGAAGTCGTGGCAAATGGCTTTCTATTATATTCCGTATTTCAAAGAATGACAAGCAATTTGACGTTCCCGAACTTGATGGATTTATAGACAATAATTCTGCATCACAATCAGACTGTCCGTCTGATGAGCGACTGCAACCGTCGGAACAACTGCGTCCTTATTTGAGTAGTCAGCCGTATTTGTCGGGAGACTTTGAAAAAGACCTTTCAGAGGCTGATATTAAAGTCTTGTGTAATATGCTTTCTTGTAAAGTGTTACGTTCTTCCGAGCGTGAGCCTAACCCCCTTAGAAAACGCCTTAAATTACTTTATGGTCGTATGATTGTTAATTCTACTGAACCTATTAGAAACCCCGCAAAATATCTTTGTTCTTGTATTGAGCATCTTGACCCTGATAAGCTGCCTTCACTTCCTGATGATAGCTTTGATGTTGATATGTACGAAAAAATTTGTATAAATAATTATGAAGTAAATGGATTTATAGACAATAATTCTGCATCACAATCAGACTTCCCATCTGATGAGCGACTGCAACCGTCGGAACAACTCACTTTTGATGGATTTGATAATTTAATTTCTGGCGTTCCTCTTCACCGGACTGATAAGCTTTAGGTTCTACGGGGGGTTGCCCCCGCTCTGCGGGGGTCGCCCCCTTACTTGATATTAACCACATAATAGTGTCACTAAAAAAAGGAGTGATTTACAAGCCTACTTCGCCCTCAATTTTGCAACGCCAGCCGCATGGCTACTTTCTCTGCCACTGTCGGGCGATATCAAAGACGATGCATGACAACGTCCTACTCGCGAACTACGGCAAATGACAGCAGCAGATTCGGCACCGAAAACAACGAAATTTGAAGTTCGGAAAAAACGAACAAGAAAAATCTTAGACCCTTGTCTCTTTGCGGTTTTTTCAGGCAATGTCCGTGCCTTAATTCTCCCTGTCGCCCACTTACGCCTATTCAAATGCCTGTTTGTGCACGATTTTCTTTGCACATCATTTTTATTGTGCATATTATACAAATATTTTTATTGTCAAGTTTTTCATAAATTTTAAAAAATTTTTATAGTTTGTTTTTGGCTATATTAAGCCGTTTTTAACTACAAAAAAATTTTTAAAATTTGACAAAATTATATATTGTGTATCTTATACAAAAAAATAAGTATAATGTTTTTACTATTAAATTATTTAAATATCGTTGCGTCGGGGGTTGTACTTTTCGGCACTTTTACTTCGGGTCTTTTGAACTCCAGTAGAATTATTACCTTATAGGGGGTCTGGGGGATACTCTTTAGAGTAGCAGGTCATCTTAAGGGCTCCCCAGTTTGCCCCGGACGGCGTAATCACATTTTGCTATTAGTATATGCTGTTGTGTATAATACATTTAGCCTATCTATGTGCAGGGGGAGTGCGTAAGCACCGTCATCACGCTTATTGCGTTGTACAACACTGTGCCTATCGATTTCTGGGGCGTAATTCTAACTCCCTCTTTCTGGCGGGGGGTTAGGGGGGTTTCCCCCCTTTAACCTTTATGTTCAGATTTCACCGCCTCTGCGGGCGACGGCGGGCGGAAAATGATTCTCTCTTTTTTCTGCTCCTCTGTCGTTTTCTTCTTCTTTCTTTTATTTAATCAAAAGAATTTACTGAAACTTGCCCGCCTACTTTAAAAATCTTTCTTTTCTGGCTTTTCGGTCGCCTCTTGTTGATAGATTGTTTTAAAACCTGTTTTAATTATATTGATAGACTTGTTTTCGGCTCTAATTTTATCCGTATATCTTCAAATGCAGATTCAGATGACGAGATTCTATTTCTCAGATGACGAGATTCTATTTCTCAGATGACGAGATTCTATTTCTCAGATGACGAGATTCTATTTCTCAGATGACGA
>CANQKW010000088.1 GCA_947624555.1 uncultured Clostridia bacterium
CCCGCGGATACGAAAGCTGGCTGTAAGCACCGCTGCACCGAGGCGGCTATGAACTATTTCCGTGCTGAGGTTATGGAGATGTGCCAGCGTGAGGGATTACATCAGGTTGATTTGCTTAATGGCAGCAAGGAGCGCGTGACCGAGGGCGAATATTGGGTGAAACGGCGCGGTCAGTCTGAATTGTCTGCAAGTGGCAAACCGACAAAGTTTGAAACTGACAAGGAAAAGTTGCGGCAGATTATTAGGAAAGCACTTGAAATTGCGACAAATTTTGATGAGTTTTCCAGTCTACTACTCCGTGATAGTGTAACCGTCAAGCAGAGCCGAGGGCGGTTATATTATCTGACTTCCGACCGATCTAAGCCTATAACCGCCCGGCGCTTGGGCGACGACTTCGACCTTGCCGCAATAAGTGCCACTTTTGAGCAGAAATCGCGACAGTTGGAGCAAAAAGCCGTGCCAGACATATCTTCTCAACCGAGCATTTTGGCGCGATTACAGACGGCAAAAACCTCAAAAATCAACACATATCACGACAGTATTTCGCAAATGGTCGATGTAACGCCCGAAAAGGGTGCTGGATTTGAACATTGGGCGAAAGTTTTCAATCTCAAGCAGTCTGCAAAAAGCGTCGCTGAGCTTGAAAAGTATGGATTCCAGTCGCTCGAAGATTTGCAGACCGCACTAAAAATGGCAAAGACCGAGGAAAGCGAGTGCCGAGAAAAACTCAAGAGCGTTGAATCCGAACTTCGTGGCAAAAAGGAACTTCAGAAACGTGTACTTGCTTATGCAAATACTAAGACTATTCGTGATGAGTATCGGGCGTTGAAGTCTGACATAGCAAAGGCAAAATTCCGCGAGAAACACGAAAGTGAATTTATCATTATGGAGTCTGCCCGGAAATATTTCAAAGAACATGGTATCACAAAAATCCCGAGCTACAAGAGTTTGCAGTCGGAGATTGAACGGCTGACATCACAGGAGAATGAACTGTATGCGGAATTGAAAGAAAAACGCAGCGATGTCAAGCGGCCACAAATAATCGCGAATAATATAAACCGAACTTTGCATGAAGAATCAAACAAGTCAAAAGATAAAAATCAAGAAATTTAAGGAGGACAACATGAACAATTACGACTCTATAGACCTTTGCGAATGTTATGAGCCACTGGACTTCCCGCCCAAGGAGATTTTGAAAGATTGGAAATGGGAGAATGAGCCCAAACCAGAACCTTTTTACGGCACAGAACCCGACGGCGAGAAGTTTTTCTACGTCGGAAATTCCCACATCAAGGTTTCGGAGCATTTTAATAAAGACGGCAAACTGTTGTCAAATCTGCTCGAAGATGTAATAAAATATTCCGCAAAATCATCACTTTAAAGCTTGAAATTGTGCCATGCTTATGATATAATTCTTTTGTATTGTAAGCGTGGGTGATTCACAAAGGAGGTTATAAATGAAATCACCCAACAATGCAAAATATTCAGCAGCCCTCTACCTGCGGCTTTCCAGAGATGACGAAAATTTTGGGGATAGCATTTCGATAAAAACGCAACGAATAGTCTTGCAGAAATTCGCGCAGGATAACGTACTTTTTGCTTTTGACGAATACGTCGATGACGGTTGGAGCGGCACGAATTTCTAGAGGCCCGCTTTCCAAAGAATGATGTCGGATATTGAAGCAGGCAAGGTAAACTGTGTCGTAACAAAAGATTTGTCAAGATTTGGCAGAGAACACGTCACTATGGACTATTATCTGGAATTTATGTTTCCTGAGATGAACGTCCGCTACATCGCGGTCAACGACAATGAAGATACCGACAAGGGGTTATCCGACTTTGTTCCGTTCAAAAACCTGTTTAACGAGTTTATGGCAAAAGATACCAGTCGTAAAGTTAAGGCTGCTCTTCATGCAAAGTTTGCGGCAGGCGAGCGAACATTCACGACCGCACCTTTAGGCTATATGCGTCATCCCGAAAACCGTAATAAACTCGCTATCGACCTTGACACCGCTTGGATAATCGAAAAGATTTTCAATCTCGCTGTTCATGGTGCTGGCGCAGGAAAAATAGCCCGTACACTCACATCTGAAAAAATCCCTACCCCGGGATATTTCAACTACAAGAAATATGGACTGTTCTCAAAATTCTATGACAACGCTCCTGCTGAAAAATCGTACACTTGGACGATTAGCACCGTCAGAGGAATTCTATCTGATGAAACGTACATCGGTAACAGCGTCCACGGCAAGCAGACGAATGTGTCGTACAAGAATAAGAAGTCAATACGCAAACCCGAAAGTGAATGGTTCCGCGTTGAGAATACCCGCGAAGCCATCATCTCGAAAGATGTTTTTAATCAAGTGCAGAAACAAATTGCAAGCCGCAGGAGACCCATGAAATCGGGAAAAACGCAGATTTTCGCGGGATTAGTGAAATGTGCAGATTGTGGTTGGCCGTTAAGTTATGCTGAACGAGCATACAAGACCTGCTCGACGGGACTCTTTAACTGCTCGCAGTTTCGGAAAATCGGCAAAGTCGGAGGA
>CANQKW010000089.1 GCA_947624555.1 uncultured Clostridia bacterium
ACGCTCGGAAGCTGCTCGCCGTTTCGCCACAAATGGGGCGTGTAGGGGATTTGTTTGTAGGTTCGGGTAACCTCTCCCTTTGTGGCAAACCTCGCCGTACCGTGCTGTCCGTTACCAACGGGCTTGTTCGGTATTCCCTTGAGGGAATAAAGGTTTCCTATCGTGGCAAGTGCCGCGATTACGAGTAAAAAAGCTCCGCATAAGCAGAGCAGAAAAATTTGTGCTGTGTTCATTTCGTCCTCCGATTTATAAATTCATTGCTTGAGAAAATTGAGGCTCGTCCGAGGGAACTTCCTCGGATGTTTCTTGTTGCTCGGCTCGTTGGGTGAGCGTTTCTTCTGCCGATAATTTCAGCGCACAATCGGCAATGTCATAAAATTTCCGTGCCGTAATTTTCAACTCGACGGTAGTCTGTGACAGCTTGCGAAGCTGTTCCAATCCTGCTTTCATTGCGTTTTGTAGTTTGCCAAGTTTCACAGAGATGCTGCCCTTGTCCTGATAGCATTTGTATTCGTCCGTGAGCCTGTCCTTCATCATATCGAGCGGAAAATCCACACCCGAGATCTTCAAAAAATGTTCGCTCGCTGCAATAGAAAACTTCGCCAATCGAATACGATCAGCGGAATTATAGGCGGCTATTAGGTCATTGGCTATGCGGTTCGGGTTGATCTTCATCTCGTTCAGCTCGGAAACGCTCTGCAAATAAAGTTCTCTGCGCTCATGAGGAACAGCAGGAAGATATTCTGCACCGTTATGGGCTTTCAAGTCCTCGTTCCAGTCTTTGTTTTGCGGAGAAATTCTGAAAATATTTTCGTATTTTTTTGCCTTGAGAATATCTTTCAGATGTTCCGCAGCTTCAATGCCGCCCTCGTCATTGTCGGTGCAGAGATACACATTACGCAAATCGGAATGATCTTCGAGTGCTTTCAGCACCGCACTTTCATACACACCGTTCATCGCAATGTAACTGTGCTGCTGCCAATCCTTTTGGTACAGCGTGATGAACGACAGCATATCTATCGGTGCCTCAAACACGAACAGTTTCCCGTCATTTCCAAAATGAGAGAAGCTGTATTTCGTATCCGAACCCGCAACCGTTATCCGAAACGTTTTCCCGAAACTCAATGTAGAGCGCACCGAGGCTTGCTTGGGAGTACCATTCTCGTCCGTTCCCACGAACACGACATTGTGATATTTCTTTTCCTCGTAGATTTTGTGTTCATGGGCGAAGAACGAAATAATTTCGGGGGAAATAAATCTTTGCTTGGTAAGATATGCGAAAACCCGCCGCATATCGCTGTTGGGTTCGGGCAATTCGAACGGTTTGGGAACAGGCTTGGGCGTTTCTCTCGGAGCGGGACGGACGGTCTGCGCGTCACAATGCCCACCGAGCAGTTCAATTACCGAATCCTGAAAAGAAAAACCGAGGTACTCTTGCAGAAACTTGATTGCATAACCGCCGCGCTGATTCTTGTGGTCATACCACTTGCCGCCGGAGATCGTAACGCTGTCGTGAGTTCCCGAGCCGTCCGTGTAGATGTACTGATAAGTTGAACCGACTTTTTTCACACATTCCCCATGCTGTTCCAAATACGAAACTAAATCAGCAGTATTCGCGCGGTATAAATCATCTTCCGAAAAATTGATGTAGGGCATAAAAAACTCCTTTCTTCAGAATATAAAAATTATTAAATTGATTACTTAACATTGTTAGTCCACTGTGAACCTATCCTTAGTCCACCGACAAGGCAGATTTCCCCCTTGTGAGTGAAAAAAATCTCAAAAAATTAAGGCGGTCGCTCGACGAAGTAAAGGTTCGTTGAGTTTCCGCCCGATTGTCGGTATCTGCGCTCATGCCTGATATAACTTGCTTTTTCAAGATCGGAGAGAGCGCGTTTCACGGTGCTTTTGGACATTTTCAAGTCCTGCGCTATTGTGGAAACAGCCGGGTAGCAGGAACCGTCCTTTCCGGCACGGTCACGCAGATACATATACACCGCGATAGCGCGGTGCGGTAGGTTTGTGGAATAAATTTCACGATTATTTAACAAGTCATCACTCCCTGAATTGTGGATTCTCCAGCGGATTTTCTTTCAAACCTAGAGCTTGTTTCTTACGGCGTATCACGGCTTTCAGCTTATGCTCGGTGCGAAGTTTCTGCCCGTGCAGGCTACGGCTATAGTCATCGGAAATTAAATTCGCGAACGCTTTGAGAATGCCGAAAATTGTATTTTGAATATTACTTTTCGGCTGTTCGTTCTGAACATTTTCCATATTCAAAACCGCTTGAATAACCGCGTTCTTGATCGGCTTGAACACCTTGTTTTCCTCCAACGGCGGAAATTTCTGCACTGCGCTTGTGTAGGTTTCATACTTTAGCTGTTCGAGCTTACACCATTCGTCATACATCTTTTTCAGTACAGGATTTTTTGCAAGCTCTGCTACAATTTGGTCAATGGTTTTCTTGACATTCGGCTGCAAATAGCCGTACACCTTTTTGCCCTTTGAGTTTTTCAATTGCGACTGTAATTTCA